>CP068473.1:611518-917278 GCA_016766635.1 Candidatus Xiphinematobacter sp.
GAGCGGGCCTTTGAAGTACTCCGCAATACTCGGATTAACAAACACAAGGTTTTGTATTGGGGTGGAGCACCTTTAACTTCGGAGCGACTAAGGGCAGAAATAGAAACTTGCATTGTGAGGGCAGGGGGAACAATCCCCCACAGTTCTATTGTTGCTGGTGGGTATCAAGCCACCGAACCCCATGCAACTGGGAGTGGTCCTCTTTTTGCTAATCAGCTTACCATAATCGATATTTTCCCACGTCACGCGACGTCGGGATATTTTGGGGATTTGACAAGAACGGTAGTAAGGGGGCACGCCTCGAATGTGCAGCGGCATCTGTGGAAAGTCTGCCTGCAGGGACAAAGGCGGATACTTTCTCAGATACGGCCTGGAGTACTCGGTTCAAGTATACTTCACAGCATTAGAGCCTTCTTTGCCAAGAACGGGTATCCTACAAAAATGCAAGGGGGGAAATGGAGCGGATTTTTCCACGGCGCTGGGCATGGATTGGGGCTGGAGGTGCACGAGCACCCTCGATTCACGGGCGACCAGTTTCTTCCTAACCAAGTTCTCACTGTGGAGCCAGGCATCTACATCCCAGGATTGGGAGGGGTACGCCACGAAGACGTGATTCAGATCACTCATCGGGGAAATAGACCACTTACTCGCCTACCTAAACCCCTTGAGCTCTAAGAGCTCTAAATAGCAATATTTTGACGTTACTTCTGACGTTATCGACATTATGCACGTTAAGTGAGACGCAGCACCCGAATTTTGTGCTATGGGATACAAAATTCCTATTGGAAAAAGTGGTAGAAAGGTTATCCTCTTGCCGAGGTAAGTGGTCTCTTCATGAAAGTAGATTCTTTTTTTCTGTACGCTGTATTGATTGGGATACCCTTCTTGCTTGGGTTATATGCTCAAGTGAGAGTCTCCGGTACGTTTTCTCGTTGGAAGGGAGTTCCCGTTGGAATAGGTCTCACTGGCGCAGAGGTAGCCAGGGAGATTCTTGCTGCTGCCGGGATCCGTGATGTAGAGGTTGCGCTCATTGAGGATATGTTAGGCGACCATTATGACCCATCTTCCAAACGCCTTTGCCTCTCCCCAGATGTTTACGAGGGGGCATCCGTAGCCGCTGCTGGGATTGCTGCGCACGAGTCTGGTCATGCGATCCAGCATGCGCGTGCATATGCCCCCCTCCATCTCCGCATGGCTATTGTGCCCGTTACTCAAGTAGCATCGCAATTGTTGCCGTTTGTAATTTTGGGTGGTTTTTTCTTTCATTTTACAGGACTCATCACAGTTGGCATTGTCTGCTACCTGGTTCTTACTCTGTTTCAGCTGATTACTCTGCCTGTGGAGTTTGATGCCTCAGCACGGGCCAAAGTCATTCTACAGCAGATGAGGATTGTGGGTAACCACGAAGAAACAAGAGGTGTGAATGATGTGTTGGACTCGGCAGCACTCACTTACGTAGCGGCATTTGTCGCCTCCCTAGGAAACCTCATCTACTTGTTTCTTAGTCGATCTTCTTCTAAGGACTAGGAAGGGGGGTGTCCCTTATTTTCACTAAGCCATGTGTTTTAACTATCGCTGGCTCGGATAGTTCGGGTAGTGCGGGGGTGCAGGCGGATTTGAAGTCCATTGGCGCACAGGGATGCTATGGTCTGACGGCGTTGACGTGTGTTGTGGCAGAGTCTCCAGAGAGGGTAGTGGAAATTAAGACGTTATCAGCTCGGCTAGTAGCTAGTCAAATTAAGGTGGCGTTTGAAGGGTTCCCTATACAGGGAATCAAGACTGGGCTTCTGCGCTCGCCGACGATTGTCCGGACAGTCGCTAAGATACTTAAGCGGCTCGGCTCGGCTCGTGGTGTGCCTATTGTGGTCGATCCAGTGATGCTTACCTCTACAGGAGATTCTCTCGTGTTTGCCACAATAAGCTCCTCCTATCTAAAGGAACTGATCCCTTTAGCCACCCTCGTTACTCCCAATTTAGACGAGCTAGGGGTATTTGCTAAAAAAAAAGTCGGCACCTATACGCAGATGAGGCAAGCAGGGCGCAGACTTTCCAGGGAATGGGGGAAGCCAATCCTCCTCAAGGGAGGACATTTACGTGAAAAGGTCGCTAGAGACCTCCTCGTAACTCCGTCAGGTGGCGAGTGGGAATACAGGTCCACCTTTCACCGGGATGTTCTGGCTCATGGTACTGGGTGCACCTTTTCTGCTGCTATCGCTGCTCAGCTGGCCCTAGGGAAATCCCTAGAACGGGCAGTAGAGCTTGCTAAGGATTACATGGAGCTCGCTATTCGCTGTCATCTAGCCTGGGGCAGAATGCAGATCTTAGAACACTTCCCACAAAGCCGCTAGCCTGGAGCTTGCTATTCGCACGACGCGTGTATTTGCCGCGACCGGCCAAAAACCGGCCCAAAAGGGGGGCACTGGTACTTCCCTGGAAGTCACAAGACTTTTTTCAGCTCGCTAACAAGGCGCCGGTTTTGTTCTGGGGTACCAACCGAGATACGCACCCATTCCGGTAGTGTATAGCTGCGCATCGCACGTATGATGATGCCACGCCGGAGCAAGGCATGAAAGACGGCTTCTCCGCTCCTACCTCCTCCAATATGTACCAAGATAAAGTTTGCCTGGCTTGGTATGTAGTTTAGTCCGAGTACACTAAGTTGTTCCTGCAAGTAAGAACGTCCCTCACGAACTAGTTCACGTGTAGCCCGAGTGTGTTCTTCGTCTTCTAGAGCAGCTAAAGCTCCTGCTTGGGCAATGCCGTTTACATTAAACGGCTGCCGGACTCTTTGCAAAACCTTAGCAATCTGTACAGGTGCCAGTCCATAACCGACTCGCAGATTTGCCAGCCCATAAGCCTTGGAAAAAGTACGCACAACAACAACATTTCTGTTCTCTTGAACGTAGCGCAGCGTATCCGGAGGAGAGTCTAGAAATTCTCGGTATGCTTCATCGAAGGTGACAAGCACGTATCCTGGAACTCGATTCATGAAGGAGTCAATCTCTTCCTGCGTAACGGCGGTTCCGGTAGGGTTGTTGGGATTAACAATGCAGAGCTGTCGTGTATATGGTGTAACGGCCTGGCACATGGCTTCTAAATCGTGGGAATATTCCGGGGAAGGGACTTGCACCATGTCTGCACCGAATAGGTTGGCCACCAGCGCGTAAATGGCAAAGCTGTACTGCGCCGTAACCACTTCGTCCTTTTCCCGAAGGAAAGCATGGCCACATAGCTCGATGATTTCGTTAGATCCGTTCCCTAGAATGACATTTTCAACCGCCAAACCACACTTTGCGGCAATGGCCTTCCTTAGGGAAAGACCATCCCCATCAGGATACAAGTGGGATCGGGCTAGAGCTTGTTGCATCGCCCCGAGTGCTCTCGGAGAGGGACCCAGTGGGTTTTCGTTTGATGCAAGTTTTAGAATCTTCTCGGGAGATAAACCTGTCTCTCGAGCGAGTTCTTCAATGGGCTTTCCAGGCTCATAGGCAAGTAGATTAAGGACACAAGAACGTGCAGGACTCCGCATAGGAGAATAAAACAATGGAGTCTCCTCGCATAAAAGAAAAAATATGCCCGGCCCCCTCTCTATGAGTGTCGCAGAAAGGACCTCTCCCTCCCGACCCATGTGGGCAACCCTTGGGAAAGGGACCTTACCCAATGCGAGGAAACCCTCCAGATCTAGGAGGAGGTTTTTTTAAGTTTTTTTATATTTCAGCATCCTACGCGGGACTAAAGCGACACCCTGTTTGCTCGGGACGGGACTCGAACCCGCATGCCTCGCAGCATACGCCCCTCAAGCGTACGTGTCTGCCGATTTCACCACCCGAGCAAGAACAGCAATCCGCACTCTCCCTTGCCACAGACCATGGGACTACCTCACCATTCTGGCCAGCTCTCAGCAAGATAAAATTTTTCTTGCATATGGGAGGGGGATGGTTCACGGTGCCAGCGTGGTCTAGCTGGTGTAAAAAAAGAAAAGGTCTCAGCCTTTAGTTTCTCTCACGGTTTCATTCAATTTAATATTTTCAACGGTTTTATGGCCATGGCATATGCGGTTTTTCGGACTGGGGGCAAACAGTACCGTGTTTCTCAGGGGGAGAGTATCGATGTGGAACGTTTGAATGTAGAGGCTGGGGCGAAGGTGGTCTTCGATGAGGTTTTCTTAACAGCAGTGGAAGGAAAAGTTACCGTTGGATCTCCCTTAGTTATGGGAGCTGCTGTTACCGCCAACGTCATTGGGCAATACAAAGCCCGAAAGGTTATTGCATATAAGTTCAAACGCCGAAAGGGGTATCATCGCACGGTGGGCCATAGAAGGCGGATGACTCGTCTCAGAATTTTGGAGGTTGTTTGCTAAAGAAGGAGAGTACATTATGGCTCATAAAAGAGGGCAGGGGAGCGTTAGGAACGGTCGGGATAGCTGCAGCAAGCGGCTTGGTGTAAAGAAATTTGGTGGAGAGAGCGTCCAGGCTGGAAATATTATTATTCGTCAGCGTGGGACCAAGTTTCTGCCTGGCCACAATGTAGGACTTGGGCGAGATCACACTATTTTTGCCCTTGCTTCCGGGAAGGTTTTTTTCGATCGTGGCAGCCGCCGAGTAAGTGTGGAACAAAGGCAGAATTGACAGGAGCCACGCCGGATGTGTCCCCCCCCCAATAGGGGGGGTTGGGGTTTCCTGCAATCCTGTGCTATCTTTCCCCCGTTGCCTTTCAGGCGGTTGCATCCCTCAGTAGTTTTTCCCTCCGGCGCCGCTTGGCGGGGACTGCATTTGCAGTTTCGCGGATTGGCTGCGGCGTCCTATCCTGCCTTCTTTATGCCTTTTTGGTCCCTTGTGCCTGTAACATTTAGAGCAACGCAAAATGAAGAAACGAAGAGCTGGAAGGGCCACGTCTCTTCCCGCCAGTGGAGTTGTTTAAGAGTGCCCACAGTTCACCATTGAGTGTGAAAAACACCTGGCTTATCCACGCGTTCGTAGGTGTGGGCTCCAAAGAAGTCACGTTGGGCCTGGATAAGACTAGTTGAAAGATTAGGACTACGATAGCTATCGTAGTAGGCTAGCCCTGCACTAAAGGCTGGGACTGGAACACCACTCTGTAGTGCCACGCTGGTGGCGAAGCGCCAGCCTTCCTGATTCTTGGAAAGAGCGCCGCAAAAAAACGGGTCCAGCATCAAGTTGTGTAAGTCGGGCTTGTTTTCGTATGCTTGCTTTATATGGCTAAGGAACTGAGCCCGAATGATGCAACCACCACGCCACACAGCAACAATATCAGAAAAGTTTAGATTCCAGCGGTAGTGCTTACTAGCCTTTGCAAGGAGATTCATGCCCTGTGCATAGTTGACAATCTTGGAAGCGTAGAGTGCGTTCCCTACTGCATTTATCAGGCTCTTGCGGTCACCCACAAATGGCCTTCTGGGAGGAGCGGACAAAACTTGGGAGGCAACCAGACGTTCTTCCCTGCTGGATGAAAGAACACGCACCTCCATTGCAGCATACAGGATTCCGATAGCAATACCCTGGTCAACTGCACTAGCAATTGCCCACTTTCCTGTCCCTTTTTGCCCTGCCCTATCGAGGATAACTTCCACAATGGGCTTGCCGGTGTCCGGATCCATTGTATTAAGAATCTGGGCGGTGATTCCAACTAGATAGCTGCTGAGTTCTCCATTGTTCCATCTGGAAAAGACTTCATGGAGTTCTGAATGGGAAAGCCCCAGTACGTTCTTGAGAATGGCATAAGCTTCGCAAATAAGCTGCATGTCGCCGTACTCAATGCCGTTATGAACCATCTTTACATAATGCCCAGCCCCGTCGGGTCCCATGTAGAGACAACAGGGCTCAGATCCCACAACCGCTGCAATCCTTTTCAGAATTAGACTGATTACTTTCCAGGAGTCCGGAGAACCTCCCGGCATAAGTGCGGGACCCTTGAGGGCTCCCTCTGCACCGCCAGAGATTCCACAGCCAATAAAATGAATGGACTTCTTACGCAACAACGCCTTTTCTCGTCGCCGAGTGTCTTTCCAAAGAGAGTTACCCCCATCGACGATGATATCTCCTGGGTCCAACAAGGAAGCTAATTGGTTAATGGTAGTGTCTGTAGCTAGGCCTGCCTTTACCATAAGTATGATTTTACGTGGCCTTGCTAACGAGTGAACAAAGCTATCGAGAGAATAGGTCGGTAAAATTCGCCTCCCCCTCGCATGACCTGCAGCGAAGCGCTCGGTAACTGCTCGGGTACGGTTAAACACGCTGATGAGGAACCCCCTATTTTCTAGGTTGAGAGCGAGATTTGCCCCCATAACAGCAAGGCCAATCAGCCCAACATCACTCTTACTCATAAGGTAAGTTCGTCATCCAGTTCACTGAGTATAGATACACCTACGGCCAATATACCTACGGCCAAAAGGGGAAAGATCCCACACCCCGCGCACAGCTTTCAAGGAAAATGGGAACATTCTAAGTACTCTCCTTTACTCAAAGTTTTTTCCTCTCGCAAGCTCGACCTCCTACACCAACACAAAGAAGAGTAGAACTATACTCACCTCTCACCTCAGTTCCCCCACAACACAAAACTGGTGAGAATGCTTGTTGTTCTACCCTCTTTTTTATTCTTTTTTTCTTCCTATCCCTGGATCAGAGTTCTCTTGCGCAGGGCCTTGCTCGGGAACAAGGTATGTAACAAGACTCTTTACAGCTAACACCTTTGATATGTCGTCGATAAACCAGCTTTCGATTGACGAATCACCTGTTTGCAGCAAGAGTGGGTTCGTTCGGATTCGGATATGTGTCACACTATTACAGTAGTCGTCGAAAACAGATTTGGGGTGCTCGGCCGTGTTGTGGGGGTGTTTAGTGGGCGGGGTTTTAATATTGAAGGCCTCAACGTAAGTCCTGCTAGGGATCCCTCTACCTCCCGTATGACCATTACTCTCCGTGGAGACGGTAAGATATTGGAGCAAGTTACCCATCATTTAGAAAAGTTAGTGGATGTTATCAGTGTTAGACACCATCGAGATAGAGAATACATAGGCCGAGAGCTAGTGCTTCTACGTGTGTGTGCGGATCTTAAGACCCGCACAGAGGTGATACAGATTTGTGAAGTTTTTCGCGCGAAAGTCATAGACGTGCATCCTACCGAACTCACCATCGAGCTCTCTGGATCAGAAATCAAGATTGCCAGGTTTCTCGGCCTTATGGAGACTTTTAAAATTGAGGAGCTCGTCAGAACTGGGCAGGTGGTCCTTCCCAGTCCTCCTGGTCCTTCCCAGTCCTCCTTGAGGAGGACGTCCCACATCCTACATTGATTTCTCAATATGCCAGCCAAAATATATACTGAAGAAGATGCGGACTTAAAGGTACTCTCCGGTAAGACTGTTGCTGTGATTGGATTTGGGTCCCAGGGGCATGCCCATGCGCTCAATCTTAAGGAAAGTGGAGTCCATGTCATTGTTGGGCTTTATCCGGAGAGCAGAAGTCGCATTGCAGCAGAAGACCTTGGGTTTGAAGTGTGCGATACCGCGGAGGCTGTACAAAAGGGTGACATTCTATTTATTGCTGTACCTGACCTGAAAATAGCGGGTGTTTATGAAAACGACATTGCTCCTCATTTGCATCCGAACAAGACACTGCTTTTTAGCCATGGTTTCGCCATTCATTTTCGCACCATCGTGCCAGAGGACAATATGGATATCCTCATGGTCGCCCCCAAAGGGCCAGGTCATCTTGTCAGACGTCTATTCACTGAGGGGAGGGGGGTACCTGCACTCATTGCTGTCTACCAGAATCCTAGCAAGTATGCTAAGGAGGTGGCGCTTGCTTGGGCAAAGGGAATCGGTAGTACCAGGGCCGGCGTTTTTGAAACGACCTTCAAAGAGGAGACAGAGACCGACCTGTTCGGTGAGCAGACGGTACTCTGTGGTGGAGTCTCTGCGTTAATCCAAAGGGGATATGAAACCCTTGTCGAGGCTGGCTATCAACCTGAAATGGCCTATTTCGAAGTTCTTCATGAGCTGAAGCTTATTGTCGATCTTATCAATGAATCTGGGATTAGTGGGATGCGCTTTTCGATCTCGGAAACTGCAAAGTACGGTGACGTGACCGTTGGGCCTCAAATTATTGACATGTCCGTGAAGGAGCGGATGCGAACTGCCTTAAAAAATATCCAAAGTGGAAAATTCGCGAACGACTGGATTTGTGAATATAAGTCTGGTCTCGAGAAGTACAGAGCCTTGCTGGCCGCTGGAGAAGAGCATCCTATTGAAAAAGTGGGCAGTCGCTTGCGCGCTTTGATGCCGTGGATTCAAAGGAGGAACATAAAGGGGGCGCAAGCATCTTACTGAGAGAGCCTTCCTCGTTTGGCCCTGAGGGCGGTCTCCATCGCGGAAGGTGTCAGGCAGTTTGCCACGTCTTGTACAGTCAGCCATCCCTTGCGAGCGCTGCAAACCCCAAAGGACACGTCCTGGATACCTCTAGCTGAATGAGCGTCTGGATTGATTATGCACCTCACTTTTTTCTCACGGGCAAGTGGCCACCAGCTGTAGTCCATGTCCAGACGGTTTGGATTGGCGTTGAGCTCGATCCACGTACCTGTCGAGGCTGCAGCCTCAATTACCGCTGGAATATCGACCCGATAAGGCGACCTCCTAAGGAGTAGACGACCAGTTAAGTGGCCAAGCACAGTGACATACGGATTGGACAACGCGCGGATTATACGGCGTGTCATCGCTGCTGCTGACAGAGAGAAAGAAGTGTGGACGGAGGCTATAACGTAGTCCAGGGAAGCAAGTACTTCATCCGAAAAATCGAGAGCACCGTCTCTCAGGATATCGCACTCGGTTCCAGAAAAAAGATGAAACTGCTTATAACTAGCGTTCAATCGCAAGATTGCCTTGCGCTGTTCCATGAGGGCGCTCTCACTGAGACCATGTGCCCGTATCAGGCTTTTGCTGTGATCAGAAATTCCCAGGTACTGAAAGCCAAGTCTCATGCCTGCCTCAGCCATACTTGTCAGAGAATCGCGCCCATCGCTATCGGTAGTATGACAGTGGAAGGCCCCTTTGAGGTCTTTCATCTCCACCAGGGAAGGGATACTCCTCGCCGCTGCGGCAGAAAATTCTCCGTGATCTTCTCGTAATTCTGGAGGAATAAACTGTAGGTCTAGGGCCCTATAAATATCGGCCTCATTGTCTACACTAGGAATTACTCGCTTTTGGATGCGTTTCTTCAATGGGGTGAACCCATATTCATTGAGAGACCATCCATGTCTTAAAGCCAGCGAGCGTGATCTTACATTATGCTCCTTACTGCCTGTAAAATAGGCCAGAGCAAATGGATATTCTTCTTTCGTCACCACGCGTAGGTCGCAAGGCATGCCACCCTTTAGTCGAACGGTGCATTTAGTAACCCCCTTAGCTAGGATGCTCTCTACCCATGGATGGGATAGAAAAAAAGATAGAATCCGGCTGCTGGCTTTTCCAGCTACTACAAGATCAATATCGTGAACAGTATCCTTGCCTCGGCGTAAGCTACCTGCATAGGTAGCCAGCGAAACTTCACCCAATTTCTTTAACTCCTCAACTAGCCCAATGGCCAATGGCAAAGCCTGCACCGATAGGAATTTTCTAGCATTGCGACGTGTGTCCTCTAGGGATTGTAACAACTTTCTGGAGGTTTTTTTTCCAAATCCAGGGAGTGTTATGAGCTTTCCCTCTCGGCACATCCTTTCTAAAGAGGTAACGGAGGTTACTCCCAACCTCTCGTAAAGGACTTTAATTCTCCTGATACCAAGTCCAGGAATATCAAGGAGCGTAAGGATATCTCGAGGAAGTTCCTTACACAGTTCTTCATAAAACCTAAGATGCCCCGTCTGTGTGAGTTCAGATATTTTCTTAGCAATGGATGCTCCTACTCCCTCAATCGCTCTTACCTGCTCTTCGGTAGCCTCGGCAAGTTTCCAATGAATCCTAGACAATGTCTTGGAAGCGCGCAAATAGGCCCTTGTCTTAAAAGAATTTTTCTCTCCTTTAAGCTCCAGAAGCAGGGCAATGTCGTTAAGCACGCGGCAATAATCTTCATTGGTTAGCAGCTCGGAAGGCATAAAAACAGGTAGAATGACTAGAACAATTAATGAAATGACTACCGTAACGCGTGCTCAGCGGCAGATAACAAGACAGCCCCCCCCCGGCCAGCATAGCCCCCAACGTGCTCGCGCGTACCAGTACGGTAGGCTCGACAGTCTGGGCTTGACTCTCAAGGAATTCTTGAAAGAGGTTATGGAGCAACACGAGGCTTGTGGGACGTCTTTTTTCCAATCCATCAAGAACTTGGTCCTCAAAAGGCTTCTGCACCCATTTTTGCCTATATTTTATCTCTTCTAGCAATAAGTCTTGCAGCGGTTCCAGTATCTTCAGAGGATCGGGCATGCTAAAGGCTACGGAGGATGTATGGGCTCACTTGAGCATATGGTAAGCAGGTGCGTTATGATGTTCTCCGTCCATAGCGCGTTTGCTATACTTTCCGCGAGTACCAGCCCGTCGTGGCACGTAAGGAGGACATCCCTTTTGGATCTCCGATACACCAGGTAGATTTTGGTAATCATCGTGGGCTAACTTTATGGTATCCGTTGGTGTAGGACTAGCTGGGTTTGGGACCGTTGGTGCAGGGGTCTTCCGGGCACTCAAACAAAACGGCGGCCTACTTGCGCAGAGGGCCGGTGCACACTTTGAGATACGGCGCATTGTCCTACGTGACCCTAGCAAAAGCCGACCCTTTCCCATCCCCATGGAGATAGTAACTACTAGGTGGCAGGACCTAGTGACAGATCCTAAAATTTCCATTGTCATCGAATTGATGGGGGGTACCAAGGAACCTCTTGCTCTTTTCCAGTCTGCTATTGCCGCAAGAAAGCCAGTTGTCACAGGAAACAAGGCTTTGTTGGCCGAACATGGCGCTGAGATCTTTAAACTATCTCGATCCGCCAACACACCCATCTTTTACGAAGCAGCCGTCGCTGGCGGTGTGCCGATCATCAAGTCTATTCGAGAAGCCTTTATCGGAAACCGTTTTGAGTCTATACACGGCATCCTTAACGGGACCAGCAATTACGTTCTAAGCCGGATGACAGAATCCGAAATGGATCTTCATCAAGCCCTTCGTGAGGCACAATCCCTTGGCCTCGCCGAGGCCGACCCTTCCTTAGACCTTAACGGGTGGGACGCTGCTCATAAAACCATTTTGTTAGCTTCCCTTGCCTACGGATTCTGGATAGGTACCTGTGACGTCGAGGTGGGGGGAATTGACAACCTTAGTTCCATTGATATTCGATTTGCCCGCCAATTAGGCTACAGAATTAAGCTGCTCTCCTCTATTCGTTCGCACTCGGATCGAGAAATTGAGATTTCGGTAGGTCCGGCCCTAATCCCAGAAACCCACGTTCTTGCGTCCGTCGATGGTGCCTTCAATGCAATCCTTGTCCGTGGAGACATAGTTGGCGAGAGCCTTTTCTACGGTCATGGGGCAGGAGAGCTTCCCACCGCAAGCGCTGTACTAGGGAACCTGGCAGAGGCCGCTCTCTCTCTTTCTTCCCCAACCTCTGTTAACTTCAGCCCTCATAATTTCTATGGTTGTGTCAAAAATCCTAACTTCTGTTCGGCCTTATCCTACTTACGACTAGTGGTTGATAACAGTCAGCCAAAAGTTCTTGCTCAGATCACTGGTATTCTCGGGGATGTAGAAATCGGGATTGCATCTTTTATTCAATTAGTCGGGCAAGATGGTCATCAGACTTCTCTGGTGCTTATGCTCCAAACAGCAGTGGTGGGAGTAACCAGAAAGGCAATTCGGCAAATCGCTACCTTGCCATGTATTAAGGAGAAACCTGTACTACTGCGTGTCGAGCATTTTGCATTGAAATGAAACAGCCCGCATGGCAAGGTCATGGAATCATTAATCGCTATCGGCATCTACTGCCACTGCAAGCCTCCACTCCAGTGGTCTCTCTAGGCGAGGGATCAACCCCATTAGTGTATTCTTCCTGGTTGAGTAAGTCCGTTGGAGAAGGGAATGAAGTATATATTAAGTGCGAAGGACTCAACCCAACGGGGTCCTTTAAGGATCGAGGAATGACGGTCGCCATTTCAGAGGCGGTAGAGCGTCATGTTCAGATCGTGATCTGTGCCTCTACGGGGAATACTTCTGCGGCGGCTGCCGCCTATGCAGCTCGTGCTGGGCTCTCCTGTGTTGTCCTCCTACCTCATGGGCAAATAGCTGCTGGTAAGCTGCTTCAGGCATTTCTTTGCGGCGCGAAAATTATTTCCCTACATGGCAGTTTTGACGATGCACTAAACATCATCCGGCAACTCTCCAGAGATCCTATAGTAGAAATTGTCAACTCAATTAACCCCTTACGTATTGAGGGACAGAAAACTGCTGCTTTTGAGGTGGTAGACGAACTGGGAGAAGCGCCAGATTTTCACTTTTTGCCGATTGGAAACGCCGGAAATATTACGGCCTATTGGCGTGGCTATCGTGAGTACTTTACTTCCGGAAAATGTGGCATCTTACCCAAAATGATTGGCTTTCAGGCTCTGGGTGCCGCTCCGCTAGTCCTTAGACATATTGTACCGAATCCTGACACTGTTGCTTCCGCCATTCGGATTGGTAATCCTGCTAGCTGGAGATCAGCTGCCTCTGCTCTTAAACAATCTCGCGGATTTGTAGATACCGTCACCGACACTGAGATCCTCTCTGCGCAGGTTCAACTTGCCAGGAAAGAGGGAATTTTTGTAGAGCCTGCGAGTGCTGCCTCCATCGCCGGGCTGCTCAAGTGTGTTGCCTTATGCCCAGAGCGATCCATTATCCAGAAGGTGCAGGAAGGCGCTCGCATTGTCTGTACAGTAACCGGGCATGGTCTGAAAGATCCCAATACTCCGGTGGGAACTGACATGTGTCCCATTGAATCGGACGCTACGGTAGATTCAGTTCGAAACATTTTGGAGATAGGGTAAGACTCGCTCCATGTCTCTCATTGTCCAAAAGTACGGGGGAACTTCTGTCAGCACCCCGCAGCGTATCAAAAAGGTCGCCTACCATATTCTGAAGACTCAGCGCACTCCCCATTCCGTTATAGCCGTAGTTTCCGCCATGTCCGGAACAACCAGCTCTCTGATTCAATTAGCTAGGGAGATTACCCGTCATCCAACGGGGCGAGAAATGGATGCCCTGCTTGCCACGGGAGAGCAGGTCGCCACGGCGCTTACAGCTATGGCAATCAACGCGATGGGAGGGAATGCCGTACCACTAATGGGTTGGCAGGCAGGCATTCTCACGGATAGTATCCACACTAGGGCGAGAATCCGAGATATCCTTCCTAATAACCAAATCCAAGAACATCTTCAAAGAGGATCCATCGTCGTCATAGCTGGATTCCAGGGACGAACCTCTTCTGGTCAAATCACAACACTCGGACGCGGCGGATCTGACCTAACGGCTGTCGCCATTTCTAGCGCACTTAAGGCGGACAGTTGTGAGATTTACACTGACGTAGACGGAGTTTTCACGTGCGATCCACGCATTGTCCCCAGAGCGCAAAAAATCGAGGTCGTCTCCTACGATGAGCTACTGGAAATGGCTAGCTCTGGATCCAAGGTCATGCAATCACGATCTGTAGAATTTGCCAAGAAGTTTAACGTCCCATTCGAAGTGCGAAGCAGTCTAAATAACAATCGAGGAACTATTGTGAAAGAAGAGGCAGCTGGTATGGAGGATATCGTTGTCCGTGGGATCAGCATAGAGAAGAACCAGGCGAAAGTAACTATTTGTCAGGTCCCCGACCGTCCTGGAAGTGCATCTCACATTTTCCATACGCTAGCTGAAACTAATATAGTTGTGGACATAATCATACAAAACGTCTCTGCGGCCGGTACGACTGATATTTCCTTTACAATGAATAAGGAAGATCTTGAAAAAATTGGACCTGCGCTTGAGTCGGCAGCATCGGAGATTGGAGCTGGAAAAATTGTCAAACATGATGGGATTGCCAAGCTCAGCGTGGTGGGAATCGGTATGCGTAGCCATTCTGGAGTCGCTGCGAAACTCTTTGAGAGTCTCAGTCAGGGCAGCATTAATATTCAGATGATTTCAACATCTGAGATTAAAATTGCTGTGATTATTGATGAAGAACTTTCCACAAAAGCTGCTTGCCTTGTTCATAGTGCCTTTAATTTGGAAAAAAACTAAAAGGTTGCTATCCCAGCCGTGGTCCTCTAGATCTCAGTGCTTGCAGTGGATAGGATGGGTGACAGAGCGGTTTATTGTGCACGCCTGGAAAGTGTGTGTGCCCTTGCGGCACCGGGAGTTCGAATCTCCCCCCATCCGTGGGGGTACCGTAGCACCAACCGGGGGTAAGTTGTCTGGAGGCCAAGTACTTACTTTAGGCTCCTTTTAAGTTTTGGGGCTCTTTTCGATGGTTGCCTCAACCTGTTTTTCGGAGCGGTCACGCAGGATTTTTATAGAGACTTTCTGGCCTACCTGAGTTTCAGTAACAAGGTTTCTTAGGCTGACGCCATCGTACACATTCTTCCCATCAAAGCTAATAATGATATCTCCAGGTCTAATTCCTGCTTGCTTTGCAGGAGAGCCCTGAAGAACTCTGTAAATGAAGACTCCATGGTGCCCAGGGGGCATGCCGAGGGATGCCGACAGAGAGGCAGTCAATGGAGCAGTAAGAACACCCAACCAAGTGTGGACCACGCGTCCATGCGCTCTAATATCGTTAAAAACGCGCCTTACCGTGTTAGAGGGGATAGCAAAGCTTATTCCCTGCCAGCCTCCCTTGTCGGAAAGAATTGAGTTGTTAATAGCAATGATTCTTCCATCCAGGTCAATCAATGGACCTCCAGAATTTCCCGGGTTAATGGCAGCATCGGTCTGGAAAAACTCGTTTACTGTTTCGCTAAAACCGCGCCGGCCTTTAGCACTAATAATTCCCTGCGTAACGGTCTCCTGAAGACCGTAAGGGTTTCCTACAGCAATAACTGCCTGTCCGACTCTCACCTCATCTGAATTTCCTAACTCTAGGGGAATAAAGCCGGCGCCTCTTACTTTAAGAATCGCCAAATCGGTAAAAGGATCAGTTCCTAAAACCTTTGCTGAGAGAATTCTTCCGTCATTAAGGTGGACTCGGACAACTAAGGCCCCTCCAATGACATGCAGATTAGTTACAATATGACCTTCTTGGGATACCATTACCCCAGAACCAAGTTGAGGAGGAAGTTCAACCAACGTGGTAACCCCAAAAAACTTACTAAAACTGTCGTTAAAGACAGCTGCCTGCTGGACGGCGGTGATGCTTACAACTGACGGCATCACGCGCTCCACCAGTTTAGTAAATTCGTGGTCAATTTCAGAGAGAATTGGGAGTTTACCGGCAGGAGTTGTCTTATTTAGAGAAGTCCAAGACGGAGATTGCGATGGAAGTCGAAAAGATGCAAACGCGCGTGTTTGCACGTCCCAACGCGGGGAACTACCCGCGGCTGAAAGTGAAACAGCAAGTATAAAGGCCAAGCAATTCAGAAAACCTCTCATAAAACAGGACCCAACAGCCGTTCTGGCACACGGTGTACTCTTCTGCCAACTGCTACACCAGCTCATGCAATGTGGGAACCCCCCTCTTTCTAATAAAAAAGGTTGTCCAAAAAGTGAGCCCAGTCAATATGCTTGCTTTGCTTATAGCGCACCCAGTTTTCTTTCATAGTCTAGTTGAGATTTATCCCGGAGGGATGCGCGACTATAATCAACAACAATCTAGCTCCCCCGATATCCAAAAGGCTTCCCCCCGATTGCCAAAATAGGGAGAGAGGGGCTGTATATAAAAAGGGGGGGCCTTTTTCACCCCAGGGAAAAGCACGTGCCAAGTCCGGGGGGCTTTTGCTGCTAACAATTGGAAATTCCAAGAAGTCTAAGAAACACGCTCTTTGCGATGGTTCAAAAAAATAAATTGTTAGCCTATTGACATGTAGGACATTTCCCTACTACCGTCTTCCGTCTCTGCTTTGTACTTCGAATGAGTACGTATTCTGCCAAAACTGGGGAAATAAAACGTAAATGGTGGGTAATCGATGCTGAGAGTCAGCGTCTGGGGCACGTTGCTGTTAAAGCGGCCAGTCTGCTCCGAGGCAAACACAAAGTTGCTTTTACTCCCCATGTAGATACGGGGGATTTTGTTATCGTAATCAACGCGGAGAAGATCCAGATAGGTGGAAGGAAGGAAACTGCTAAGACTTATACGAGCTTCTCTGGATATGTTGGGGGACATAAGTCGCGCTCTTTTCGCGATTACAGGAAACGCCGTCCGGAATTTCTTATTGAGCATGCTGTTAGGGGGATGCTCCCACATAATCGTTTGGGACGCAGTGTCTATCGCAAACTAAAAGTCTACCGGGGACGCTTACACCCCCATGCTGCACAAGGTCCAGAACCCCTCTAAACAACCACCTTTTGCATGCCTAATAATTCAACCTCCTCCACCTCCACGGGGCGTCGCAAGACTGCTGTTGCACATCTCCAGATCAAACCAGGGAAAGGCGTCATTAAAGTTAATGACAAGGACTTTGTGGAGTATTTCCCCAGTATCTCAATGCAAAATGAGGTCCTGCGCCCACTGGAGCTGGTACGTTCTATGCACACCTTCGACCTTACAGTTAAAACCAAAGGGGGAGGGATTGCGGGGCAGGCAGGCGCCTTGCGCCTAGCTATTTCCCGCGCCCTCATTCTCACAGACGCTTCCTTTCGACCAATCCTAAAAAAGGAAGGTATGCTCACCCGTGATCCTCGCATGAAAGAACGTAAAAAGACAGGACAACCCGGAGCTCGTAGGCGTTTCCAGTTCTCCAAGCGTTAGCCCAAGCGTTAGCACGTGCGGAGGTGTTGTCTCCCTCGCTTGTTTTTTGGTTTTCCCCTTTTGAATAGCTCCCCCTCTCATTGCAAGTGGGAAGGAGAGAGGTCGGTGGCCGAAGGAGGAGGCTTCTTTTGAGGAAAGGTCACCGCCAAACAAAAGGCAATAAAGGAGAGAGAAGCGCCCACCCAGATTGGGATACGCCCATACTGTGCTGGTGTATCCCATCCTACGAGCGCCATGGCTATAAGCGGCCCTAAAAATCTCCCCAAACTTCCAGATGCCTGCATTAGGCCAATGACTCTTCCCTGAATTTGAGGGCTAGAGCAGCGCGAGGCAAGCCCGTTTAGCGTAGGTGTGACTAGGCCATTCCCTAGGGCAATAAGGACAAGTACCCCCAAGATGGACGCAAAATTACTGCAGAAAGGAAGTAAGAAAAGCCCACTAGCCAAGATGAGGGAACCTGTAGCAGCTAATTGTTTTTCGACAAGCCTTTGCAGAAGATGGCGCAATAACCATCCCTGAATCAGGATACCTAGTACTCCAACGTAGGTTAGCAAATACCCAGTTTGACTGACTCCGTAACCCAGCCGCTTCGCGTTAAATAACGCAAACAGACTGGTCATCATAGCGAATCCGGAAATAGATGCCAGGTAAGCAACAAGGATAGTGCTAATAAGGACGCTTTGACTGCCCACAAATACCTCTGCAAGGGAAGTTCTCTTGGAGGATTGTGCTCGGCGGTCCGTGGAGAGGGTTTCTGGGAAGAAAATGGCGATGAAGAATGCGTTACAAAGGGCGAGTGCCGCCGCAAAATAGAAAGGAGCGCAAGATGCAATGCATGCACTTAGTACTCCGCCCAATGCAGGCCCCAGGACAAACCCAAGTCCGAACGCTGCCCCAACCAACCCCATAGATTTCGAGCGTTGGTCAGGGGTAGTAATATCAGCGATACAGGCCTGTACAGTAGCAATATTCCCCCCACTAGCTCCAGCAATAACCCGCGCCAAAAAAAGCATCCACAATTTTGTTGCCGCACCCATAATAATAAATCCAAGGGCCGTACAGATCATGCTGAGAAAAAGAACTGGCTTACGACCTACTTGGTCGGAGAGCTTCCCAATAAGGGGCGCCATCACCAATTGTACTAGAGAAAACATCCCTAACAACCATCCCAGCTGCAAAGAGCTCGCCTGAAACCTCCCTCCTTCGGCATATAGGGGGAGCACGGGTATGACAATACCGAACCCAATCATGTCGATTAGTATGGTAAAGAGAACAATTCCTAGCGTGAAGTGGGAAATCTTTTTCAAAGCAAAGGCGGGCCATTCAACATAATGCGTGATTTCCTATCAAGCATGTTTTCCTATACGAAAGTATGCGGAAAAGTTAGACAAACACCAGCATACCATTCCAGGAGACAAAATAGGAAGTAGCTAAGGGGCTTACTGTTACGTAACTTTTTCTGTAAGCCTCTATTGGCCAACTGGACTGGTGATAGCCAGAGATAGTTAGATGTACAATGCCAGGGTCTTTGCATAGCGTGAGGCTACTCACTATCGATTCTTCTGAAAGTCTCCAGGCGTACCTCACGATTTTATCGGGATTAAGCTTGTTCTTCTTGGGAGTAGATGCCTGTACCCATCAGTCTAGTTGGTATTCCTCCCTTACCAGTAAGGGGCTTTACCAAAGAAAATCCCGTAAAATATATGTGTCGCATAGCAAGCAGCATTAAAAGGCTGAAATAGCACTCACTTCCTTTGGAAAGCTACCATCTTCTTGATCCAGAAGCGCGTGGTGAGAAATCCAAAAATACATCCACTCGCATGGGCAAGATGTCCAATTCCTGGAAATAAACCCATTATCGCAAACGCTAGCGAAACGAAGACAATTCCCCAGCCCAAAAGTCTCGCCGGTAGTTTTATGGGAATGAAGAAAAAGAATACTGCAGTAATATAATGCCGCGCGTGGAGGGTACAGAAGCCCATAAGTACTGAACACACTGCCGCCGAAGCTCCCAGTATTTCTGCCTCTGAATCCCGCAAGATAAGTTGTGTTAACCCGCCTACGGCTCCACCTACTAAGTAGAGAATTAAAAACCGTCGCAACCCCAATCTTGCCTCTACAATCTCCCCAGTAACCCATAGAGGCAGCATGTTTGCCAAAAGATGGAATGGAGCCGCATGAATAAACTGGTAAGTAAGTATCTGCCAGGCTGCTCCACAAAGGACGCTTCTTGAGTTCAGCCCAAACCACTTTTCCACAAATACTTGTCCAGAACAAGGAAGCAGATAGAGTACCAAAAAGATGGCGGTGTTCACGCAAACCAGCACTGTTCTGATGTCTATTTTCTTTCCCGTATCTGTCCACTTCATGGTCTCAAATTAGAATTGCCTTGGTTCTTAATAGTTCTTAGCAGTAGTTGGATTCTCAAAATCTAGTCCTCTTACTCTTAATCCTATTACTTGTCTCAGTAAGGAAATAATGCATGCACCTCACCCATAACAGGTGAGGGATATAAGGTGTCATGAAGGTAGCAGCTACACAACAGGCCTTTCCCGCATTACCTCTCCAGTCCATACTTAGGGGAATAGTTTTTCCTCCTTTTTTATGTGGGAGAGACTTGACTGGGGAGCTCAGTCAGTGCCCCTCTGTATCTTTCTGAGTTCCACTAGATACCCCGCCACAGGGAGAGCTGACACCCATGAATAGAGAGAGGGGAATATGTGACGCGTAAGCACAGTAGCTTCTTCTTCACAGCGGTAAAGAGCCGAGAGACCCTCCTTGAAACAAGCTTGGTGCTTTTTCCGCGAGGGAGCAGGAACTTAGGCCCCGCGTGTTTGCATTGCCGATTTTCCTAGAGGTCTGTTTTTTTATCCTGGGAATTGACAGGGGAAGATGTGTGCCACTAAATATAACGATCCCCACGCTCTAAGCATTGGCCCGCACCATGCGCCAGTACCAAGTACCGGTGGAAGGTCAAGGAGATACCGCACTCCTTCCAAGCTATTGTTATTCCCACCCAATTGTTTTTTCATCCTTTACCTTCTATTCTTCTTTTTATGCGTGTCATTGCAGGATCAGCAGGAAGTATTAGATTCCAGGCAATTCCTAGGGGTGTACGTCCTACGACGGCTCGAATACGCGAGGCGATTTTTTCTAGCCTAGGTGATGCTGTTATTGGTGCCCGTGTCTTAGATCTTTTTGCTGGAGTCGGAACGCTTGGAATTGAGGCGCTTAGCCGAGGCGCAGCCTCCGCCGTCCTCGTAGAACACGCAGAACGCTGTTCAAAATGCATACGACACAATTTAATGAGAACCAGACTTTCCGCTGTTGTTCAAACTGTGGACGTTTTTCGATTTATTAATTTCCATACAGAATGCGATAGCTTTGATCTGGTCTTTGCAGACCCTCCCTACGCCAGAAGTACCATGGATGGGCAAGATCCCGCTTCTCGACTTTGTGGCTCTCGATCTCTCATCCAAGCTATTTCTCCTCCAGGGATTTTTGTGCTAGAGGCGTTTCGAAAATTCCACCTCCCGAAAAATTGTAGCTGGACTCCACTAAAAGAAAAAAGCTTGAACGGAACAGCTATCTTATTCCTAACTAGATCCAATGATCTGGAGCCGATTTCTTTATAATCTCGCCCTCCCGGTTTTTTTGGCAGTCTTCCTGCCACGACTGCTTGTACAGTTCCTAGGGAGAAGAAAATGCGGACACCGGTTCGGCCAGAGACTCGCTATCTATTCGAGGGCCGTACGGGCTCGCTTGACTACACCACACCCCCGGATTTGGATCCATGCCGTCAGTGTGGGAGAGGTGCTTACTGCCCTAAAGCTCATCCGTTGCATGGAAGGAGAAACCCCTAGACACCACTTCACCCTCTCTACCACCACTGCCACGGGCTTTACATTAGCAGAAAGAGAAAAAAGCAGGACGACCGAGGTTATTTATAACCCCATTGACTTCTTTACAACGGTGCGACGAGCTGTTTGCCTGATCCGTCCTCGGCAACTCATTCTTGTTGAATCAGAAATATGGCCCAATCTTATCTGGGAAGCGAAGCAGTATGGAGCGACTATCGCACTCATTAACGCCAGAATCTCTCCTCGATCGGAGAGACGCTGTCTCTTCTTCCAATCTGCCGTCAAGCCGATTCTCCATGCGCTTGATGTTGTATGTGTGCAAAATCCCTCGGACATCCTCAGGTGGGAAAAAATTGGTGTCCATTCAACACAAATCCACCTCACGGGGAGCATTAAATTCGACGATGCAAGGGCAGCTCGTCGCCCACCAGTAGACCTTCGCCCGCTGCTTTTATCTGTTGGTTGCCCCAAAAATGCCCTTGTTCTACTTGGCGGGAGCACACATGCTGGAGAAGAAAAAATCTTGGGGCGAGCTTTTCTTGCTATTCAACAGGTTATTCCCAATACTTTTCTTCTCATTGCTCCTCGCCATATAGAACGCTCTAGGGGAGTCTTAAAAGACCTTTTTAACTGTGGCTTGTACCCTACATTGCGTAGTACTAGGTTATTCCCTCTAGGCAGGATCAATTGCCTAGTCCTAGATTCTATTGGAGAACTTCGAGATTGGTATTCATGTGCCCATGCCGTCTTCATTGGAAAAAGCCTCACGGCCCGCGGTGGACAAAACCCTGCCGAAGCCATTACAGCCAGGAAGCCAATCACCTTTGGTCCCCATATGGAAAATTTTAGCGCTCTTACTCAGGAACTTCTCTCAATAGGAGGGGCTGTGACCAGCCATAATGAGCGAGAATTACAGAGCAACCTCCTACGAATGCTTAGTGACCCTACCTGGGCAAATGCACTCTGCAAAAATGCTATAGAATGCTTGAGGCGTCACCATGGAGCTACAGAGCGTACAAGACAAGTCCTATGCAAAATTCGACCCAGATTTCAAAATTCCTCTGAAAGAAATTATAGAGCCTGATTAACCATCAGCCCAGTCACCCAGACCCTTTGTTGAAAAACATATTTGTGGACTTGTGGAGCAAAAAGAGCCATTTATTCACCCTATGAGTGGCTGTAAGCTGGATTTCGGCAAGATGGAACAGCTGCTGTAATGCTCCTGTCGGAAAAGGAGGATGCCTGGTTCACCCTCCTTACCTCAGCTTGATTTTCCGCCGTGCCCTTATGTCCCGCATCGCTAAAATAGAGCGCTCTACTAGAGAGACTCAGTTGCGCTTGGTTCTGGACGTCGACGGCGGAGGAAATCAGGGGATCGCCACTGGAATCCCTTTTTTCGACCACATGTTGGACCTTTTCGCCTTTCATGGTCTTTTCGGTTTAGAGATTGTAGCCGAAGGAGACATGGCTGTAGACCTTCATCATACGGTAGAAGATATAGGGATTACGTTGGGAGCAGCATTTGCCCAAGCACTCGGAAGTAAGAGTGGGCTTGTGCGTTACGGATGCAGCTACATTCCTATGGACGAAGCGCTCGTAAGGTCAGTCGTAGACATTAGTGGGCGCTCTCTTTTGGTCTACCATGCTCCATTGGAAGTAGAAGGTATTGGCTCCTTCTCGTTCCAGCTTGTAGAAGAATTTCTCCGAGCTTTCTCTACTCATGCAGCTCTCACCCTCCACGTGGAAGTCCTCTGTGGTCGCAATTCTCATCACATGGCAGAGGGTATTTTTAAGTCTCTAGCGCGCGCACTTTCCGCCGCTACTAGCCTTAATCCAGATATGCTTGGCATCCCAAGTACCAAGGGTCTAGTATGAAACGACGTTTCCAATGAAGCGGGGCATCACTGTAGGTTTGGTAGACTATGGGAGCAGCAACTTACGCAGTGTGCGAAAGGCACTAGAGGTTTGTGGAGCTGCAGTGCACCTGGTTGATCAACCCGTGGCCTTTGACTCTACTCAGTGGAGTGCCTTGGTGGTACCGGGGGTAGGCTCTTTTGGACATTGTGTGCAAAGCCTGCGCACAAAAAAGCTGTGGCTTCCCATCCTCCGTTGGATCGAGATGGGCCACCCGTATCTCGGAATCTGCTTGGGCTATCACCTCCTCTTTGAGTCTAGTGAGGAGTCGCCAGAAACAAAAGGATTTGGCTTATTAGCTGGACGTGTTGTCTCCTTCCCCAGGTGGAAGGTCAAGGTTCCCCATGTAGGGTGGAATGAGTTGACTGTAAGACAACCTGTCCTTTTCGATGGAATCGAACTCCCCGTAAGCGTCTATTTCATACATTCCTACTACCCCATTCCCCAGGACTCTGAAGTTATTTCCTCCGAGTGCGAGTATGGGGTACGCTTTGCCGCCAGTATTACAAAGGGTCGGGTAGTGGCTACTCAGTTCCATCCGGAAAAGAGCCAGTCTGCGGGGCTCCGATTCATCGCTAATTTTCTCCACTCTCTCCAGCCTATCTCGCTCCCAGCTTATGCTACTTCTTCCAGCAATTGACTTGATGGCTGGTCAGGTCGTACGACTGAAGCAGGGGAGAGCGACCGAAAAGACCGTGTATTCGGAAGATCCGCCAGAAGTTGCAAGACAATGGGAGGCTATCGGAGGGGACTGGTTACACATTGTTGACCTGGACGCCGCATTCGAGGGAAATCCTAGGAATATGGCCTCTGTTCGTGCCATTTGCCAAGCGGTAACTATCCCCTGTGAGCTTGGTGGGGGGATGCGCAGTAAATCTGCTATTAGGGCAGCTCTAGAGGCAGGTGTTTCTCGGGTTGTGCTTGGCACGTGCGCTAGTGAATCCTTAGAGTTCGTGCGGGAGATGTGTCGTGCCTTCGGAGATGAGCGTATTGCCATCGGCATTGATGCGTGCAATGGCCTGATTGCGACTAAGGGTTGGACCCACCGTACTAGCCAGCACGCTTCTGACCTGGCACTGGCCATCCAGGAAATTGGCGTCTCAACAATTGTCTATACGGATATTACCGCTGACGGGATGTTACAGGGTCCTAATTTTAGCGGACTTTCCTTTTTACTTTCTCTACTCTCTTGTCAGCTGATAGCTAGCGGGGGAATCTCAAGTGTGGAAGACCTGCAGCGACTTAACGCCATGATGCCGCGCCCATACGGATCTATCATTGGTAGAGCTCTCTATGATGGCCGCATCAAAGGCGACCTACGCGGTGCCCTTTCTCCATTGGGAGAATGAGTCTCCCACTTGATTTGCCGATCGTGTAGGAAGAGATGCGATAGCGTGCAAAATCTCTTGGATCAAGGCTGGCCCACGATAGACGAAGCCTGTATATATCTGGATTAGATTGGCTCCGGAGGAGAGTTTTTCATGTGCTGCCCCCGCTCCAAGGATTCCGCCTGCGCCAATTATTGGGATAGGGGAGACCTGCCGGATTTTTCGGATTACAGCATTAGAGCGTGCCTGCAGCGGCTTTCCACTGAGGCCACCGAGTTCGTTTCGTTCCGGCGGCAAGGAGGAGTGGTCTAGAGTGGTATTCGTGGCAATGAGACCGGCAACATGCTCTTTCTCCGCAAACTTGACAATGGAAACGATGTCTTTCAGGGAAAGGTCCGGATCGATTTTAATCAGGAGAGGCTTAGAGTGTTTTCCTTCCCAAGCCCGTAGTGTGCTTATGATTCTAGTCAAGTGTTCTGTATTTTGGAGAGCGCGGAGTCCAGGAGTATTGGGGGAGCTGACGTTAAGCACAAAGTAGTCCCCATAGGGATAGAGGTATTGGAAGCTCCGCAGATAATCGTCCTGGGCTGCGTGAAGTGGGGTAAGCCGGGATTTTCCAATGTTGATCCCGATAGGAATGCTGGGCCAATTGCCAGAACGCCGTAGACGCTCCATCCGAAGTGCAACGTTTTTTGCTCCTTCATTATTAAACCCCATACGATTGACCAGAGCTTCCAATTCTGGGAACCGGAATAAACGTGGTCTGGGATTTCCACTCTGGGGGTATGCAGTTATAGTTCCGACTTCTATGAAGCCAAACCCCAGTTTCTCCCAGGAGGGCAAGGCTATTCCATTTTTGTCCATGCCCGCGGCAAGTCCTACCGGATTACGAAACTGGAGACCAAACAAGGAAATTACCGGACCCCTAGGCAGTGCCCTCTTAAAGGAGCACTTCTCTATTAGAGAGAGGAGCCGATGATATGAAAGGCAGGAAAGGACAAGACGATGTGCTGTCTCAGCTTCCATTCGGAAAAACAACTGGCGTAGGAAGAAGCTGTAGAGAGCCATTGTCACTTTCCTAGACAGAAATTACTGAAGACCGAATTAAGAACTTCCTCATGGTCTACAGTGCCCGTTACTTCACCTATAGCGTCTAGGGCAGTACGGAGCTCAAAGGCAATGCACTCCGCTTCGCTATCCACTCCATTATTAGCTAATTCACCGGCACGCTCCAAAGAGACCACAGCACGTTTTAGACAGGATTGGTGTCTAGCATTTATAGTAACTAGCTGCCCACAATCGCTGCTATATCTTGAGCCACTCGCCCACTCTATAATTTTAGAGATTAGCCGTGGAATACCAGCTCCTGTTAAGCAGGAGACTGCTGCTGATGCTGGTGGGCAAGAAAACGGCTCTCCCAACAAGTCAATCTTGTTCCAGACTAGATGCAGCCTATCTTCTGGAAGGGCAGATGGAGTGGGGGAGATGGACTGCGCAGCATCGACAACATAAAGGATAACGTCAGCCTTTTCGGCTGCTGCAAAGGACCGACGTATTCCCTCCAGCTCAACGAGGTCCCTAGTACGATGGATTCCTGCAGTATCTGTGAGGCGGAACAGCATTCCTTTTAGGCTTACGCTTTCTTCCAAGGTATCGCGCGTAGTGCCTGGAAGATGACTAACAATGGCGCGGTCACACTTCAAAAGTCGGTTGAGAAGACTAGATTTTCCTACATTAGGGGGTCCACAGATTACAAGCCGAATGCCTTCTCTAAGCATCCGCCCATGACTCTCTGTGGACAGCAGGGCATCTATTTGCCGCTGAGCCTGAGAAATTTTCTTTAAAAGTGTTTCTTCTGTGTCCAGCTCAAGCCCTTCCTCAGGAAAATCGATGGAGACTTCTAAGTGAGAAAGAATGTGGATTAATTCACTACGAATGGCCCCCATTGCACGACTAATACTCCCATCCAATTGTAGAGCCGCAGCTCGCACAGCCTGAAGAGTTTGTGCTTTAATAAGGTCCATGACTGCCTCAGCCTGCGTTAAATCTATTTTTCCGTTCAGGAACGCTCGTTGAGTAAATTCTCCAGGATGAGCCAGACGAGCCCCTAAATCTAGGGCAAGTCGAAGAACTTGTGCTGGAACTACCAGCCCTCCGTGACAGCTTAGCTCTACCAAATTTTCCCCAGTATAACTGGCCGGGGCATGGAAAATAGCGCATAAACCTTCGTCTATTGAAACCATCTCCTCCACAATGCGACCAAAATAGAGGTGACGAGGTCGCATCCTCTCAAAAGAGACTCTGGAACGAAAAAGTCTCCTCGCAACAACAAAAGCTTCCGGGCCTGAGATTCTTAGCATGGCAATCGCCCCTTCACCAAATGGGGTAGAAACTGCCACAATGGTCTCTGTGCTACTATTGCTCATAAACGTCTCCAGAATCGAATCAAAGAAAGAACCTTTTTGGTATCCGTTGCGGGAGAGAGACGAGGCCATCAATAAAATTCTTCCAACCCCTCTCTTCCCGAAGAATTCTGACCTCGACACGCATAAAATAGACGGGAATCTCCGGATCTACGATCTGTGGAATGCGAACAGCGTCTTTTTCTGTGGTAAGAATAGCTTGGAGATTGCACTGGGCGCATCGTCGTATAAATGCTTGCACTTCCTTAACAGAGTAACAATGATGATCCGGATAGGTCCTGGTTAGCCTCACTCTTGCCCCTAACGTTTCTAGGGCATTCACGAAACTTTCTGGTACTGCAATTCCACAGAGGGAACCGACGGGGAGGCCCTCCAGAAACTTCAGGGGCCGGGCTTCTCCAGTCCAGGTGTTGATGAGATGCCGAGGACAGTGGGTGCACTCGACAATTTCTGCGGTCCTATTCAGCTTCCGTATGCGAGCGATAAGCAAGGAATTATCCTCCCTAGTGCATTTAGTAATTAAGATATGAGTGGCCCGGCATAGATGCTTAGCCGGTTCTCTCAACGTTCCACGTGGAAGTAGAAATTCGTTGCCAAATGGTGCCTCACTGTCAATTAGAACAATTTCAACAGCGCGGCACATTTTGAGATATTGGAATCCGTCATCCAACAGTAAAATGTCTGCCCCAAAGTGTTTGATGGCAAAGAGTCCACTTCTTACACGATCGCGGTCGACGAGCACTATTACCCCCCGCAGATTATTTGCTAGCATAAACGGCTCGTCACCGGCTATGCGTGAGTCTAGGAGAAGCGCTTTGCCATCAGAAACGACGCGAGGAACAAAAAATTGCGTGTTGTAGAATACTTTCTCCAGAATTCTTCGAAAGAGAGGTTTAGGCGCGCTCTTATATCCTCGGCTGAGGATAGCCACCTTCCTTCCTCTAGCTTGTAGCTGGTGAGCGAGCATTTCAACTACCGGAGTTTTTCCAGTACCACCTACAGTTAAATTTCCTACGCTGATAACAAGACAACCCATCGATCGCCGGCGGAAAATTCTTCTCTGAAAAAGAGCGAGACGGAATCGAACCCATAAAAAGGTGATGGCAGAGAGAATCCATAAAACACTTCGGAGCAGCCCAGCCCGCTTGCCACAACGACGCTCCAGGATAGCCTCTACCGCAAAGGTTTCTAGCGCCTCTAGCCAGGACCCCCATGATATCATGAGCAGGAGATTAAACGAGCACCAAGATTATCTGCAACCGTATGCAATAGGTATGAACCGGTAGGAGCAGCTTTTTGCATGGCATTTGCTACTCGGTCAGGATGACTTAAAGTTAAACAGGTGATGGTAGATCCTGAGCCGCTCAGCCATCCTCCCAGGGCACCAGCTTTTTCCGCTTCGCAGATGACCTCATCTAGGAAGGGTACTAGGGATTGACGATATGGCTGGTGAAATCTATCCCTAAACGCTCCCCGGAGCACGTGATAGTTCCGAGATGCAAAAGCAGCTGCTGTCCAGGCAGCGTACGCTGCAGAAAGCGTAGCATCCTCTGTAGAGATAGAGGCCGGAATGACTTTACGCGCATCTGGAGTTCGAACCTCAAAATCTGGAATTAGCAGTACAAAATGGAGATTTAAAGCGAGCTCAAACTTCTGGAAGCTAAGATCCTCTCTAGTGATGACAAACCCTCCAAAAGCTGCGGCAGCGGCATTGTCTGGATGTCCTTCAAGTTTTGCGCAGATTTTGTAGAGATCCCCCACGGAAAGAAAACTCTCTGAAAGGTTATTCAATCCTATGAGCACACCAAGGCGCACAGTGACACTGCTACCTAATCCTCTGGCCCGTGGCACCTCTCCATTGATGGTGCATGAAAACTCAAAGGGCTCCTGATGTGATGCCTCAAAGAACACCCGCGCTACCTCCTCAACCATCTCTTCTTGGGAAGATCTCCATACTCGACGGAGTACAATGCAATTATATATGCTGAGGGCGATTGCTTGTGAGTCAAACCCCGGTCCCAGATTGGCCGTGGTAGCGGGAATGTGAACAAAAACTTCTTTTTTCATAGGGAATTTGATGTGGGTCGAAAACCGCCTCTAATGATGCGATGGGAGCTCTTGTGCGCAGAGGAATTTGTAGTATACGGAGATACCACTGCGGGTGTGAGGCAGTCCAGCCACCGCTTGGTTGCTCTCTTTTGCATAGTTTTTTTGTTATGTGGGATCCACGCTGGCTCCAGCAGGGAGGTGGTTAGAGTTGGGCTCCTTCCAAGCGTTGCTCATGCCCAAGCTTTAGTAGCCGCAAATATGAGTAGAGAAGGGAAAGGTTGGTTTGAGGAACGTCTGGGACCTGGGGTTGATGTGCAATGGTTTGTATTTCATGCGGGACCCTCGGCTATGGAAGCTATTTTTTCCGGGTCCATCGACTTGACCTATATCGGTCCATATCCGGCACTAAATGGCTACCTGCGTTCTAATGGGGAGGATATCCGAGTCCTTTCAGGAGCTGCCTATGGTGGAGAGGCACTGGTTGTGCGCAGGCCGGAATGGAAATCTGCTAGGGATCTACGAGGGAGAACTATTTGCACCCCCCAATTAGGCAACACCCAGGATGTCGCTTGCCGTGCTTGGCTAATCCATAATGGGATGCAGGTCAGTTTAACTGGTGGGGACGTTCGTGTTGTCCCGTTAGAAAACCCTGACATCTTCGCGCAATTTGCCAAAGGTGCTATTGATGGGGCATGGACAGTTGAGCCATGGGTGAGTCGCCTCCTTACAGAAGCCGGTGGGTACCTTCTTCACCGGCCGAGGGACACCGCGACGGCGGTACTAGCAACTAGTGCACGTTTCCTAGAAGAAAAACCAGCCATCGCGCGGAGATTCCTAGCTGCCCACCAAGAGCTGACAATTTGGGTCACTAACAATCCGAGGAAGGCACAAGAGAAAATTCGGCAAGAGCTTTTGGAAAGCGTCAGGCAGGACCTTTCTGTTAAGTTAATTCGTGAAGTGTGGAAAGGCATAATTTTTAAAAATGCTGTCCAGCTGCGGGATTTTGAGCAGCTTATGGCTGACGCCCGTCTATCAAAGCTTTCCAGAGCATGTTTTGATCTTTCAAACTTGATAATTACCCCTAGTGCACATCCGCTCCATGGATCTGAAAAGTAAATGGAGGGACGCTACCTCTGTCAACTCATCGTCGGCACGCATTGAACTACGCGCGATTTGTAAGATGTTTGTAACACATAAACAAACTACTGTTGCTCTAAAGAATATTCAGCTCTCCGTTCACGATGGAGAATTCATCTGCATGGTTGGTCCTAGCGGCTGCGGAAAAACCACCCTACTAAACATCATTGCTGGCTTGGAGCGTCCAGATTCAGGTGAGGTCCTCCTCAGTGGCAAGCATGTTAAGGGACCAGGAGGAAACAGCATGGTCATGTTTCAGGAGCACGCTCTTTTCCCTTGGCTTAATGTTTTGGGCAACGTTCTCTTCGGTCTTAAGCTTAAGCCAGAGCTCTCTGCTAAGGAGCGGTTATCAGTTGCACGGCACTATCTGCATCTAGTGGGGTTGGCTCACTGCGAAAAGAACAATATCCATGAGCTTTCTGGCGGAATGAAGCAGCGTGTTGCACTAGCCAGGGCCTTAGCTCCAAACCCACATGTACTTTTAATGGATGAGCCATTTGGTGCGTTGGATGCAATTACCTGTGAGCAGCTTTACTGTGATATCCAGCATCTCTGGAAAGCAAGGCAGAAGACTATTGTTTTCATAACCCACAATGTACGCGAAGCTGTGTGCCTGGGAGACCGTGTGGTTCTCTTTTCTCCAAACCCTGGAAGAATTTTTCGGGAATTTACCATTCCACTTTCCCGCCCAAGAGATATCAATAGCATTGCCCTAGCTCAATATTCCTCGCACGTTATCGCGACACTAAAAAGTTTCTCAACCAACAGAGAAATGGAGGTTACAGGATGATCCACCGTGTAATAGTTTCGACACTGTTTTTTCTCTCCCTTATGGGCTTATGGGAAGCCGTCGCCTGCTCAGAAAAATTCTCCCCGGTTCTTATTCCAAAATGTGAACAAATTGCCATCTATCTTTGGCAGGCACTGCGCGATGGATCTCTGCTGGGGGCCACAAAAATTACTCTCAGTCGTCTCTTTATCGGTTATGCCATTGGTCTATTCTTTGGAATCCCGCTTGGTTTTTTAAGTGCTCAACGTCAGTATCTTCACGACACGATCGGCCTCCTTTCTTTAGGGTTTCAGACCCTCCCAAGTGTTTGTTGGATTCCGGTGGCGCTACTTTGGTTCGGTCAAACCGAACCGGCACTACTGTTTGTGGTAGTGATGGGAACTCTGTGGTCCGTGATAATCGCTACGGAAAGTGGCGCACGTATTACTTCACCTATTTATGTGCGATCAGCTCTAACCATGGGCTCTAGCGGGATTCACACGTGGATCCATGTCATCCTCCCTGCCTCACTTCCACACCTTGTGGGTGGGATGAAGCAGGGATGGGCATTTGCTTGGCGGTCTCTAATGGCTGCAGAAATTTTCGTCACTGTTTTAACCGGTTTTGGACTAGGACAGCTTCTCCACTATGGGCGGGATCTCAATGCAATGGATCAGGTATTTGGCGTTATGCTTGTTATTGTACTTATCGGACTGCTTGTAGACCGTACCCTCTTTTCCCCGTGGGAGGCCTTTTTGCATTACAGATGGGGTACCTCTTCGGCGGCTCTTCCAAGGCTGTGAAATGGAGTTTGACCTTCATATTTAAATAACCCACTGTGAGTTTTTCGTCATATTTCCCTTGTCATGTCTCCCGTGGGTATAAGGGTGAGGTGGCTGAGAGGCTGAAAGCAGAGCTTTGCTAAAGCTCCGAGCTCAAAAGGCTCCGAGGGTTCGAATCCCTCCCTCACCGAGGTAGTATAGGTGTCTGGCCGGAGAGAGCAAGGGATAGAGTGACAAAACCACTGCTAGAAAGTTAGCCGAACAGAAGCCCCTAGCACTAGAGCATCTTGAAAACGGCTGTTACTACTGGGCCGGAAAAAGTATTCCAAGAACGGCTGCACATGCAGCCATTTATTGGCTTGGAAGCGGTAGTCAACCTCCCATATAGCCTCGCTCGTCTTCTGAAGAAATCTACCCTGCGTGTGGCGAGCAAGGACAGAGTAATGGCTACAATTGCCAAATGCGAAGGCAATACCGAGTTCATCTTTATCCCAACCTGGGATAGGCCCCTTATAAAGCAATCCTGCACGTAGGAAAAATGGTATAATACTGCTGAATTTGGGTGCATGGCTAACACACCAAAAAGAGTAAAGCCCTTGTTGGGGTCGCGCGCTCACGCCCCTGGAAACCCCAGCATTTAACTCAAGCCGCCGTTGAGACTCGTCAACGAGGACCGTTGCTTCCTCCCGATAAAGCATCTGGTCAGCCTGCCAATAAAACCCCAATTGGCCTGGATAGGTAGCTCCAAGAAAGGAGCGATTGGGTACCCCCCAGTAAAAGCTACCAACGACGTATTTGCCAGGAAGTAGCGCAGCACCCAGCCCCGTGGTTATCCCCATCTCCCCCATAGCAAATATCCTACTGTGCTTGAACGGACGCGCTAGTCGAAAATGTGCTCCCCGGCCTCTCCAGCTTAGACCTTCCGGGACCGCGCCCCAGAGGCCTACCTGTACATGGGACCAACTAGTTGGTCGGACTCTAGCATACCCCCCCCAAGCTAAGTGGGATCCGTCGAAGGCAACACCGTTTGCTAATAACCCTCCGCCGCCACCAAACGCGCAATTCTGAAACAGACTCGCGCTGGATTGCAGCATGAGATGGTCTTTCGGGTTTTGCCAACCACCGGCAATAGTGAAGAACTCCTTGATGCCAAACAGTCTCGGCGTCACATAGATGAGGTCTACCGGCCGCAATTGCCACCTCCAATGCCCAGCAAAGGCTGCAGGGCTAAAGGCATGTCCCGCGCCGACCCTTCTTCTATTGATGTCCCTTCCCGTCTGCCACTGGATTCCAGCCCGTCCGGAGAGCCCACCGAATCCCAGCATTTTTTCAAAATCGAAAGCAGCTGTCAGCGAAACGCAGTGACAGAAAATGGAATCCCCCCCGACCCTACTTGGGGCAACCCCGTGATAAACAGCAGAGAAACTTCCGCCGAGATCGAGACCACGACCTTCTAAGAACTGACGGTTCCCCCACCAGTTCCCCGCAAGATGGGAACCACCCCACCACTGTTCAATGGCACCTGGCTGGCTAGTGTGCCTGCTGCCGTTCGCGGTCGACGCAAACAGTGCGCCATAAAAGAAGAAGAAGAGTAGCACGAACCCTTGCCTTTCCCAGCACAGGTAACGTCTCAAAAAAAGTGACATACTTCCTTTACCACTTGAAAGAGTAGCATACGACAAGCCGCGGCGCAGCCTCTCCGGTGACCCCGCACAGGCCAACTAGCAATCGGACCACCAGCGACACACACCTCCAGGATAACACACCCCCCATATTTGGCTAGAGAAAAATCTCTGCTTATTTGCTCTCTAGATTATTGAGGTATCCCGTTCCTGCTTTCAATAGCCAGGACCTTTTTTCTTGTTCGACTTGCATTTGACTCGCGTATTACACTACACTGGTTTTTTGTCTATGGGATTTAAAGGATTTACAACTCACAGCGAGGACGCGGAGGATGTTAAATGGGGGTTCGGGCCATCATTTTTGACTTAGACGACACGTTGATAACAGACGAGGCAGCCTCTATGCTGGCCTTTGAGGAAGTTGGTATAAAGGCCTCTCGCTTCGGAATTATTAAGATAGGAAGCTTCATAAGAGATTGTCAGAATCTGGCTCACAAACTCTGGAGTTCAGGGCCCTGCCATTCCTACTGCGACAGCGTCGGAATTAGTGCTCTTGAATGTCTATGGGGTCGATTTACTGATGAACAGGAAGAGTTACGGAGACTTAGAAATTGGGCTATTCCCTTCCGGAAGGCTGTTTTTTCTGTCGCGTTGCAGAGACAATTACCCAGGATTCCCCCTGACGTGGGTTTAGAACTATCTGAGGAGTTTAGCCAGGCCCGCCGTAAATTTCAGATTCTGATGCCTGGTGCTAAGGAAGTTCTAGCGTGCTTGTATCCTCGCTATTGTCTAGGAATGTTGACGAATGGGGCCCCTTCCCTGCAGAGGGAAAAAATAATTGTTTCCGGGTTGGAACCATTTTTCCAGGCAATTTCCATTTCAGGAGAGAAAGGCATAGGGAAGCCAAGGGCGGAAATCTTCTTCCAGTTGATAGAAAAATTAGATACGCTCCCCTCCAAAGTGATCATGGTAGGTAATAGCGAAGAACGGGATGTTGCAGGAGCCCACAACGCGGGTATCCGTAGCGTCTGGTTCCACGCCTTTGGGGCGGGGGAGCGGCCACGGCCCTATACGGGAATTTCTGCTCTGCGCGAGCTCCCAGCTTTAGTTAGGGAGATGGACGCGCATTCCCGATGAGCCGAGGAATGTTGCTTGTGTCCCTTGTAGGTGTCTACTTAGCGTTTTTTGCAGCTTTTCCAGTGTTTAGTAGTCGCTTAGATAACGCATGGTTTGGCATGTACTGGTGGCCTGATTGAGGCCACTCCGCAGAAACTTCTGCTTCCAACTGTAAAGAATATTATCCTCAACCTATCGATCGTTGTGACTTTGTGACTACTCACCTTTCCCGTCCGGTTATCATTCTATGCTGGACGATCTGCGCTTCTCTTATGCTGATGCGGGATGTTCTTTCAGCACAGTCAGCACAGGGGAATCCCTTAGTGCAAAGAATTGATATTCGGTTTGTTGGCCACCCTCCAAAGGCTAGCAAGGAACGCATTCTTGCGAACCTAAGCATGAAAAAGGGACTGCCCTACAGCCGGCGACTTGCGAGGCAGGATGTACGCTCCCTTTATGCGACGGGATTGGTTTCAGATGTACGCATCTTTGCAGAACCTTTTCTTGGTGGAGTAAAGATGGTGGTCCTCATTCGGGGAAGACCTTCGATAGCTGCTGTTCACATCAAGGGCGCTAATCAAGTCCCGCTTGCCCGTGTGCGTAGGGAAATTTCCGCTAAAGCTGGCCAGACTTTGAAGGAAGAGTGTCTGGCGGAGGATCGACGGAAGATCATTAGCCTTTACGAGAGCAAAAACTTTGGGCAAGTGCGAGTGTCCTTTTCCATGCAGCCTAGACCCACTAAGAAAGAGAAAGACCGCGTTCGGGTTATCTTCAGCATCATAGAAGGACCACGTATGATTGTAAAGGGGATCTCTTTCGTTGGAAACAGTTCCCTCTCAAGCAGGGCATTGCGTGCTGCCTTGAAGACAAAGAGACGCAATCTACTCTCCTTCATTAACGGGAGTGGCACACTGGCTTCGGAACAATTGGAGGAAGATAAGCGTAGAATCCGTCTTCTTTACCAGAATCATGGTTTTGCAGATGCTCGATGTATTAATATACAAACAAGGTCCACTCCACAGCACAAGGTGGAGGTTATCTACAAAATCAAGGAGGGGACACAATATCGCATTCGGGCCATCAGATTTAATGGTATTTCCCACAGTAGGGCACGTAGATTGCTTGGCCTCCTCAGGATGAAGGTGGGCTCCCTCTATACCCCAAAGGGTTTGCACGCCAATCTTAAGGCAATCAATGGATTTTACGGGAGGCGTGGCTTTCTGGACCACAGCGTGGTCCCTCGCGTTATTCCAGTTGGGATTTCGCGAGTTGATCTTCTACTTAGCATAGATGAAGGGATACGGTCTTACGTTAACCTCATCAGCATCCAGGGAAATACCCGTACTAGAGACTTTGTAGTCCGGCGGGAGCTTGCCCTAAAACCCGGGGAAATTTTCGACACGAAACGGGTAGGTATTAGCCAATCTCGCCTACAGAACTTAAATTACTTCTCACGCGTAGATCTTTTTCCGCAAACCACTCTCGTTCCTGGACGGAGAGACTTACATGTCCTTCTAGAGGAGAAGAGTACAGGGAATTTTAACATAGGAGCAGGTTATAGCAGCATCGATAGTTTGGTTGGTTTCGCAGAGCTTCAACAATCTAACTTCAACCTATTTGGCTGGCCAACTTTCTGTGGTGCTGGTCAACGTCTTCGAATTCGAATGCAGTATGGTCTTGAGAGAAAAGATTTTATAGCTTCCTTGGAGGAGCCCTGGTTCCTGAGCCGTAAGCTTTTGGTGGGTGTGGAGAGCTACTACCATGATGCCGACTATTTTAGTGCAGTCTACGACCAAATGTTTTACGGGGGAGCAGTCCACTTCCGTCTTCCTATCACCTCGTTTATTTCCATGCGGGGTGAATGTCGTGGAGAGAGGATTCATATCCATAGTGTGGCTAAAAATACTGGTCCGTATATTCGGAATTCCGAGGGGAGATACATGAGAAAATCCCTGTCTGCAGGATTAGACTATGACACACGTGACAATCTTCTTTTGCCCAGGCGCGGCGCTACAATTAGGTACACTAATTTCCTTTCTGGGGGTACACTGGGTGGGGATGTTCAGGATTACGGATTGAGCTTAGACGTTGTACGGTACACACTACTGCCGCGGGATTTTATTTTTATGGCAAAAGCTAAAATTGCTGTTACAACCAGTTGGGGTGGGATGCGTAAGGGAGGAATTGTTCCGATTTTTGATCGGCTTTATCTAGGAGGACCTGGTAATCTTCGGGGGTTCGATTTTCGGGATGTGGGGCCAAAAGATAAGTTTGGGAATGCCATTGGGGGAAGTTCGCTTTTCTATGGTACGCTAGAGGTCACGTTTCCCATTCTACCTAGGATTCGCGGCGCTTTCTTTACGGATTGGGGAGGAGTGAATGCAGGTAGCTATGACTTTTCGGCGGAAAACATGAACGGGGATGTTGGTATTGGCATCCATCTAGATTTTCTTGCAGGTACGCCTGTTCGTTTCGATTTTGGATACCCAATCAAATGCGATGAGTATAACCATAACAAAGGAAGGTTCCAATTCAACGTTGGGTACCAGTTTTAAATCGTCCGTAAGATCCAAAGAACAACCGGAAAACCAAGTAGCAACCTGATAGCACTAATAGCACTGCACTAAGTATTATGCCTCAATCATTATCTCTTCTTTCTTCCTCCCTCCTCGCAGCGGGTATCCTTCTGTTCGGGGCCTCTGCACATGCCGTTAGAATTGGCGCTGTAGATATGAACCGTGTTTTCACGGAGTACTACAAAACAAAGGAAGCTCAAAGCCAGCTTAATGCCGAACGAGAGTCCTCCAAGCAGCACTTAGAAGAGCGGCTCGCGAAATTGAAGGACACCATGAAGGCGATTGAAGTCCTAGGTCAGGAAATCAAGAAACCTGAGCTTAGCGGATTAACTAAGGCGGAAAAGACCAAAAAACGTGAGGCAAAGGTTAAGGAGGCAAGAGAACTTGACCGTGAATGCTCCAGTTTTCGGACTATGAGAGAACAGCAGCTCCAAGAGAAGTTTGGGCGTATGCGGGCGGATATCGTTCAGGACATCATGAAGGTGGTGAACGCTAAGGTGAAGGCTGTTAGCTACGATTTTGTTTTTGATAAATCTGGACTTGGTTTCGGAGGAATTCCGGTGGTTCTCTACGCCGCCAACGATGTTGATTTGACCGCTCAGGTTATTTCTGAGCTGAATAAGGGGGCACCAAAGGAGAAGAAACCTAAGAAGGCCTAGTTTGCTTTTCCTTTCCCCTTATTAAAAAGGGAGAGCCCTTGGGGGATGGTCTTTGCTGAGTCCCGTCTGGTTTAGGGAGGTCAGCGGCGTATACATCCTACATCCTGCTTTGAAGGAGGGCTCGGGCCTGATGAGAGGCTTTGAGGATGAGGCTTGGGAAAGTTGCACAGCTCGTTAACGCAGAGGTTCCTCTGAGCTCCGCGGCTGTAGAGATCTATGGCGTTTCTGCCGTAGAGGATGCGGGGAGCAGTGATGTGACATTTTTAGGGAACCTCAAATACCTGCGCGCGTTGCGCTCCAGCCGTGCTGCTGCCGTTCTAGTTCCCATGAATTTTGAGGGTTCAGTTCCACCAATTCTTCTTCGTGTAGAAAATCCAACGACCGCTTTTGGCAAGCTGATTGATTTTTTTTCTGAGCCTGATCTCGCCCCCTATACACCAGGAATACACCGGCTTGCCTGTGTAGCAGAGGGGGCTTGTATCTCTCCTGGGGTAAGCATTCAGCCATTTGCTATAGTAGAACCTGGGGCTCAAATTGGTGCAGAAACAATAATAGGGGCGCATTGTTACATAGGACAAAAGGTCACTATCGGGGAGAAGTGCCTTCTATACCCTCGTGTGAGTATTCTGGCACGGTGCTTGGTCGGAAATAGGGTAATTCTCCATCCCGGTGTAGTCTTGGGCTCAGACGGCTTCGGGTTTGAATATTTGAGAGGAGAGCATATTAAACTACCACAGAGGGGTATTGTGCAAGTGGATGATGATGTGGAAATTGGTGCTAATACTACGGTAGATCGTGCGCGCTTTGGGCGCACCTGGATCCAAAAAGGAGTTAAAGTTGACAACCTCGTTCAGATCGCCCACAACGCCACCGTCGGGGAGTGCTCCATTCTCTGCGGTCAAGCAGGGATTGCAGGGAGTGCCAGGATAGGGCGCCGTGTAACCATTGCAGGGCAGGCGGGAATCAATGGTCACATAGAAATAGGAGACGGGGCAATCATTGCTGCAAAGTCTGGAGTGGTCAAGTCCGCTTCCCCAAAAGAGGTACTAATTGGAGTGCCAGCCCGTCCTATAAGGGCCTACAAGCGTAGGTTATTCCATGTGGAACGTCTGGAGAAGCTTTATGCACGAGTGCGGCGCTTGGAAGAGGTAATTATCAAGCTCTTACAATAGAAGTGTCGTCCCTCTGGGGAGGTGGTGCGATTTCTTCCCCCTTCCTATAAGGAGGCACTGAAGAAGGGTGTCCATGGTGACAACGCCTAGCACATGCCCAGAGATCTGCGCGGTGACAGCACAGGTGTTAGTTTTGGCAGTTCGCATTTTTCGAATAGCTGTATAGATACTCTCGGCGGAAGAAACCGAGGCAATATTTCTAGTATGAGATTTAGATCTTCCAACACGAATGCCTTCCAGCAGAAGGTCAAGAATGTCTATTATTCCCGTAATCTGCCCGCGTTCTCCTAAAATAAGGACTTGCTCAGTTTTGGTATGGCTGGAAAGTTGTAGGAGTTCAGAGATGGGTGTATCTGGACTAGCGTGTGCCACGTCTTGGAGGGGAATTATGAAAGAGGAAATCCTTTTACCTCTACATCTAAGAAGATTCTGGATCAGCTGAGAAGCCGCATGGCTCAGCTGACCTGTCTCCGTAAGACTTGAGACAGCACGCCCAATTTCCACAGTGGCTGCAAGAGTCTGCGCGGATAACTGCTCGCGCTTGTCACGGGCAACAAAGGGACTGGCTAGCCAACTAAGCAAAGGGGCAAGGGGCCGCGTGATCTTTTGAAAAAAGGAAAGAGCGCCGACAGAAGCTATCGCAACAGAAATTGGAAGTCGCCGGAACAGTGCCTGAGGAAGTATCACCGAGAATAGCGTCAGTAAAGGGATGCTCAATGCTGTTGCTGCTGCAGTGCTAAGAACACCGATTCTTGGTGCAAGAAAGGAATATAACGATGCAAGAGAAAGCATTCGAAAGACAGAGGAAAACGTTCTTACTGTAACCAATAAGCGGTCCCTCTGTGCTAGAAGTGAACGTAGAGTAGACACTGTAGCGTCACCAAGTTTGGTGTAGTGGTGTAGCCGAGCTCGGTTAGTGTTGAGTACAGACTCAATGCCGGAAAGCGCAAGGATAAACATACAGGAGAAAATTGTAATAAAAATCATTTGAGCAGTGGGGGGGGTACCGCTGAGCTTGTATGGATTGTCTGTAGTGGAGAAATAAGAACTTCCAGAACGCGCTTCCTAGAAATCTGTCGAACGCAGACTTCCCAATTCACCAGTGGCATAGAAGCCCCAACCCTAGGTAGTTGCCCAAAATGCTCGATCAGCATCCCTCCAATGGTGTGAGCAGAAAAGTCAGAAGTATCAATACCCAATACCTCTCCAAGATCATCGAGATGCAGCCCGCCACTTGCCAAAAACCTTCCACCCTCTATTGAAATAATAGATGGAGAGTTTCTGTGGTCATGGCCATCCTCGTCAAAAATTTCCTCTAGAAGATCGGAAAAAGTCACAAGTCCCTCGATTCCTCCGTACTCGTCCAGTAGAATCGCCACGTTTTTTCTCTGAATCTGGAAGGCAACAAGCAGATCCAAAGCTTGGATAGTTTCTGGTACAAGGGAAGGGGGCTGGAGCATGCCTGTGTAGTGTCTCTCAGGAGAGAGAAGGAAATTTCTGGTGTCCAGAATACCAAGGATTTCGTCCGGTGTTTCGCCTCGTATCGGCACCTGCCTATACCTCATCTCTCGGATGAGAACCGTTGCCTGAGCGTTTGTAAGATCATCAGGTAGCGTGAAAGTGTCTACTCGTGGAATCATGCAGTGATTAGCTACCTCAGATGACAGCCTGATAATCTTTTGAAAAAGTACGGCCTCTTCATGCTGTAACCCTCCCTCTTCTTCGCTTACCTCAAGCAGAGACCGTAGCTCTTCCAGAGAAAGTGTACCATCAGAAAGAATGAGATTGCTTCTGAATCTATTCACCCAGGCATCATTCCACGTTAGTACTAGGCAAATAATGGGTTCCAGCAACCGGTGAATGCCAGATACAATGGGCCAACAGATGGACAAAACAAACACCGGTTGCGCTAGACCAATGAGCTTTGGTAGAAGCTCACAGAAGAGAGTGGCCGCTGTAAAGAGCAACATGGCCAACATCCACCCTGGCAGGTAAGTACTAATGCCTTGAACGTCTATCCACCATAGACAAACGAAGATAAGCAGAAGCGTTACTAAGCCATCTACAATGTTAATAGCGCTTAAAACTTCTCTTCGAGAACACATCCATTTTTCTAGCCGTTGTGCAAATACTCTGTCTTTCTTACGTGCAATCTGTTTCATGGTTTCTGTCAAAGCAGAAAACGACGCACTTACCATGGAAAGAATAGCTGAGGTGAAAACCAGCAAAACGCCTAGGGGTAGAAGCAGATACGAAACTCCATTCATCCCTCAGAAGGTATGTGAGTACGGAGAGACTTTTTCCATCCCCCGACCGAGAACTAAGGACACTCTGTCCCCTTTGGTTGGAGATTTCAAGAAATTGGAAGAGACGGCATTTTTCCTCTAACGGCTTTTAAGTAACAACTTCCTAATATCCAACGTGGTAACCTCCATACTAGCTAAGTAGAGGGCATCCCGATAGCTGTTACCAGCTGAGAGAAGACGGCTTTTGGCTAAACTAAATGGGACCGGTGGCACTTTTTTCTTCTACAAGAACCAGTTTCTCAATTAGGCTGCCATCCCATGTTAGAGGAACTCACAGCCAGTCAGACTATTGCTTAAATAATAAGGTCAACATTTTTCTAGGCTTCTGTCCGCTCTGCTCCATTGTCTTTCTTATCTGGTTTATGAATAGTCCGAGTTCGCGGTCACCGCATAAAACTGCTGCTATAGCTTGTGAAGATCTTTCTTCAGGCCGGGAAAAAGGACTGTCACCAGCAGAGTGGAAAGAGGCGACGCGTTTTAGCCGCGTGGATGTAGGATGGGTCATCCTAAGCATAGGAATGGCGATAGGTGCCGGTATAATTTTCTTACCGGTCCAAGCAGGGAGGGTGGGGATATGGTGCTTCCTCGCCTCCGCGGTGGCAGCCTATCCATCCCTTTACCTATTTCAAAGACTTTTCATCAACACGCTGGCAGAATCAAAAATTTGTAGCGACTATCCCGCGGTGATTTCTGGATATCTCGGTAAGAACTGGGGAATAGCTCTCGGTGTTTTGTATTTCCTCATGTTGGTCATTTGGATCTTTGTCTACTTCACTGACATTACTAATGACAGTGCTTCCTACCTCCAAACATTTGGGGTGACCAAGAATTTGCTCTCTAGGAATCCGCTCTATTCCTTAGCCTTAATCGGCAGCCTCGTATCGATTGCAGCCAAGGGAGAACGCTTCCTCTTTAGGGTGTCTGTACTCATGGTTCTAATCAAACTGGGCATCATTGTCTTTCTAGGAGTAGCGATGATCAAGTTCTGGAATTTATACAATATTGGCCCGATCGATCCTTATCGTGTGCTTGCTAGGCAAGGTATTATTACTCTTCCATTCACCCTAACTTCGATATTATTCATACAGACTTTGAGCCCTATGGTAATATCCTACCGATCCCGAGAAAAATGCCCTGAAGTAGCACGCTACAAAGCACTTCGTGTAATGAACATTGCGTTTTTGATTTTGTTTGGAACAGTCTTCTTTTACGCCCTTTCGTTTACCTTGGCGTTTGGATATGAGGAGGCCGAGTTTGCCTTCCGCAATAATATCTCTGCCCTGGCAATGGCTGCAAGGTTCCTGCCCTCCGGCCTGGCGACAACGTTAGGCATCACCCTTAACATATTTGCTATAGTAACAGCATTTTTTAGTATCTACTTAGGTTTTCACGAGGTATGCCGAGGATTGGTGCTCAACATTTTTCAACGTTTTTTTCCAACCGGAGAAATCAACTCCGTGTGGCTCAATCGGGGGGTACAGATATTTACCATCTTACTTGCATGGGGTGTAGTTGGTTTGAACATCCCAATTCTGTACTTTACATCAGTTTCCAGCCCGATTTTTGGACTAGTGGGATGCCTAATCCCTGCGTGGTTAGTTCTACGGGTGCCGGAGCTCGCAAGGTATCGAAACGTGGCGCTGATTATCATCATTCTTACTGGAATACTCCTCATCATATCCCCGTTTCTGGCATTTTGGTCCAGTTAGGAGATAGGATCGATGTCGATGCTGTACGGGCCAACTTACTCTTCCTTCCTCAGGTACCTTATCTGTCTAGCCCTGCCACTCGGGGGAGCTTACTGCAGAAATGTCCTCCTTCCAATGTTACATAAGTGTTCGCCTCGTGCTAGATTAAGTCCACCTGCCCTCTTTTTAGAGCAAAGTGTGCATGCAATCTTGCTATGAAACGAAGTAAGACCCGATTAGTTGATAGCCTTCTGGCGCACGAAGGAGAGGCGTGAGGAGGGAATCCAACAGACTCGATCCCCTTCAGGGAGTCTACAGTAGCTCCAATCCCCTCGTTCGGAAAGCACTGTCACGGGGGTACCTGGTAGAAGAAAGGTTATACGATCGGCAGCAGCCATCGGCTGGGTTAGAGCTGGCTCCCCTTCTTGAGTTTGAGTTACAACAATGGCTAGGTGTTTTCTCGTCACGCGTGGGTCACTCAACCAGCCAACCAGAACCATTGCGGCACCTACCAACGAGAGACAGCAGCCGCCTAAGTTGAACAGCGGCTTCTTTTTGAAAAAGCCACTAACCTGCGGGAAAGTCCCTGTCCAGAAAAGAATCTCACCGGCAATGAGTAAAAAAGTGGGTGTGACTATCCCTGCAAGTCTTTGTATCCAGGTAGGAGTAAGTTCTGGAAGCCCTGTTTGCGCATGCAATCGACTTAGCCCTTCCTTAGCCTCAGCGCATTGAGGGTTCAACATTAATGCCCGATAGTAATTGAGCGCGGCTTCAGCTGAGTTGTTCCTTTTCTGAAAAGCAAGCCCTAGGTTTGCATAAATTGCTGATCCGTAAATACCTTTGCTAATTAGTGACTCATATGCTGTGACCGCACCATCTATATCCCCTGCTAGTAACCTATCGGTTGCTTCCTCAAAAGAAGTGGCCTTCACGGCAGCGGTCACTCCTGCAAGGAGTACCATAAACAGCAGTAGTATACGAAAAGAAAGATAAGCTCTCATCAACCCAGATGCCCTAAGAGTCTCAGGATAGCTGCACGAGTCTCGATGGGAGGTTTCTCCACCTGACGAAAGCCGTAGGATGTCTCCTCATGAAGTACCAAGGTTTTCAACGCCAACTTAGATTCCTCACCTACGAGCCCAATAGCACGCACGACTTCCTGCGCTGATTCTCCTCTCATATTTTTCCCAGAGGCCAATTGCGCCCGCAAGAGAAGAAATTCTGCAGCGGAGGAATAGAACTTTTCTGCAGAAGTATTAGGATCGGACAGCCTATCTAAAGACGCTTTCAAGGGGGATCGTAATTCACCAGATTTTTTAAAATTCCGCACGAGTTGACTCCCAACAAAGGCCAACAATGCCAGGATAGCTATCCCATTGGCGGCCGCAAACTCAGGACGTCCGGTAATTGGTTGGTAAGATTCAGCAGCGAATTTTCTCACGACTCTCCGTTTTTCCTTCTCAGTTAGGGGAACGGAAGATCTTACTTCTGGCGCAGATGCTGAGTGGGATGCTGGCCTTGCCCTTACTGCTGAGGCAGAGCGCAATGTTATGTACTTCGTTAGAGTGGGGTTGAAATAAGAAAAAACGACCTCCGGCGTGGAATTTTTTTCCACACTGGGGACCAGCATCCATTCGAACACTTTCTCGCCATATCCCCCCAGTCTTTTAAACTTTGGTGGGAAGGAATAGGACTTCCATCCTTGTCTACCATCCAATTCTAGTTCTCTGATCCGCTCAAAATTTCCTTCCCCAGAAATAATTGCTCGTAAGGTAATAGGATCTCCCAGTGAAGAATCCTTTGTGGAGGCTTCCACGCGTAGAGCAAAGTTTCCAATGGCACCATGAAAAGAAACTGGTTGTCTCTCATTTGGTAAAGAGAGTGCCTGTATAGTTGCAGAATCTGACCTGACCTCTATTTTCCGCACGGCGTGAGCAACCGATATTGTGCCAAAAAAGCGCTGCAAAAAAGCATCTGCCACATTCGCCTCCTGTTGTGAGATATCAAGAAGTGGGCGCTCCAGCACCTGACAGATGAGGGATGCTGGTGGAATCTGCAACTTTCCCGCCCTTATTGGGCAAACAGAACTTTGAAAAGCAAGAACCGTGTACTTAGTCCCGTTGATTTCTCGATAACTCCGCTTAGGTTCGCTCATTTCCTGAACCATAAATCCCTCTCCGATCAAAGATGGTGCAGAGCTAATGGACTGTACGGAAAGATTAGGGTGAAAAAAATACTGGACTTTAATGGGGATTATATCCCCTAGGTAGGCTTCTTTTTTAGGGATGGAAAGCATTCCAAATGCAAGCTTTGTATCGGTGGAACGCAATGGGGGGGATTGCTGAGGTATCTTTTGTTTGTGCCTGCCCCTCTGTGTGAAAGCTTCTACCACCTTCAAGGATAACGGCTTAGTCAGAAGGATTGCACCATCTACCTTGACTTGCAAAGCGGGGATGATGAAAGTCCCGGCGCGCAACGGATATACAGAAAAGGTATAAGTGGAACTTGAATCAACTTGCGTATTGAGCATGCGAATTTGCGTCGACCGCCCGACATAACTTACTCGTAAACCCTCTATTCTTATATCATCGGGTACCTCCGCGTTTCTTGCTCCCTGGACAATGATGTCTAGATGGACAGTTTGTCCCACCTGCACCTCCCCATCGGAAATTCGAACACTCGCCCGAACAGCTGCTGCACAGGCAGAAAGGAAAGAGATATACCACAACCACCAACAGCAGATTAGTGAAGCTACCACGTAACTCTTTAAGTAGGAATTTAGCCAAGTTCTCATGCTCAATTTTAGCAAGATACCTCTTCCCATTAAGTAGTCCCATCGGCTTAGGGGGCGTGGGAAGACAAGAGATTGATAAAGGAACGGGAATTAGGACTTACATTCCAACGACGTTCCAACTTCAAGCAGGGGGGGCTGGACGACCTCCTGTTCACCAATTTTTGTAGATATCTTCAGGGAGATCCTGCCCACGGATTTTGACATGCTGCTCATCCTCCTTCATAGAGTCTATTATCATGTTTGCTTGCTCTGCTGTCAGTAATGCGGATGGAATCATCGTTCCACTGGAAAGGCCTCCTTTTCTTCCTCCAGCTTGCTCATTTTTGTCTGTTTTCGAAACAAAAGAGGGAAAGGTAGAAGAAGCGCCAGACCGCGAATTCTGGTCCTGTTGGCTCCCCTTGTTCTCCCTTTGGTCCTGTTGGCTCGGTCCTGTTGGCTCCCCTTGTTCTCCCTTTGGTCCTGTTGGCTCCCCTTGTTCTCCCTTTGGTCCTGTTGGCTCCCCTTGTTCTCCCTTTGGTCCTGTTGGCTCCCCTTGTTCTCCCTTTGGTCCTGTTGGCTCCCCTTGTTCTCTCTTTGGTCCTGCTCCCTCAGCATTGCCTGTACCAATTTTTTGTTGTCTGCAGCGGCTTTGTTTTTAGGCTGCTGCCTAAGCACTTGGTCATATTGACGGATGGCAGCCTTCCACTGTGCTCGTCTCTGCTCATACGAAGAACTGGCTTCCCCCTTTCGTACTAGACTGTTGCCCATATTGTATTGGGCACTAGCACGAAGTTGCACAGATTTCCCTGGGATAGCCTTTCCAAAAAAATCAAGAGCCCTATCATAATCTCCCAATCTGTAAGCTGCTGTACCCGCATTAAAGGAGGCTTCTGGAAGATTCGGTCTCTCTTGTAAACAACTCTCAAAATCTTTGAGAGCTCTTTGATAGTCTCCCCTCTGATAACTTTCTAAGCCATTTTGTGCAGCTTTTACCGACGTCGCTGTCGACAAGATGCCCACTAATATCAGTCCCGGAAAGGGGATGCGCCTGCAACAACCCATCCTCCAATGCTCTGTTAATCGCCAAGCCAATAGCAACAAAATCGCCGGAATGAGGGTCCACTCAAATCTCTCAATAGGACGGCTCGACATCAAGGCTTGACCCTTCCTTGGGACGAGTGAGGGGAGTAACCCTTGGTTAAAGATCCGTTGAGCAGATAAAAATGGGCTAAAGGGACAGTAAAAACCACCGGTGGTTTCTGCAATTGCTTTGAGATACGCTGCATCTAAGTGGCTGATTACTGGTTTTCCGTCAGCACCACGCACGAAATCTTGTTCCCCAGATTGTGCAGCAGCAATGGGGATCAAGGATCCTCTGGTGGTGCCAATACCTACAGCATAAATGTGGATTCCCTGGGAGGCTGCTTTTTTTGCTTCGATGATAGCCTTCCCCTCTAACTCTTCACCGTCGGACACGAGAATCAATGCACGAGCTTCTCCCACAAGGTGACCAAATGCCGTTCTTGCTACTCGAATAGCAGAAGCAATGTTAGTCCCGCCTCTAGGAATGAAATTCACATCCAATTCCTCAACCCCCCCAGCTATAGCACCATAGTCAATTGTCGGTGGAATTTGTAGGAAAGCTGTTCCAGAAAAAGTGATTAACCCCAAACGGTCCCCACGAAGGCAATTGATGAGATCTTGCACAAAAAACTTCGCTTGTGTCAGCCGGTTGGGTGCAGAATCGTCTGCCAACATGCTTCTAGAAACATCTACTGCAACGATAATGTCCTTCCCTGCTTGCGTGGTACTTATAGGAGCGGTTCCTAGCTGGGGCCTGGCAAGGGTTGTGATCAAAAGAGTAAGACTGCCCAGCAAGAGGGCTGCCCGGATGAATTTCCGCTTTCCACTCACGGAATCTACGAGTTGCTCAAACAAACGGGGAGCTACTACTTGTTGTAGGAGAAGTGTGTTCCGTCGATTTGCCCACCACAAAAGCAAGGCAATCGCTGGCAAGATGGCCAGAGCGGCAAACCAGGATGGTTCACTAAAGCTTAGGGAAGCTGCCTCCATACCGTTTGAGAAAGAAGGACTTCCGCTAGGAGCAGTCCGAGTGCTAAACCTACGAGCCACGGGAACAAATCCAGATAAAACAATACCTTAGTCACTACTGCCGTTGACCTTTCCATTTGGCCGACTGTTTGAAAAATTTTCTTTAGAGACTGCCTATCCGCTGCATGAAAGAATTGCCCGCTTGTCACCTCTGCAATTTTTTTTAAAGTGGCCGGGTCACTGTCAAGCTCAACCATTTGATATCGAGTTCCGCCAAATATATCTGGCACTGGAAAGGGTACTGGGCCGCTGGAGCCTGCACCGATGGTGTAGATTTTTATCCCAAGAGCCCTGGCTGCCTCTGCGGCGGTTAGAGGAGAGATACGGCCGGCATTATTTACGCCATCCGTGAGTAGTATCAGGACCTTTTTTGACTTAGAAGAGTGGTTCCTGAGGCGCCGAGTGGCGGCAGCAATTGCTGAACCAATAGCAGTGCTATCCTCTTCTTCTATCATACCTGCCTGCAGGCGCCCTATATTTGATGCCAGCCAGTCACGATTTAGTGTAGGTGGGCTAACCAAATAGGGGCGTCCAGCAAATGCAATAATACCGATGTGATCATTTAGGCGTTTAGCGATAAATTGCCGTGCAATCCCCTTGACGGCCCCTATTCTGCTTATCCGCTTATTGCCGATAGTCATGTCTTCTGCTCTCATAGAGCTGGAAACATCGAAAGCCAATAGGATGTCGATACCACTTGACTGAAGACGAGTGTTACTCTTTTCCAGTTGCGGTCGAGATGCCGCTAGAAACAAAAGGGTCACTGTCAAGCAAGTAATTGCATTGAGGTAACTTCTGGTCTGCGATTTACCACCTCGACCCAAGGCCAACATTGTTTCTATGGAAGAAAACCGCACAGCTGGCGTAACACTACCTACCATCCGCCTCAAAAGAAACAGCGCTGGAAGGGCCAGCAAAAAAAAGAGGACCCAGGGATATAGAATGGTAAAGCTGCCAAAGCGAAGCGGATGTATCATTCCACTCTCTCTACCTGCAGTTGTTTTTTTTAGAGTTCCTGTGAAACCGCATCCTGATTTTTTGTACATACAAGCTGCTCTGCCTGTAGTAACAAAGCGGAAGTCTCATCTCGCTTTATTTCTTTCCTGGAGAATTTAAGAAGGTCGGCCATCTCAAGAAATTTTCCTAGTATGACCTTCTCCTCTAAGGAGAACATAGGGCTGTCTTGAATGGACACCAAGAACTCCATGGAGGTTTGAGTTGTCGCGTGTAGCCCGTATTCCTCTTGTATGTAGCGACGGAGAAGAGCGGAAACTTCAACACCAAAGTCGTGGGGAGAAAGTACTTCTATTTGGGAGCGGAGCAGTGCTAATGCCTGTAGCGCGGTGTCCTTGGGAGAGGTAGGTCGTTTCCCTTTGGGAAGGGAAAGCTTCCTGACAAAAAAAAATGTGGCGGTGAGGCCCAGAACACCTAAGATGGCCAGCGGAGCGACCCAAACTGGATACCAAACTGGATATGGAGGAATAGGGACCGGAGGGTCAATATCATGGAGTGGAGCTAGTTCTAGCAAGGAGGAGACAGCAGAAGTCATAACAATTTCCTTTTTCTTCGCGCAAAAAAAGCACGTAGCGGTGGGATGATATCCTCATTGGTGTGGAACCGTATAATATCAACTCCAAGATTCTGTAGCACCTTTCTTTGAACACTGCGATGCCTCGATTCAAGCCTCGCAAACTCCTCCATCACTCTCCTCTTAGAGGAATCGAGCTCCACTTGGCGACCACTTTCAGCATCCTCAAAAGTAATAACACCTACATTTGGCAGGAGGATTTCACCAGGATCCTCGATGCATAGAGCGATGACGTCATGCCTACGGCTTGCCACAATGAACTGCTTGGATAAGTCTGCAACGAGAAAATCAGAGAGAACAAACACTACAGCACGCCGATGGACCACGTGGTCAAGTATCCCAAATGCTGCGGAAAAGTCCGTACATTTACCCTTGGGCTTAAAAAGAAGCATTTCTCGGAGGAGCCTAAGTACATGAGGGTATCCCTTCTTTGGAGGGATGAAGAGCTCTACGCGATCGCTAAACAGGACAAGACCCACTCTATCGTTGTTCCGAGAGGCGCTAAAGGCTAGGATGGACGCTATTTCCGCGGCAAATTCCCGCTTGCTCAGGCGTACACTTCCAAAAGTTCCAGAGGCGCTAATATCCACCGCTAGCATGACTGTTAGTTCTCGCTCTTCTACGAACTTTTTCACATAAGGCATGTCCAAGCGCGCAGTTACGTTCCAGTCAATACTGCGAATTTCATCGCCAGGTGCATACTCACGTACCTCATCAAAATGCATTCCACTTCCCTTGAAAGCGCTATGATAGCAGCCAGAAAAAGAGGACCTTACAAGATGCCGTGTGCATAGCTCAATCCGCCGAATTTTTCGAAAGGTCTCGTCTGGTTTATACATGGTATGCATCTCACATCCTTCGATAATACCTACGGTTCTCCGGTAAGCGCCTCCAGTCAAACATAATTCAGGGTACTGGAAGGCCGGCGAAAATTTTTTCGATAACATTCTCGCTGGTTACCAACTCCGCCTCTGCTTCGTAGGTTATCCCGACCCGATGGCGCAATACGTCTAACCCGACAGATTTGACATCCTGTGGAGTTACGTACGCTCTACCGGTTATGAATGCATTTGCCTTACTGGCAAGTGTAAGGAAAATGGTCGCACGCGGGGATGCACCATAGCGAATTAGGCTGTCCAATTTAAGCTTGAAGGCCTCCGGAGCGCGAGTGGCCCTAACAATATCCACGATGTAATCTCTCACACGCCCATTCACATAAATCCCGTTTACTACACTGCGAGCGCGGACAATTTCCGACATGCTCACAGTACTTAACACAGAGAGTCGTGGTGTAGAAGTAGCCATCATATCTAGGATAGCAAGCTCTTCCTCCCGGCTAGGATAGCCTATTTTAAGTTTTAACATAAAACGGTCCAACTGAGCCTCAGGTAATGGATAAGTACCCTCCTGCTCAATAGGGTTTTGCGTTGCTAAGACCAGAAATGGGTCTGGAAGGGGATAAGTTTGTCCACCTAGGGTTACCTGCCGCTCCTGCATGGCCTCTAGCAAAGCACTTTGTACTTTAGCCGGAGCCCGATTAATCTCGTCCGCGAGGAGCAAGTTAGAGAAAATAGGGCCCAGCTTTGTAGTGAATTCTCCGGTGCGTGGATTATAAATTGGTGTTCCTATCAAGTCAGCAGGTAGAAGGTCTGGAGTAAATTGCACTCTTTGAAATCCTGTCTGAACTGCTGAGGCCAAGGTACGCACCGCCAGCGTCTTAGCCAGACCAGGCACGCCTTCTAACAAAATATGCCCATTAGTTAGGATACCTACCAGCAAGCGTTGAACTAGCGTGCTCTGGCCGATAATCACCTTGCTTACTTCATCGAGTAAGGGTCGTATCCAGTGCCTGGCCTCCTGGACTTGCTCATCTAACCCTGAAAACGTATTCATCATTACAACAAATGCCTATCACACACGTCCTTCACGGTATAATCGCTTTTCACGCTGGGGAGATCCAACTTTTCTTCTCGGCCAAGAGGACTTCAAGTAAACTAAACGTCCATTGTAGCCAACAATTCTGCTATAGGTGAGAGACAACATCTATCAACCTTTAACCGTATTGATATGGTCGCTCCCAACTCACTTTTCCAAGCCGTTCGAATAGCCTCCAGATGCTCGAACGGGTAGATTGTGTAAGGTAAGCAACCCCTGTTAATCTTCGATGAAACTTCGACGGCATATAAGCCCTGTCACCTTGTACTACATTGATGGCAGAACGGTCAAAACAGGAGAGCATGGGCAGCCTGCTTACCAAAAAACAGACACCAAAATAGATCCGCTATGTGCTTTCGAAGATTGGAGAAGGACTACAACCCTTCAGGGGTTAATCCCCACTCACGGTCTCACGCTGTACTTCAGACATGAGTTCCCCTGGTCTTCATAGCAGACTCCAATTCCTGGAACAGGGTATGCATCATGTCTTCGCCTGTGTAGCCTACGGAGTGATAGGCATCATTCGCTTACTTCCTCTTTCCATCTGTTTTTTTATTGGGCAAATACTAGGCCTGGCTGCCTGGGGCACATTGCCAAGATACCGTAAACTAGCAAAGAAAAATATAATTCACGCTTTCCCAAAAAAGTACTCCAACTTTCAGGTTAATCGACTAGTCCTGCAACACTTTATAACAGCTGGTGCAAACTGTCTCAGCGCTTTAAAAATCCCTACTCTTAGCGAGCCACAGATCCACGCCTGCTCTTCTGTGGAAAACAAAGAGTTGATTCAGTCTTGTGTGGAAGCAGGTAGGGGAGTAGTGGCGGCTGTTAGCCATATGGGGAATTGGGAGCTATTTGCCCAGTTAAACTCCTTCTTCCCGAATGTGCCTACCGGCGCCGTCTACCAGCCCCTACGGAGTAGGTGGGTTGATAACTTGGTCAACAAGGGCCGCTGTAAACGTGGCTTGGTTCTGTTTAACCGGAAAAACGGATTTTCCGCCCCTATTACCATGCTGCGCCAGGGCGGAGTTGTAGGGGTACTAGTAGACCAACACGCTGGCGATGGAGGAATTTGGACTCCACTTTTTTACAGACTAGCATCAACCTCTCCCCTCGCCGCTACGCTTGCATGTAGAACTGGAGCAGCAGTACTTCCTATGGCCATCTTTACGGATGGGTTTGCTCGTTGGAGAATTTCGATCCGACATCCTATCTCATACCAACCAGGCTGTTCTAATAAGTTAACTGCGGATATCAATTGCGTTCTCGAATTGCAAATCCAAGAGTCGCCAAAAGATTGGTTCTGGGTCCATGATCGCTGGAAAATACCTAACCCAGACTTCTTGCTTTTCCAAAAAAGGCGAGGAACTTATCTCCCTAAGGGAACTAGAGAACACCTGTTCCCGTTTCGTATACTTGTCCGCTCTAGCAACTGGCTTGGGGATGCTGTTATGAGCATTCCGGCAGTACAGGCCCTCAAAAAAGGCAGGGCAGATGCTAGAATTTCCGTCTTGGTGGCTGGGGAACTAGCTGCGCTCTGGCATACGATAAAGGAGGTCGACGAGGTAATTCCGATTTCTAAGGGGGAGAGCCTTTGGAGCATCGCACACAAGCTGCGGGGTCGCTTTGAGGCTGCCATACTTTTTCCCAATTCTTGCAGATGTGCGTTAGAAGTTTTTCTGGCCGGTATTCCCCGTCGCGTTGGCTATCGAGGACATTACCGTTTTTGGCTGCTTAACCAGATTGTAGAGGCGCCAAAGCAAGGGGCTGGCGTGGCTCCAAAACACCATTCAGAACATTACCTATGGATGGCAAAAGCACTCGGAGCACCTCCTCCGCAACTTTCCTCTCCTATCAGTCTTCCCCTAGTTCCATCAAGTCGCTTAATCGCTCCCACTCTTGGATTATGTCCAGGCGCAGCATACGGCCCCGCTAAGCATTGGCCAATGGATCGATTCCAAGAAGTGATCAGGGGAGTTTCCGAGGAAACGGGATACCGCTGGAAAGTCTTTGGTACTTCTAAGGACGCTTCTATTGTCAGGGCAATCGTGGCTGGTCTCCCAAAAGATATTGTACTGAATTACGTAGGGAAAACTGATCTCACTGTGTTGATCTCAGAGCTCTTGTCTATCCGCCTTCTTTTAACAAATGACACTGGGGTCATGCATCTAGCTGCCTTGTTAGGGATCCCTGTGGTAGCCATTTTTGGCTCTACAGAGCCTTTATTGACTGCTCCTCTCGGAAGAAAACACAGTGTACTGCGCCAACATGTGGAGTGTAGTCCTTGCTTTCTCCAAAGCTGCCCTATCGATTTTAGGTGTATGAAAGCGATTAGCGTAAGACAGGTAAAAGAAGCGGTGTTTAAAGTTTTAGAATACCCAAACGGGGCGAGGAGTGATCTGCGCCACTCAACCACTGTGCCTTCCTAATGCAAGGCTACCCCCTCTTCGGAAACTTGAGAACCTGCTGCAGGATAATAACGGAAACGACCTGGTGCAACCTTTCTCACCTCCTCTAAGCGTTTCCCGGTTGTGCTGAACCACACGTGAACATTTGCTGGAAGAATAGAAAGCTCCTCAGCTATTTCCGATACACTAATCCCAGTATCGCCAGCTGACCGCAATATTTGCAGGATGCGTTCCTTTAACACACCTGGTTTCTGCACTCTCCTCTCTGCTCTTCTAGTTCTAGCAGGCCTTGTCATAGATTTGGGTGGACGCCCCCCCTTTCCAGCAGCAATTCCAGTGGGTAGATCGTCCAGAAGAGAAGCAATTTCAGCTTCCAGAGACTGCACTTGTTCCAAGAGCTTCTTCCGTTTTTCCGCTAAGGAAACGAGCGCCCGAACGGTGGCTGGCGTAAACGACTCAATATTCATTGACCTTGTTGTCATATTACCGGTTAACCCTTAGCCCCCTCTAAAGCCGTACCGCGCAGGCGCTCACGCTTGCCTTTCCTGCAAGCACGGTACAACACTAGGAAAATCTGGGAACACCCCCGCGAGGAGCATGGTACTACCCAGTTCAATTGTCCACAAGATCCTAAAGGATTTTATCCGAATGAAAAACGGATTGAATGACGCTAGCAAAAAGCTCTGCGGTGGCCAGGGAGGGCCCGAGATGCCTTCCTCTCAGGAAGGTCGAGAAGCAAACCTCGACTCGTCCATCAGCTATATAGAGGGCATAAATTTATCTTATACCATTGCAGGTTTCAGTGCTGTCTGTGCGCAATGGTGGCTCTTGCGAAGTCCTCGTGGGAAGTTCCCGCACGCCCTCCGTGCCGTGTGGAACGAAAGTACTGACTGTAATCCCTTAAGGTTCTGGAGTTAATGTCGACGATCCTCGGTGTAATAAGAAACAACCGCTCCACCACCAAATTTCTACGAGTATTTGAGGAGAAGAAGAAGCCCAGAATAGGAACCCGATTCAACCAGGGATATCCGCCGCGTTCCCGTACATCTACCTTGCGATACAACCCTCCGATTAGGAGGCTTTGGTCCTTGCGGACGATGGACTGTGTAATAAGCTGAGAACGGTGTACCATTGGTAGGGAAGCTGCCCTCTGTTTCGAGTCGAAGGAACCATCTTCTACTTTGACTTGCATATAAATTTGCGGTTGTTTTTTGTGCATCATTATATGCGGAACCACCTCTAACCTTAAGTCAGCGCTTACATTAAACATGTTACTCACATAATTGCCCTGCACAGATTGATAGAATGTATCTGCGCTGCCGATGGAGGCGCCAAAGTTATCCAGCGTAACTATAGTAGGGCGTGACAAAATTTTTGCCTTCTTGTTCTTTTCTAGAAAATTTAGTGCTGCAGTAACAACGCTAGTGCCAAAGATACCTTTTATGTTCAAATTACCGTTATGCCTGGCGAGGGGCTCCCCTGTTATACTACTTGCCACCCCAGCGACTCCTCCCACACTTGCGTTGATGCTGCTTAGTCCCAAGGCCCGAGAGGCGTGGATGTCTACATCTACAATAGCGGCTGAAATTTCAATTACCCGTATAGGAACATCCAGTTTAGCGATAGCCGCTCTATAAAACGGCATGTTTTCCCGAACGTCCCGGATGACTACGGCATTGGCGCGTACACTCGCTGCAATGGAAGCACCGCCGTCGGGAGAAGAGGCTGGGTCAAAGCCATCATTGAGTGCTAGATTTTTGGCTGGAGAAACAGTGGAAACGTTGCGGAAGCCCTCCCGTCCTCCACTTTGTCCTATACTAACAGGAAAGGCATGGACCATCCGTTTGCCGCTTGGCCACTCACCGTGAACACCGGAAATTGGACCAGGACTTGCCATATTCCCAAGAGTTCCTGAGGAGGAGACTGGAAACTTTTCTGTCTTCAGGCGTGCGTGGTTTAGATTTAAGCCTCCCAAAATAAGTTTGGAGAGAGTGGTAGCGACCCCTTCGATGCATACGCCGTTAGAAAGGTCTACATCATAAGCCCAAGCGTAATTGAGAGGGAATACTTGGATCACCAACTCATTTGTCTGTTTATAAGCGCTCTGTGCCTCCAATGTATGGAGTACCGTCTGGGCAATCTCTATGTACTTTGGGGGGCCATTGAGTACCACCATAGGGGTGTTAGGAATGTGATGGATGGAGGCTCCCAGGGAGAGTATCCCGATCTTTTCTACCGTCCTTATTGCCTGTGTAACGGGTAAATATCTTAGCGTACACACTGCTGTTTTGCTCTCTGTATTGGAATAGAAGTAGATCTGTCCATTGTAATAAAGCCAATCTAACCCGTACGCACGGCAGATTTGATGCAGGAAGTGTTTTGGCCCCAACCCTATAAACTTCCCGCTGACTTTTCCATGAATGGCTGGGCTAAGAACGATTCTAAGGTTTGTTTGCTCTCCGAATTCCCTCAAGATATCTCCTATAGTACTGTGATCAGCCAAAATGCTGACAGAGCCCGTTAGCCAGTGAGTATCACCGTGGCTTTCCCACAGGCTAGATCCGTCGGAAGAGGTAGCCGACCAAGCGGCAGGCGTTCTAGTACTGATGGAGCTCATCAAGACCAGAGCGAACCCCAACAGCACACGTAAGAGAGTCAAGGTTTCCAAGGTTTCCATCATAGAAAACTATCTCTCCCCGTACAACCAGCTCTAGTGGCCTCTGCACGCCAAAATTCAAGCTCTTTCAAAAACAGACTAATACTTGATTCCAAGTCCTTCTGGTGCACAAGGCGCGGAACCCGCCTCCACAGGATCAACATGTCTTTATCTTTTTCATAGGACATAATGCTTACCAGGGTATCCCATACCCTGGAAGCCTCGCTCACAAGATAAGAAAGCACCTTGCCTTCACAGTTAGAAACCTCCGTGGCAACCGCCCCACTGACAAACCATCGGCTTTTATGCCGATGTACTTGGATAGGTAAGCGCCCATCCACTATGAGATTAATCGGAAGTAGTAGACTGCCGTCCGGTTTCTTGACCCCAAGTATCTTGAGTAGCAACACGAGTAGCTCGGAATCTGCACTTTGAAGAGATATGCTGTTCACGCTGCCCACTGTCCCATATGCGAGACTCTGCGTCACTTCCTGTATATACCCATTTCCAATTCCCAGAACCTTCTTCCCGCCGACAAGAAATGTGTCAGACGTCATTTTGCCGCCAGGGCAGGATTCCCCCGTTACACCAATGTGATGCTGTTGTCGGAGGGTGTGACCGTGCCCCACACTTTTTCTAGATTTAAATAGGCCGGGGCTGTGACGCCTCTCTCCTGGCCCTGTGACAGAAAATTTTGGCAAGCAGCCCACTTTCGCTTCCCTTACGGGTGTTCTGGCAAGGCAAATAGGTAAGTGCGCACGGGATTCTGCAGTGTCGCCCTTCTTGTAGTTAGCCTCCATCGATATGTAGAGGCAGACTGCTACACCTGTGACACCCTCAGCGGGATCAGGACCACTTCCTATCAAAAAGTACTTCGCCACCGGGAGCCGGATTTTTCAACGGAACCCGCAGTGGACCACACTATACCGTACCTCCTCCAGTAGGAGAAAGGAAAAATTCTGTCACCGCATTCTACTGCAACCTTACTCGTCGCGTGCGCAAGGGGGAATAAATGCGTTCTTGGTAATTTCTATAGCTAGGTCGATTGCCTGTTTTATAAGCTGGCCCTGTGATGGATCGGTAGACCCAGCTTCAGCCTGTTCCTGACGCCAGTGTTCTAGCAACTGAAGCACCCGCTTACGCTCAGAACCTGTGCATTCTCTATGAATGCGGTCGGCGAGTTCTGTAAAAAAGATGAAAATCGGCTCCGGGGCAGATCCCACTCCAACTCCATCCTCCCCAAAAAGTGGCGTCATGGCATAAACAAGCCTAGTCCAGCCCAGAAACGGGGAGTCTTAGGGCACCCTCCGGGCTATTCAATAGGAGCATGCTGGGGGTAATCTCTTTCAGTATATATCCATCCCTCAGCCTAGCACCTTGGAAGAACTTTGACCCATCCGAAAGAGCAACCCACGGTCCTGTAGTACCAGAAACTCCCACAATGCGAGACGGAAAAAAGTCTTTGGAAGCGACTCTCACCACAGCACTGCTATTCACTCTATCGATAATAGGGATCCATGAAACATATCTTTCTCGCACTTTGGTCATCCAAGCATTCCATTGCCCTTGTTGTTCTTTTGGCAGGCTTCCAGCTAAGAGCACACTATTTTCGGATGCAACTGGCTGCACCTGTCGTAGCCCACGCTGGCGCAACTCTGCCTGTAGGGTCTTCGCCAACCGGTTTCCGAAGATGATCCTACAGCAGTGATTTCGGATAATTGGCAACTCACGAGCGACACGAGGGAGAAACTCGTGCCACATTCTGTCGTTCTGCAGATAACCACTCCAGAAGGCAATTCCCCCCGGGGCTATGCACACGCGGAGAGATAGTCCAGAAAGTTGCGCTAGCATGGCTGCCGAGGCCTCTAACTGGGCAAGGTCGAAAACTTGATAGTGCAAGGGAGGTGAGAAACGACTTGCGATTCCTCGTGCTACAGCACTTTCAGTTCCACCTCTGACCCATATCCTAAGCTGTGACTTGCCGCCTTGTACATCTAATGAACAAACTACTCCTTCGTTCATATCCCTAGAGAGTTGAGTTGCTGCCTTAGCTTCCAGAGGGAACAAGCTTGGATCAATAGACTCAGGAGCAGATAGACGAGGAACAACGGCTAGGCCCGAATTTCCTAGCTCTGACTTTTTTGGAGGAACAACTTTTCCCAAAAGATCAAGCCTGTCCATCTCTCGCGTTCCCATCCCTTTTTCTTTCCCAAGATGCCTGGATACCCCCAAGATAGTAAAAGCAAGCAGCGTACCTGCCACTGCTGCGGTGATAAACAGCAAAGCATCGGTGCTCTTCTTACCCTTTCCTATTGGAAGAGCTTTGCGTGCCACGTTAGGGTTACCCTGCTTTCCGGAGGAAAGGCCTCCGCCCGAGAAGCCATGGGTAGGAGGCCACTTCTCTTCGGAAGAGCAGCGGGGCGACCCCACTGCCAGATGCGTATCCCCAACGGTGATGATTTGCTTAGCACCGTCAAGCAGCTCCACATCATCTTTAACAGAGACCATGTCCAGCCAGACCGCCCCTTGTAGTGGACGCAAAACCACCCCGTGCCCCACGGGGGCGAGCCACGCATGCTTCGGAACTACCCGAGGATCAAATAGACTTAAATCACACTCCCCACCGCTTCCAATGATAAGGCCCCCCTCCGGGATTTCCATCTCAGCACCTTCATGGGGGCCAGTCAACACCCTAACGATAAACCGAACCCCACCTACTCCCGGTCCTTCACATCTTCTAGGCTCCTTCACTCAACAAATAGCCCTAGCCCTTTACAATACGAAACACGAGACGTTCCAAGACTGATTTGGGAGATCTATGCAAGCTAGACTTGATTACTAAGAAGAGTTTGCACACCAGCGGCGAGTTTTCCGGATAACGCAGACACGAGACTCCAATGGCAAGTATACATCCCCCACCACTGCTCCATTTCAACTAACTTCTCCGCAGTCAATTCTCCGTCCAAAATCTGCTCAAGAAGCTGCCTCTGCTCATCGTTACCGATGCTTCCCTGAGAACTTCCCTGGAAGCACTCGCTCCCAACCGCTTCTTTCCCCGATATGGGCGAAAAGGAAATGGCCATGCCTCTCTAAATAATTAACTCTTCGGATTGTACAGTAAATAATGGGAAAACTTCACTTTTTCTGCTTCTTCAATTCTGCAATTTCTCTCTCCCCTTCTTGGATGCCCATTTGTACCTGGTTCAAAAAGTGTCTAAGGAGATCCTGCTGAAGGTCCCTGACTATCTCCCCTTCCGAGACACTGGAAAAATACTCCTCTAGGGATTGAGTCCCGCCAAGTTTGCCCTCGCTAACCAGCTTTTGATGGACGACAGAGTCCAACAGCTCTTGAGAAGGAAGCTCTTCTAACCTAGACTTACCTCCCCCAGTTCGACTTCTACTAGAGGGAAAAGAAGGAAAGGGAAGCGGAACAGGTGCGAGACAAAACACGGGGCAGGAATCCTTGATAGAATGCAGATGGATTTGCCTTTTACTACGAGTTCTCGGACCACCCAGTTAAGTTGCTGTGTCTCTTGTAACCCGTCTGGTTGAAAGCCTCCACCTGGCTGGCTTGTAAGATTTGGGTTCTCAGAGCCTGAAGTGCCCGTACCATCTTTAGAAACGGCGTGCCCAGCAGATCCTGGCGAAGCGCCAATTCTGACAGGAGCCTTTCAGCCTCCCCCATCTCGTTATTGAGCATGTAGAACTGAGACAAGCCGAGTAACGGGTAGGCTGCATCTGGCTCTATAGCGCGGAGCAACTGAAGGAGCTGAAAAGATTCCGCGTGCAGCCCGCAACCCAGCCCCATCAGGCTGATCTCCATCAATAAACATCGTAACTTGGCCGGCATCACTAGATTCACTTCCCGTTCTCACTTTTTGGAATGGGAATGACCGCCGCAGGCCAGGCTTAGCGGATATTTTGAATACATTCTTTCCATAAAGTTTGATTGGCCACAGTAAACTGAGACATAAACTGAATGGTAGCACTGTACATTGCCCAGTAAATGTTGAATTTTGCCAACACCCCCGCATTAGCAGTGTCTAGAGCAGGCAGCATTTGCATAATGGTAGAGTAATACCCCCTCGCCTGCGGACTAACGGCATTGATAACCTCCGCCGGATTGAGCCCCGATGGGGGATGGTCTAAGCGCTGTGAAAGTATCCCGTCCATTTACCAATTTAATGCATCAATGCAGCTTACAAGCCAAACCTAATAAACCTAATCCTGGCCAGGCTATCACCAAACGTTTCTTTTGTCCAGTGAGAAAGCCCGAAGATCTACCGTCCCCTGTCTCCTAGGGATGTTTTTAGAGACGGACGTGCTCAGCCCAGAGGGCACTCCTTCCCAGCTTCTTTCCCGGCCATTCCGAGAGGAAGCCCTAGCAGATCAGGCCTCCTCTGTCTCGTTAACTCCAAGGCGGTAACAGCACGCCACTTCCGAATTTCAGCGTGATCACCTGAGAGCAGGACAGGAGGCACCCTCCACCCCTGGAACATCTCAGGGCGAGTGTAGCTAGGATAATCTAGAAGTCCAGCAATGAACGACTCTTGGCCAGCAGAATCCGCATTTCCCAACACACCTGGAATCAGGCGGACTACTGCATCCACAAACACCAATGCTGGGAGAACACCACTAGTTAGAACATAGTCTCCTATGGAAATTGCATCATCCACCAAGTGGTCGGCGACACGTTGGTCCACTCCTTCATAGTGACCACATAATAAAATAATCTCCTTTTCCAAAGAATACTCATAAGCAATGGCGTGCTGAAAACGTCGTCCCTGGGCAGACATCAATACTGTGCGAGTATGAGGTCTACATAGGTCAGCCAAAGCACTGGCGTAGGGTTCTATTTTCATCACCATCCCCGGACCGCCACCGTATGGTGCTTCATCCGTGACACGATGTTTGCCAACGGCCCACCGCCTTAGATCTAAGGCTTGAATTTCTATCGACCTACACCTCCTTGCACGACCCAGAATACCTTGGGACAGTATCCCCTCACATGCGTCTGGGAAAAGCGTTAAAATTTGGATTTTCACAGCTCTAACGGGGAGGAAGACAAGACAGTAAATTTCTTGAAGTATTGGAAGGATTTGGCAAGGGGAAATATCCTAGAAGACGAACTATTTACTACCATCTCTGTCAAAAGTTTATCTTGCAAATTCCGCCATTGTAAGAGAGGATGATGGCTGTTGGAACCGATTGGTATGTTGGCAGCTTGGTGAATCGTCAGGTGAGTTAGTCTCGGTGGTGATTTGAAACCCGGTCCTCGGGAACGGCTTAGCGGCAGTCAGTTGTTTCTTTCGCCCAAAAACCTATGAATAAGAGACTCTATGTGGGAAATCTTTCCTACGACACATCGGAAGATAAGTTGCGCGCGGCTTTCGAGAAATTCGGGACAGTGACGGATGTGAAGATTATGCAAGATCGGAACACTAGTCAGCCTCGCGGGTTTGGTTTTGTTACGATGTCTACCCAAAGCGAGGGCGAGGCCGCCATTAACGGGCTTAATGGTGCAGATCTGGATGGGCGTAACTTGACCGTCAATGAGGCCCGTCCCTTGGAAAATCGCTCGCCGAGTGGCGGAGGGAATACTAGGCGTTTTAGCAAGTCTCGTCGCTTCTAGTTCTGCTTCTTGCCCCTTCCTCCCTCTGCCAAGGGCGTGTGGGATGTCTGTACTGAGGGTAGCCCTTCGTTGCTAGGGTAATTTTGGGAAGACCGGCTCCGGTGGCCGCACCTCCAGTGAGGTACGGAGGGTGGGGTCGGGATGGGAGAAGCTGACAGCTTCGATCCCCAACTGCTTCAGCATGACGGCAGACTCCCTTGGCAGGATAGGCGCGAGCAAGCTAGCGGAAAGTCGCGAGCTCTCGTGGAGAGTTGTGAGTACCTCTACTAGTCTCGTCTTCTGTTTTTGATTCCTGTGGAGTGCCCAAGGGGAACAGGCCTCAATAAATGCGTTAGAGCGGGAAACGATATCCATGATCGCTGTAATTGCACGGTCAATCTGGAAGGATTGCATGCGAAGCAAGTACTCAGATGCGGAGCGTCTATTTTCCTCGCGCAGGGTGTTCGAAACATGGGATGGGACTACTGGATGGAGAGAGCCTCCGAGATAAAGATTGACCATGCTTAATGTTCTATTGAGAAGATTCCCCAAACCGTTTGCCAGTTCTGTGTTGTGGAGAAGAATCAGCCTTTCCTCACTGAAGGCGGCATCTCGACCAGTAGCGATGTCCCGCATGAGATAGTACCGAAGTGCCGCCGCTCCGTATCGAGACACAAGCGCAGAAGGGTCTATTGTGTTCCCGGTGCTCTTGCTTACCTTCGCCCCACCAGAATTCCACCAGCCATGAACAAGTAGTTGGGGAATTTGTTGATCGGGAAATCCCATAGCATGAACCATAATGGGCCAGTAAACAGCATGCGCCGGTATCATAATGTCCTTTCCAAGGATGTGTAGCGCGGGCCAGCGCTGCTGGAATTCCTCCTCCTCTTTAGGATCTTCGGAAAGATAGCCTGTAAAGCTTAGATAGTTGATCAGTGCATCGAACCAAACATAGGTCACAAATTCTGGATCAAAAGGAAGTGCAATCCCCCATGATAGCCGAGAGCGCGGCCTGGATATGCATAAATCCTGCCTCCAATGTTGGATGGCATGGGCAATCTCTGTCCTCCGAAAGGCTGGGGTTACAAATTCTGAGTGGGTTGCCATAAATTCTGAAAGCCAAGGTAAGTACTTATTAAGGCGGAAATACCAGTTTCCCTCCTCCAAGAAAATGACCTCTCCCCACTCTGGTCCAAACTCACCGGTTTCGTCTCGATCCTTATCCGTTAGGAAGTGTTCCTGTCTTATACTGTAAAAACCGCGATAGGTGGACTTATAGAGATCTCCAGCGCTGAAAAGCTGCCGAAGGACTTTGCAAACTACTTGTTGATGCAATGAGTGGGTGGTTGTTGCCCAGCAATCGTACGTAATCCCCAAGGTTTCCCAAAGCGTGCGGAACCTGATAGCGATGTGGTCGACAAAACTCCGAACATCCATCCCGAGTCTTTTGGCGGCCTGCTCGACCTTTTGGCCATGTTGATCCACACCGGTCACAAAAAACACATCGCGGCCGCAGAGACGTTGAAAGCGAGCGATTACATCGGCAAGGATTTTTTCGTATGCATGCCCAACATGAGGATCGGCATTAGCATAGTCAATAGCAGCAGTTAAAGTGAATGGCCTTGGACTCACTGCTTTTGTCACATCACGTTGAAAAAAAGAAAAGAATACAGTTAAACTTCACCTTGCTGGCCTTGGTCTATTTAGCCCAAGAAGGACGCTTTTGTAGAGAGTTACAGCGCATTTGAAAGAAGGGGAAGGCCCAAGGCCCTTCGGCCATCCCAGGGGGTCGCTAGCGCGGCGGAGGTCGTGGGCTCTCCTCCTGTAGTGTCTGGCTCCCCACTTCTCCCATAGAACAGAACCCGTCGCAAAAATGTGCCAGAAACATGCCAGGATGTCAAATTAGTCTAGGTTAGTCTAGGGTTTCACCTTTATCGTCAGCGCCTTCCCGGGTGTATTAAGTGTATTCTGACAGAAACTATTTTACTCGGTACACGATGTTGGCCGCCTCTCTCGCAGTGCGCATCCATTCGCAGAAAAGGAGTATTTGTTTCACCTGAAGCAGTTGGGCCCTTAACTCCTCCTTCCTTCTTGCAAATTCCTCCGATCGGATGGTCTCCCGACTTGTCAGGAAGACTGCATATGCTCCACCGTCATTGGACTTCTGGAGAGCACTTATTTCCCCTGGTGAAAGTAGAAGTGCCGCTTCGGCATAGAGGGAGTGTTCAGGGGATGCTCTAGAGGACGGAGCTATGCCCGAGATCTTCTCAGATTTTATCCCTTGCAGGACAGCAGCCTCCTTAAATGATTTCCCCTTCTGTAAGTGCTTTGCAATAGAAGCCACGACGGCCTTTCCTTCTTCGTGGATCAGTTTGGATGCAGCTCGAGTACGCAATATTTCTTGTAGCCGAGGTCGTGCTTCCTCTAGTGCAAGGGGACGGGGAGGTTGCACAGAAAGCAATTCCAGTACATAAAATCGATCGTTGTTTACTCCCTCTAGTGCATCGCTGTAAGGGTGTTCTTTAGTAAGTTGGGAGATGGCGTGTGCTAGCTTGGGAAGTTCTCTTTTTAACTCCTTGAATATCCCCCCATCGCTTAATCCGTCACTAAAGGGCGGTAGTGTACTTACTGGAGCTCCGGCCTGCTCGGCAGCCTTCTCGAAGGGAATCCTGCCTTTAGTAAGAGTTTCCATAAAGGCATCTACCTGATCAGCCACTTTCTGTAAAGCGCTCATTCGTGCCTTGCCCCTTAGCAGTCTCTTCTCATCCGGTATTTTAAACACCGCATAGCGTACTGAGCGGGCTTCCGGAGTCCTTAAGTTTTCTGCCTCTTTTGTGTAGAGCTCCAGAATCTGATCAGCTGTAACACGTGCTTTGGCAGCATATTTGGGAAAATCAAATTTTATTACCTGAAGGTCCTCCTTCTGATAAACCCGAAAGGACCTAAGAACCTCTTGGTCAGATATTGCGACAGATCCAGAGACAATCCGGCGAACGCGGGCGGCTTGTAGAGAATTACGAAATAGGTTCCCTAGGAGACGTCCGTTCATTGCTCGTGGGACTAGCTGTTTTTTTATAAATTCTCGGTATTTAGCTACATCGAAATCACCATCTTTCTGAAAGAGAGAACATTTCCTAATGGCCTGTGCTACTTGGCGATCTGGAACAGCAACTGCCAAAGCCTTGGCCTCATGCTGTATAATAAGCTGGTTAAGCGCAAATTCACTTATGGTAGCCGATTCATCATCCATGGATGGACCGCCGTTCCTCCCCCCAAGCATTTCTAGGAAGTCGTAGAGTCCGAGCATGACAGCGAGTGAATAATTTTCCGAGAGACGGTAAGCTTCCGTTCGAGTAATGCCTCGACCGTAGATGGAAGCCACCTTCGCTGCAGAATCGATAGAATTCGCATAGGTATGAAAGTAGAGGATACAGGCAAAAATAGCTAAAATAGACACACTTGTTATAAGTGTATGCTGCCTCTTACGGATAGCATTGAACATATGAGACATTGGGGTTCAGCGGCTGCTGAAGAAGAGGTGCGGCTATTCGCCCATTGATATAGAAGATTGACAGAAAATAAGTAATGAAAAAAACCTATTTGCATGATAGCGCCAAGAACCCTGAGGAGGGGGAGAACTTCTGCTCATTTGCGGAGGAAGTTTCTTCATAACAAGGAGAGTCTCTTACCCTTTTTGGCCCCCCACATTCTTAAAAGAGGATCCTTTACCTACTTTACTTTGGCATTGTACCGTTGCTCTGCTTAAATAAGTGCTTCCTAGCTGAGATTAGCTACGGGTAGTATTGCGGGAATGCATATTCAGCTTCCTTATCGTAACCGCCGAGCGGCTGGTCGTATACTCGCTCGGTCTCTCAGTCGGTATAGGGGCCAGCCGGATGTGGTGGCTTTAGGACTGTTCAGGGGGGGAATTCCGGTAGCCTATGAAATTGCTCTCGCCCTCAATGTTCCACTAGCGGTCTGCCTTGTGCGCAAACTCTGCACGCCGGAACACCCAGAGCTTGCCGTTGGAGCGGTTGCTTCTGAAGGTGTATGTGTCCTTAATCCGGCTATCGGTTCTGTACTTACTCCACAAACGGCGCTTCTAAGGAAGCTCGCAGAGCGAGAACTGAAACAATTTGCAAGACAGTACCAGATTCTTCCTTCTCCTTCTATATCCTCCATGTCCACTCTTGGGGGAAAGATAGCCATTTTGCTCGACGATGGTCTTGCCACAGGTACAACTATGCATGCGGCCGTTCGAGTAATTAGGCATCAATACAAAGCACGTTACTGTGTTGTGGCAGCCCCTGTTGCCTCTCTAGAGGCCTGTTCTTCATTTCGAAATGAGGCCGATGAAATCATTTGTCCTGCCATGCCATACCCTTTCTACAGCGTAGGTCAATTCTATGAGGACTTTATGCAAGTAACGGATGAAGAAGCTCAAGATTTGCTGGCCCTGGCAGCTCAGCGAGGAGGAATTCGTTCTGTGAACGTGGCAAGACATGAAGAGGGCTGAATATGGAAGTCGTTCCTTGCTGCTAACGGACTTCTACGAGCTGACTATGGCTTATGGATACTGGAAGAATCGCATACATGAACGTGAGGCGGTTTTCCACCTTACCTTTCGTAGCAATCCGTTTCAAGGAGGCTACAGCGTGGCTTGTGGTTTAGCCGATGCCATCGACCATCTCCGCCATCTTTCTATGGATGACGCACAATGCTGTTATCTGCGGAGTCTCATTGGTAATGACAATCAACCTCTTTTCGAGGGGGATTTTCTGGACTATTTGAGAAAGATGAATTTTTCTTGCGATGTAGATGCTGTTCCAGAGGGAACTATTGTGTTTCCCCACGAGCCTGTGCTTCGCGTCCGTGGTCCAATTATACAAGCTCAAATTCTGGAAACAGTGCTGCTTAGTCTTATTGACTCCCAGAGCCTCGTTGCTACGAAGGCGGCTAGAATTTGTTTAGCTGCCGATGGAGATCCAGTTATTGAATTCGGCTTGCGCCATACCCAAGGAATGAATGGAGGGATGGCAGCCACCAGAGCTGCCTACATTGGCGGCTGTGTGGCTACTTCTAATGTTCTTGCTGCCATGCGCTACGATATCCCTGTTAGAGGGACGCAAGCACACAGTTGGGTTATGGCATTTGAAACAGAAAGGGAGGCCTTCCAGGCATATGCAGAAGCCATACCTAACGGTTGTGTTTTTTTAGTTGATACTTACAATACCCTAGAGGGAGTGCGGAATGCGGTATGGATGGCCCAGAGACTGCGGAAACAGGGCCATGCTGCCGTGGGAGTTCGACTGGACTCGGGAGATCTCACCCATTTAAGCGTGGAAGCGCGGAAAATTCTTGACCGAGCAGGATGTACCGGCATGGCGATTATTGCCAGCAACGAGCTAGATGAGCACATCATTGCCAGCTTAAAGCGCCAGAGGGCACCCATCCGTGTTTGGTGTATTGGGACCAAACTAGTTGCCGGTCATGATCAACCCGCGTTGGGAAGTGTTTACAAATTGGGGGCTATTAAGAGGAAGGACGGGACTTGGCGCCGTTGTATCAAGATTTCAGAGCACTTGGAAAAAATGTCAATTCCAGGAGTTCTGCAAGTTCGTCGTTTTCAGATGGGCCGGGAGTTTGTCGGGGATATGATCTACGATGAGACACTCCTCAAGGCTAGCGAACATACCATTGTTGACCCCACGGACATGACTCGAACCAGGTTAATGCCCGTCAATGCTACCATAAGTGATTTGTTAGTTCCTATTTTTCGGAAAGGAAAGCAGGTTTACCAAGATGTAGGGATCCAAACGGTCCGCCGGCATGTCAAAGAGCAGCTCCAATATTTCCAACCAGGCATCAAGCAGCTTCTCAATCCCCATGAATACCCAGTTGGAATGGAACTAAACTTGCACCGACAGAGGACCAATTCGTTCATCAGTATGCGCCAAGCCGCTACCTGACTACCTAATGGTCCCACGGCATCTGAAGGAATGTGGGAGTAAAAAGACCCCCCTGAATTTCCCGCACACGTCATGTTTCTTCTACTGTGCAGCAGCCTATAGCCGCGCGAGCAGTAAATCTTCCATAGTAGTGCTGCAACATTTATGGAAGGGTGGTTTTTAAGACACAGGATCCTCCAACAATAGGAAGGATAGATATTTCGGAAGCCTGTGCGGGCACAAAGAAAAATTGACCAGCAGTGAAGCTACTTCCCCCGCAAGAGATACTTCCTTTGACCACTACGTAAATGGAAAACTTTTTTTCATAGTGAGCCTGCATTGGTCTAGCAATCTCTAGAAAATCGACATGGAAAAACGGGCAGCTGGCAATTACAGCCTGTCCGGAGGGCTGCAGCCTTGGCTCAAAATCTAAAAAATTGATTGATGCAAGTGACTCATGAATGTGCAAACGACGCGGAAGGCCATCAAGTCCACGTCGATCCCAATCATAGAGTCGGAAGGTGGTATCGCTGTTCTGCTGAATTTCTACAATGACGCCCCCCCTCGCAGCGTGTAGTCTCCCGCTTGGAATAAAAAGCGAGTTGCCTGTTTCTACGGGGAGTTTATGTAAGGCTTCTTCTATATGCCCCATGGCCAAAAGCAACTCAAAGGACCGTTTCGATGTACCTTTTTTGAGTCCTGCGTAGACTTTCGCTCCGGAAGCGGTTTCCAGAAAATACCAAACTTCGGTCTTAGACTCTCCATTTAGCGCCTTAGCAACCCTTTCTGGGGGGTGCACCTGTACCGAAAGGCACTCCCGAACGTCTAGAAGTTTGCAAAGAATCGGAAAGCGAGGGGAAGGAGAGTTCACAAGGTGTGCTCCAAAAATCTCCTCCCTATGGCCCTGCCAAAGGGCATTTAGCGTCTCCCCTTTTAGTAGACCGTAACGTACCACGCTTTGGGCTTCTCTGCGGTCTACCACTTCCCATAGCTCCCCAACAGAAGTCCCATAGGGAATAACTTTGCCGTAGGCATTTAGTTTCCCCCCCCCCCATACGCGTTTTACTGGAAGCGGCTCGAAAATTAAGGGATTTCCCGAGTACATGGAGCACCATCCCCCAAGAGCAACTGCATTGCCGAACTACTCATAGAAACAAACGTGCTGTCCTCCTAGGATGTATACGGGTTAGAATTTCCCACGCAGTAGTGCCTGCCCAACCTGCTATATCGGAAGCAAGGATTTCTTCTTCTCCATCTTTCCCAATCAAAACCACCTCCTCTCCGTAAAGGACGTCAGATAACTCAGAAACATCTACGATTGTGGAGTCCATAGTCACGCGCCCCACTACCGGACAGCGACGCCCACGGACTAAAACGAAAGCGGAGCTTCCGGAAAGGGAACAAGGATAACCATCGGCATATCCTGCAGCCAGGGTGGCCAGGCGCGAGGCCTTTGAGGTAAAGTACGTTCTCCCATAACTGACGCTACGTCCTTTTTCAACCTGTCGTATATTTACCACGCGAGTTTTCCATGTAAGAACGGGTTTCAGGCGATATTGATGCCGACGGGGCACAGCAATTCCATAGAGAGCCAACCCAGGTCGTACTAAATCGAATGCACTATCTGGAAATTCCAAAATCCCAGTGCTGCTTAGTACATGTAAGTAAGCTCCAGGAAATAATTTACGAAAAAAAGCCCTAGAACTCTCCATCCATTGGAGTTGCTGGTAACTAAATACTGGGTCCTCTTCCCAAACCGGGAGATGCGTCGCAATGGAATGAACCAATATCCCAGGAAGCCGCGCAAGCGTTTGTAGACAGCACTCCGCCTCTTCTTTCCAAATTCCCATCCTCCCCATGCCAGTATCAATTTTTATGCAAACACGCGCGGACCGCACTCCAGCATATTTCGCATACTCCACTGTTTCCTCCAAACTTGAGACAGTGGCGATAAACCCCCACCCCACCACTTGCTGACGTTCTTCGGGAAGAACAGACCCCAGAATGAGGATATCATGGTCAGGAATAACTTTTCGAAGCTCAATGGCTTCTGAAAGACAGGCAACAGCAAAGGCCGTGGATTCATTTCTTAGTGCCGTGGCGACTTCAACTAACCCGTGACCATAAGCATCTGCCTTTAAAACGCTTATAACACCACATTTGCGAGGCAGCCGCGAACGCAACTCTCTTAGATTAAATGCCAATAAATCTAGTTGCACTTCCGTCCAGCAGCGCAATGCCTTTGCCTCCAAGCTAGCCCCCCGTCACCGCCCCATTCTAGTTCCAAATGGGAGGGGCAGAAAGTACATAATCAGCATTGTAGTGAAAATTCACTGGAAGCTCCCCTCAGCACTGCCTTGATCCTAAAAACTCTAACCCCTGCATAGATAGAGGCCATTCGATCGAAGTCGTCTTTTACGCTACAACAGGGCTTTTGCATCTTTACATGAAAAAGTAGAGAAACCATACCAGTCCACTTCTTGTAAAAAGCGAGAGGGAACGGGTTATACTGACTTTAAGCTGCCTTAGCCATTATATGCGCGAGCCGTGAGGGTTTCTTCTCCCTCTTTTAACCTTTCCTGAGTCAAAACACGTGCCGTCATGATATGGATGTGAAGGCATAGCCGTCCCAAGGGCTCGGCATTACTTCTGCTGACGCCCCCTGGTATAACTGTCTTCTATCTACTTCCCTTCACATGTTCTTTTATTAAGATGTCATGGCAAAGCTTTCAGCGTGAGGCATACTCTCCCTGCTGCGGTGGGAGGGATGTCCATTCCTCTCAGGGGTGATCTAAATGTTTACAGGCCTTATCGAAGAAATAGGACGAGTGATAAGTTTGGAGAAACAAGCTGGGGGCCTTTCCCTGAGTGTCCGGGTTCCGAGGATAGCGCCTTCTTGCCAAATTGGGAATAGCGTTGCTATCAACGGCTGCTGCCTAACAGTAGTGGCGATTTCTAAAAACCAGGTAGAGTTTCTCCTGCTTCTGGAAACCCTTTCCCGTACCAACCTTGGAGATCTACAGGCCGGAGACCACATCAATTGTGAACTTCCTCTTCTCGCAAATGGGCGGTTGGGGGGCCATTTCGTGCAAGGACACATCGACTGCACAGCACACGTGCTCTCCTCCAGCTACTCCGGCCAAGACTTTTGGGCTGAAATAGAAATCCCTCCAGCAGCTGTTCAATATCTGATCTTCAAAGGATCTATAGCAGTAAATGGGGTGAGTCTAACAATAGCCAAGCTGAAAAAGAGGTCTTTTGCAGTCTGCATCACCCCCCACACATGCGCACATACCAACTTGAGCGGCCTTCATAGAGGGGTACGCACCAATCTGGAGTTCGACATGGTAGCAAAATATATTGAACGCATGCAAGCCACGAGATCTACTGGTCGTTTGGCCGTCCAATCGTAGGAATGCAAAGGCTATAGGTGAGTTGACTGTAGAGTCTACCAAAGATGGAATGAGGGATTTCAAAGTTGTACTTGCAGTAAAGTATGTCCTGGGTATTTAAAGGTAGCGGTGGCGGGGTAGCCAAGTGGTAAGGCCGGAGTCTGCAAAACTCCTATGCGACGGTTCGATTCCGCCCCCCGCCTTGCACCGATTCCACTGGAGCGCTGAAGGATCAACTTGGAAAGGCTTTGCTAGGCCACCTCGATTGGCTTCTGCACACACTTGTCCCTTTATTGGCCATGGCCGTTGAGGAAGGAGAAAAAGGGAAGGGGCTTCTAGGCGCCCCTTCGGCGTTCCGGGAACTCGAACTTTATCTTTTCATCTTTCAAGACGAGGTAGGCAGAAAAATGACGGCCTCTCTTGGAGATAAATTGAGAAATGAGGTCGGTCCTCCCAGTCTTTAAGACTTTAATCATTTGGTCTTGCGGAATTTCCTTCTGCAGGATCACCTTCCTAATATTCAGAGTACACTCCCCTGCCAGCATCCTGTCACAACAATAGGAAGAGCCGGCATCATAAACCCCCCCTTTATGGCAAACTGGGCAAGAACCAATGATAGAGGTTAAGGAAGGAGCTGCCTGCTTCCTCCCCATTTCCGAATAGGAATCTCTAAAATCAAAACTTACCTTGAAGGTTTCATCTAGCCTGACTTTGGCCGTAAAAGAGTTCCCGTTTTTGCTGCGAAATCCCCCTAATGGACCAATGGATCCTGTTTCAAGTAGGATACGGATTTCCTCAGGAGTGAATTGCCTTCCAGCGACGCTTTTCCAGAACGAGAGCCCGCAGCTTTTGCACGCGTAAGCGTGGAGGGTCTCCAGGAAGCCCATGGTATGGCATTTAGGGCATTGAGCTTCTAAGTCCTGATAGTTTTTTTTCGATGAAATGGCGGAAAATCTTTTTGTTTTTTCCACAATTTTTTCTGCAAATCGGCGTATCTCCTTCATGAATGTCCCACGGTCAAATTGGTCCGCTTCCATGCGTTTAAGTTTATACTCCCATTCGCCAGTAAGTTCTGGAGAACATAGGTCCTGGATACCAATATCACGTAGTAAATTTGTCAGAGCGATGCCCTTAGCAGTGGCTATCAGTCTATGTCCCTGGCGTGTTACATAGCCATCGGTTGCCAATCCTTCAATAATTTGTGCCCGTGTGGCAGGAGTTCCCAGGCCGCGTTGGTGCATGGCTTCCCGTAACAGTTCTTCCTCAACCAATTTTCCAGCGCCTTCCATAGCAGTGAGCAATGTGGCCTCCGAATAACGTGCTGGAGGTTTGGTTTCGTTCTCAACCACCTCCATTTTTGTGGCAAAAACAGGCGTTCCTGCATGTATCGGAACAAGTACCTCCTTACTGGAGGACTGCTTGTCATAGACAGCAAGCCAGCCCCAATCGACAGGGATTTTTTCCTCACTCTGAAAACTTTCTCCCTCCACGGTGGTGGTACGGGTAGTTAGTTGAAACTGAGCGGGAGGGAAAAAAACTGCAACCAGCCGGCGCCTGACCATATCATAAACCCTTGCTTCTATCTCATCTAAGTTTCTTGGTGTTTTCCCAGCAGTGGGAATAATGGCATGGTGGTCGGTCACTTTTGCATTGTCAAAGACACGCTTGATTGGCCTGACCCAGTCTTGGGCCAGAGCTCTAGTAGCTTGGGTGTGCAACCTCTTCTCCTCAATGGAACCTAAGACGGAACGCACGGCAGGAAGATAGTCCTCCGGAAGATACCTAGAATCCGTCCTTGGATAAGTCAAAGCCTTATGGTGCTCGTAAAGCGCCTGCACAATTTGAAGCGTTCTGCGCGCACTGAGAGAGTAGCGAATATTAGCTTCTTTTTGAAGCGAGGTGAGATCATAGAGCAAGGGAGCACTTTGCGAAGATACTTTTTTTTCCTCAACTGCAATTCCTTGTCCCCCTTGACATCTAGCCTGAACGGCCTCTGCCTTTTCCTTCTCCCATAGTCTCTCTGCACGAGCGTCCTCATCACTGCCTTTTTGAAAGGAGGGATCGAACCATTTCCCCCAATACTCTTTCCCTTTACAAGCAAAGCTGGCCCGGATCTCAAAATAGACACGTGGTGTAAAGGAACGGATTTTGTCCTCTCGCTCCACCAGAATGCTAAGCGTAGGCGTTTGTACACGCCCTACCGGAGTAAGTCGAAACTTCCCTGGCCCGGAGTTAAGAGCTGTCATTGCACGGGTTCCATTAATACCCACTAGCCAATCACCCTCAGAGCGACAAATGGCGGCCTCTCCTAACGGAAGAACCTCTCTTTCCTGGCGTAAGTTTTGGAAACCTACACGAATTGCCTCACTGGTCATGGATTGTAGCCAAAGCCTACGAGTTGGCTTTTGGTTTTCAGCAAGCTGCATAAGGTAGCGGAAAATGAGTTCTCCTTCACGCCCGGCGTCACAGGCGTTGATAACCTCAACAATATCCAGACGTTGAAGTAATTTACAAATTAGTTGAAAACGGCTTAGTGTCCTTTTAATCGGCTTCAGTCCGAAGCTAGAGGGAATGATAGGGAGACTAGAAAAATCCCATTTTCTACCTTTTTTGCCTGTCTCATTCGGCAAGCAAAGCTCAACGAGGTGGCCAATGGCGGACGTGACTACATACCGCTCGTTCTCAAAATAATCGTCCTTCTTGGATAATTTCCCGAGTGCACGTGCCAAACTAACTGCAACGTCGGGTTTTTCTGCAATGACAAGGCTCTTTCCCATCTGGAGGAGGATCTGGATCTTTCTTCCAGCTAATTCAGTCAACAGTCAACAGAGTATAGGTTGCTATAGTGTAGGCTGTGGACGAGCTACAAACGGGGGGCGACCCGTGGCATATGGGACACACACCCATCCGCTAATAAGGAAGGAAGGGCACGCACAGACCCAGAGCTGTCCACAGAGGGCAAAAGAGGTAGGAACGGTTTTTTGGCCAACCTTATCCCCGGATAGTGTAAATCAGACAGTAAAGCGAATATGATTGCCCCACAATAAAATTTCAGGAGCCTTAGCTACGATGATCTTTCTTTTGATTTTAATGTCTAAGTCCCCCCATTCACGGACGGCATTATGGAAAAACTCACATCGCTAAGGCAGGCAAAAGTGTAACAATTTCTGCTGATTGTTATTTCAGTCCTTTCTTATCTAGAGTAGAAAGGGAAAGTGAGGGAGAGAGACCCAGCAGTGGTTTACACAAGGAAGCAAACGGTGAGGAGGCCGGTCCCCCGTCTCTTGCTGCCTCGCGGTAGGTGGGGACCGTGAGTGGAGTGCGTGTGAGCCCCATTGGACGTTCTTGTCTCCCAGAACGGTAGTGCGGCTGGGTCCAGACTGATTGTCCAATTTGCTTTGACGTATGCCAAAAATTAACCTAAGGACTTCCCTCGCCAGCTATGAAAAAAAATATTCATCCAGAATATGAGATGACGGAGATTTCCTGCGCTTGCGGAGCAGTCTATCATACCCGCTCCACTAGGAAAAATGTTAAGGTCGGAATCTGTTCTGCATGTCACCCGATTTTCACTGGAGAGCAAAGATTTGTAGACACCGCAGGACGTGTGGAAAGATTTACCCGTCGTTATGGGAGCCTACACATCACCCGTCCCGCCAAGCCCAGGAAAGCTTCAGCTTAGTTCGTCTTCCAAAGCAGCTTTTTTCTGCAACGTGACGGGCCGCCCTCAACCTCCTTCGGCGCGATACCCCTTTCCTTGCACTAACCCATTCCTAGTCAATGGATCTTTACCCGCTAATTGAAAAAAAAATCTCCCGACTTGCTGAACTGGAACATGAATTGGGAAAGTCTGGGTTCTTCAGTAACACTACCTATGCGCGTCAGACCCTACGTGAACACGCTCATACTAAACATCTTGTGGAGACCTGGCAAACTTTGCTAGATACCCGCAGGCGTATCGCGGAAGACCGGACATTTGTGGACGGTGCCGACCGAGAGATAGCTGAACTAGCGCTCGCTGAGATTGCTGCGTTAGAATCCGACGAGGAGCACCTTGATCGGGAGGTCCGGGTCGGCCTTCTGCCACCGGTTATTGGTGAGGGTCGCAACGCCATTGTGGAAATCCGTGCTGGAACTGGTGGGTTAGAGGCCGCCCTTTTCGCTGCAGATCTGTACCGCATGTACTATCGATACTCTGAGGCCAATGGACTAAAGACGGAAACTATGGACGTCAGAGAGAGTGAACTGGGTGGTGTTAAGGAGGTCACTTTTAAAATATCAGGGGAGATAGTTTTCCGCCAACTACGCTATGAAAGTGGAGTGCATCGTGTACAGCGTGTACCTGCCACAGAAACTCAAGGACGCATTCACACCTCCACAGCGACAGTGGCGGTACTCCCGGAGGCACAAGAAGTCGATATTGAGATTCCCCACCAGGACTTGCGTATTGAGGTCTGCCGGGCAGGCGGCCCAGGGGGGCAAGGTGTGAATACCACCGACTCTGCTGTCCAAGTACTCCACACCCCTACTGGAAAGATTGTCCGCTGCCAAGATGGCCGTAGCCAACAACAGAATAAGGAGAGAGCACTCCAGATTCTCCGTAGCCGCCTCTTGGAAGAAAAGCGGCGAGAAGAGGAAAGGAAATACTCTGCTTATCGAAAGAACCTTATTGGTAGTGGCGGGCGCGAGGAAAAAATCCGCACCTATAACTTTCCGCAAAATCGCGTTACCGACCATCGTGTCGGTCTTACTCTCTACAGTCTCGACCGCTTTATCGAGGGGGAAATTCGTGAGCTTGTTGAGGCACTCCAGAACCGAGACCTTGAGGAAAGAATTAAGCAGAGTTTTTGGACCAACTCCTCCCTTACCCCTGATGTGAATAGATGACCATTTTGGATACGCTAATCTCCAGTTCGCGCTATTTGGCCAGGCACGGAGTGGAAAACCCTCGGCTCAATGCGGAGTATCTTCTCGCCTATACCCTAGGGAAAAGGCGCCTTGAACTCTATCTGGAATTTAGTCAGCATGTAGAGGGGGCAGAGCACAAACTCTTACGGGAGTTGATACGTTCCAGAGCGGAGCGTTACCCTCTTCAGTATCTCCTGGGTAGCTCGGAGTTTTTTGGACGTCAGTTCCTCTGTGACCGCCGGGCTATGATCCCGCGTCAAGAAACGGAACTTCTTATAGAGTTAGCCCTTCCATCTCTCCTCCATCTAGATGGGCCAATCGCCCTCCTAGATGTTGGGACTGGTTCTGGGGTCATTGCCGCGACTTTGGCTATGGAACTACCCTGGGCCTTTGTAGAGGCCACAGACATTTCTTCCAACGCCTTAACACTTGCTGCAGAAAATTTGAAAAAACATCATCTCGTAAAACGTGTTCAACTGCGACAAGTAGATCTTCTCCCAACGTGTGGAACTCATCGCTATGAGGCAGTTTTTGCCAATCTCCCATATATTCCAACCGAAGAAATTGCGACCCTTCCTTTAGAGGTCCAACATGAACCCGTGGAGGCCCTAGATGGAGGACCAGGAGGAATGACCAGCATTGGGCGCCTAATCGAAGCTGTAACAACCCGCCTCCATCCGGAGGGGTGGCTCTGGCTGGAAATTGGCAATCAACAGGAAGAGGCAGCTACATCTCTCTTAAGAAAGAATGGATTTGGTGAGACTAATGTCCACAGGGACTATAATAACTTTCCGCGGTTCATTTCCGCAAAAAAATAATGTTCCTATGGACAGGATCTTTATTCACGGTGGTCGTCCTCTCCGAGGGACAGTAAAAATTGGAGGTTCTAAGAACTCAGCACTACCCATCTTGGCAGCTACCTTGCTGACCCGTGGCAAGTGCACCATTAGCCGTGTGCCAGATTTGAGCGACATCCACTATATGCTTACTATTCTGAGTACACTGGGCTGCGAAGTAGAAAGAGCCAGCGGCATTGTTCGGGTTTGCGCTCAGAAAATACGCACTCAGGCCCTCTACGATACTGTTCGGAAAATGAGGGCTTCTGTTTGCATCATAGGACCTCTATTGGGCAGGGAAGGCGAGGCTACGGTTTCATTGCCAGGAGGATGTGTGATTGGGGATCGACCAATTGACCTGCACCTCAGTGGATTTGAGAAACTGGGTACAGCTATTCGAATGCAGGGAGGCAACATAAAAGCCTTGGCACCCCGACTTAGGGGTAGTACCGTTTTCTTGCGTGGCAAGCGCGGCTCCACAGTTCTGGGTACGGACAATGTTATGATGGCAGCTGTATTGGCCGATGGCATCACGGTGATTGAGGGTGCTGCTGAGGAACCGGAGGTTGTGGACCTAGCAAGTTTCCTTGTAAAAATGGGCGCCTGTATCAAGGGTGCTGGAACCTCCCGCATTGTGATCGAAGGCGTCAAAGAGTTATATGGGGCAGAACACGAAATCATTCCTGATCGGATTGAAGCGGGAACTTTTCTTGTCGCCGCCGCTATTTGTGGAGAAGGAGTCACAGTCCAACAGATTGCTCCTCAACACCTGCAAAGTGTCACCGAAACATTAAGAAAGATTGGGCTATGCCTAGAGATAGACACAGGCTCCATCACCCTCCATAAGAAGGGGAAAAGTCAACCACTTAAGGTTGACACCGAGCCCCATCCTGGCTTTCCTACAGACATGCAAGCCCAGATGTGCGCTCTCCTAAGTACCACGGAGGGTCTCAGTACCATAACGGACCACGTCTTTCCACGGCGTTTCATGCATCTTGCAGAGCTAAAACGCATGGGAGCTAACATTAAATTAGAGGGGGCTACCGCTACTATCCGGGGAGTACCCGTTCTTGGGGCAGCTCCGGTTATGGCCAGCGACCTACGGGCTTCCGCTGCCCTTATCCTTGCAGGACTGCAAGCAGAGGGAATCACCGAAGTCCACCGCGTCTATCACATTGACCGTGGCTATGAAAGGATTGACGAGAAGCTGAACGGCTTAGGGGCCTACATCGAGCGGGTGAAGACTTGTCTCCCCCGATAGATCAACATAATCCAGACAGAATATAGCGGAGGAGTCCTTGAATTCTATAAGTCTTCGTGGGGCGGCGTCGTACAAGGGGATGAGGGTGCTATCACTCAGAATGAGTGCCGCATGCTGTTGCGCTTTAGCTTGTTTGTGGTGAGCGCACCTGCCATTTTCATTGGTGATAGACAGCTAGGTGGGGATAGGCTCCTTTTCATACTTGGTCCGTGTGTGATTGAATCACGCCCCTTTCTCATTCGAGTAGCCCAGAGGATCCGTAAGATTTGTGATAAGGAAAGAGCCCAATTTGTTTTTAAAGCTTCTTACGACAAGGCAAACCGCTCTTCTCACCAATCCTTTCGGGGGATTGGCATAAAAGAAGGTTGCAAGCTTCTCCAAGAGGTTGGACAAGAGATTGGAGCACCAGTCACCACAGATGTCCACTCTCCAGCAGAAGTGGAGGCTGTCGCTCCTTATGTCGATATGCTTCAAATCCCTGCTTTTCTCTGCCGACAGACAGACCTCATTCTTGCTGCTGCATCCACTGGGCGTGTTGTAAACGTCAAAAAGGGTCAGTTTCTTTCTCCCTGGGAAGTTCGAAACATTGCTGAAAAATTAGAGAAGGGGGGGTGTAAAGGCTACCTTTTCACCGAAAGGGGGACTACTTTTGGTTACAATAACTTGGTGGCAGATATGCGTTCCATTTTTTGGATACGCGAAATGAATTACCGCGTAATATTTGATGCTACCCATACGGTACAGCACCCAGGTGGTGCAGGAACAAGTAGCTCAGGAGATAGGCATCTAGTTCCCGTGTTAGCTAGAGCAGCTGCTGCTGCTGGTTGTGACGGCATCTTTTTGGAAACGCATCCTAATCCTGAATGCGCTCTCTCCGACGGCCTGAGCCAATTGCCACTTTCTAGACTTGCTCCCCTTCTTCGTACTCTCCAGGCTATTCATTCGTGCAATGCCTAGGATTGTACTACTAGCAAATTTTCTCTGTTCCACCCTTGCCCCCTCCGGAGGATTAGCTCGTTTTGTCCCAAGTGGTAGACTGGATATTCCTGTTCCGCTAAATGAAGATGTTATTGGTATTCGGGTGCCCTACTACAATGAGATAGGCAAGTTAGAAGCGCAGTTCGATGCCCACTTTGTTTGTAGGATAGGTGAAGCCCGCGCCGCCTTTACAGATTTAGTAATCCATCTACTTGGAGAAAACGACTACTCGCTCCACATCGACATACCTTCAGGTACCCTTAATCTTCACAGCCAAGTCCTTTTGGGCTGCGGTGGTGTCATCTTGCATCGCCATGGTGTGTGTGCTGTTGCCAGGAATGTCGTATTTTCTGCGAGGGAACGCCTTGTTCGTCTCACAGGAGACGTGAGAGTAACCCTTCACCATGATCAACCGGTTGGAATTTCGAAGACTCGGAGATGACCCTCCCTCAGTACCTCTGTTCCTCCTCTACACCCTTCCATGTCATCCTACTTATACTTTTAATTGGACAACGGCGGTGATCCTCCTATTAATCATCCTCACCATGTACCCAAGCGCTGTGTCTAGCCGATCAAACCTAGGAAACGGTTGTTGCTCCGCGATAGTGCAAGGCAGTACTGAGATCGCCTGCGCAAGGGAGGTTATTTTTAGAGAAGGGGCCAGTATGGCTGAGTTCTTTGGTCAGGTTATTGTTAGAGATCCCCAATTTAAACTCTATTGTGATCACCTAATCCTTACCCTAAGAAAGGACCACCAAGGCATCCAACACGCTGAAGCGATCGGTAACGTGGTCGTCATTCAGGAAAATGCTCATCCCCATAGGCAAGCTGTTCGCTCTGTTGGACGCGCTGGGCGAGTTCACTACAATCCCCTTACTGGAAGTCTTCTCCTCACTGAGTGGCCACAACTTTGGCAAGGAGCTAGCGGCCATATCGCCACAGGCAAAAAAACCAGAATGACTCTCAACAAAAGCGGACACAGCAACACCGTTGGACAAAACAAGACAGTAATTGTTGAAGAGTTGCAGGGTAGCTAGAAGTTTGCTCCAACTAAGAGAATGGGAAGTGGTTGCTTTTCCTCCTGCCAATGCAATCGCGATAGCAATCCAATTCCAGCCCAGCATATCCTTTATACCGAAAAGTTGGTCAAGGTATTTGGTAGCCGTACCGTGGTTAATGGGGTGGATATTGGCGTTCGAGAAGGAGAAATTGTGGGTCTTCTGGGTCCCAATGGGGCTGGAAAAACTACCACATTTTACATGATTGTGGGATTGACTCGTCCAGATAGAGGAAGAGTGTTTCTCAGAGGTCAAGATGTCACCAGCATGCCTATGTACCGTCGGGCTCGTCGGGGTATGGGGTATTTACCGCAGGAGGAGAGTATCTTCCGAAAGCTTACAGTGGAAGAAAATATCTTGGCTATTTTGGAGACAACTTCTATGAGGGCTGGGGAGCGTAGACAACGCTGTGAGCAACTTCTCCACCAGTTCGGTATTGGACACCTTGCCAAAAACTGCGCCCTAACATTAAGTGGAGGGGAAAAACGGCGCCTTACTATCGCCAGGTCCCTGGTCACCAACCCTTCTCTCCTTTTACTAGATGAGCCGTTTAGTGGAGTAGATCCCATCGCAGTGCATGATATCCAGCAGATTATTACCAATTTGCGCACTTCTGGACTGGCCATCCTGATTACTGATCACAACGTACGAGCAACCCTTAACGTCGTAGACCGTGCCTACCTTATCTATGAAGGGCGAGTAGAAAGTGAAGGAAACAAAGATTTCCTTCTCAGGGACCCTATCAGTCGAAAACTTTACCTTGGAGACACGTTTACCATGTGACGAGTCAGTCCCATTTTATAACCGTTGAGCATTTTTATGCTACACAGATGCAGCACCTGGGACTCCGCTTGGAGAGCAGCTCACAAGGGATGGAGCGTAAGATCATGGAACCCACTGTCAATCGTCCCGGTTTGGCTCTTAGTGGATTCTATAACTACTTTGCCTCTAAGCGGATACAGGTGATTGGCGCAGCCGAACAGAGTTATCTGCATAGTCTCGCCGCAGCGCTTCTTGCTCGCCGCTTGCGTTGTCTATTTGCAAGCAACATCCCTTGCTTAGTGGTAGCACGAGGCTTTGAAGTTTCTTCACTTCTACTAGGTGAAGCACAATACCATGGGACGCCCGTTTTTTGCACTAATATGGTCACCATGCGGTTTATCAATGCGGCTACCATTGCACTTGAGTTTGAATTTGCCCCAACATCGGCCGAGCATGGTAGCATGGTAGACATTTTAGGTGTTGGAGTTCTTATACGTGGAGCCAGCGGAATTGGAAAAAGTGAATGTGTACTTGGCCTTATCGAACGCGGATATAGCTTGGTTAGCGATGATATTACAAGAATCCGTTTTGTAGAAGGGCGCGAGCTAGTAGGTATGGCCTCCGACATCACTAAATTCCATATGGAAGTTCGGGGAATTGGAATTATCAATGTAGCTGCGGTTTTTGGGATTGGTAGCGTCCGTCCTGAAAAAAGGGTCGATCTCGTCGTAACGCTGAAGGACTGGCGCGAACTGGAAGACGTGGATAGAATCGGACTAGACGTAAATTTCTATGATATCCTGGGGGTCAAAATCCCCCACATTGTACTACCTGTAAAAATGGGGCGCGATATGGGTAGATTAGTGGAGGTCGCTGCTCTAGACCAGAAACTGAAAAGCATGGGTTCAAACAGCGCAGTGGAATTTAACCAGCGGTTACTACAGATTATGAGTGTTCACCAAGCAAAGTAGTGATGGGATCACGCTTACATCAAAATAATGTAGCTTCTCTACGATTAGAAAAGGAAGTCACTATCCAGAATCGGGATGGGCTGCATGCTCGTCCAGCTGCCCTCCTTGTTAAACTTGCCAGAAGACACAACGTAGATCTCTGGGTAGAAAGAGACGGAGAACGGGTCAATGGGAAATCAATTATGGGCCTTATGATGCTTGCTGCTTCTAAGGGGACTAAGTTGAAACTTCTTGCAGAAGGAGCGGGCTCTGAAAAAGCTATTTCTGAGATCCAAGAGCTTATATCCAAGAGCTTATAGATAGCCGCTTCGGTGAAGAATGACCAAAATAAGTGGTCAGCGTCTAGTTATCTGCGCTTACTTATCCAGGTAAAAATGTGATACAACATCCCGGCATGCAGAGTGGAGTAGAGAGGGAATGCTCCTTTTACGGGAGCTCCCTTGCAGAGGGGATCTGTTGTGGGAAGGCCTTTATTTATCGACATGAGGACGAGCAAACTCCCGTCCGGCAGGTTGCGCCGAAGGAACTTTCCCAGGAAGTTACAAAATTCGAGATGGCACGTGTTGCTACTAGGGCTGAGATCTTGGGAATCCAGCGGAAAATTGCCAGTGCTGTTGGTGCAAGGGACGCCGGCATCTTTGAGGCCCACCTCCTTGTAGTAGAAGATCATACTCTTATTGATGAAGTTTTAAAAACGCTCGAGCGAGAATTGAAGAACGTTGAACACGTTTTTGATCAAGTGGTAGAACGCTACTGTAAAACCTTACGTGATACCGGTGATCCGTATCTTCGCGAACGAGTATTAGATATTGAAGATGTCCGCAGGCGGATGCTTCGGCACATGTTGGGTAGATTCCACCCCGCCAAGCTTGATGAAATTTCGAAAGGTTCTTCCGTCGTACTCGCCCGTAGCCTCTCTCCATCCGATGCTGCTTTCCTTTATACGTGCGCCATACTAGGCTGCGTAACAGAGATTGGCAGCAGAAATTCCCACACGGCAATCATTATCCGCTCGCTTAACATTCCATCCATTTTTGGGGTGGCAGATATTTGTGGGAAGGTCAGAACGGGTGATGAAGTTTTGCTAGATGGCTACAGGGGCATCCTTATCCATAACCCTGCAGCAGGGACGCTTGACTATTACGGAGAGCTTGCCAATCAGGAAGGGGCAGTGGCGGAACGTCTAGAATCTATCCGCAACACACTTTCCATCACTAGAGACGGATTCCACATTATTCTCTCTGCTAACATTGGGCTATTGGCAGAAGTGGAGGACGTCCACAAAAATGGGGCTGAGGGAATCGGTCTCTACCGGACAGAGTTTCTCTTTCTGAACCGCTCTATTCCTCCGTCTGAGGAGGAACAATATGAAAACTATCGCCTTGTTGCACAGCGTACAAAGCCGTATGGAGTCATTATCCGCACTGTAGATGCCGGAAGCGATAAGATCATCAAGAGTTTGCATATGGAAAAAGAACAGAACCCCTCCCTAGGCTGTAGGGCCATCCGTTTCTGCCTCCAGCACCCAATTTTTTTCAAAAAGCAGCTTCGGGCCATTCTGCGCGCTGCTGTCGAAACGAATATCCGCCTCCTATACCCAATGATTTCCGGTATTATCGAACTCCGCAGAGCAAACGCCCTGCTTAAAGAGTCCCAGACTGAGCTACAAGAGGAAGGCATACCGTTCCAGGAAAACCTGGAAGTAGGAATAATGATAGAAGTCCCCAGCGCGGCCCTGACCGCCCACATCCTAGCTGAAGAAGTAGATTTTTTCAGTATCGGAACCAACGACCTGACTCAGTATGCAGTAGCAGTAGACCGGGTTAATGAACAAATCGCGCATCTCTATGATCCTATGCATCCTGCACTTATTCGTCTTATCAAAATGGTAGTTGAAGCCGCACATACGCAGGGTATCTGGATAGGTCTCTGTGGGGAGATAGCCAGTGATATCCGACTTACTCCTCTACTTCTAGGTCTGGGCCTCGACGAACTCAGCGTTGGCGCTTCGCTTGTACCCCGCATTAAAAATGCTGTGCAAAGCTTAGATATGGAAATTTGCATTAACCTTGCCCACGCGTCTGTGCAAGCCCACTCGAGTGCTACGATTCTAGAAAAATGTCTTGCTGTTGCCAGGTCTCACTATAACGAACTTCTCACATAGGACTGACATTTTACCAGCCCTCTTACACACTCATAGCCAGGCCGGGAAGACATAGCACTTACAGAGGACATACCGTCTCGGGTTGTATGAAAATTCCCTGATGAGTTTCCCTGATATAGGGAGGCTGTGCTCGTATTCTCTATCGGAAAACATCTGAACTACCTGCGAAACGCTATGTTTTTCTCTTCTAGTTGAGGGCAGCATTCTGTACCAAAAAACCCACTTATTGTTTCTGTTTGTCTTGCTTAGAAAAAACAGGCTCTCTAGCTACAATGCTTTGTGTGTAAAGCCTTTGCACAAAAATATTGTTGAGCTGTATCCCATAAATCTCCTTTGCACTCCATCCCAAATTCGTGCGTTTTTTAGTTGCCTCTTCCGTATCCTATACGGCGGGGCTTCCGAAGCTCCTGCTCCAAAGTAGAAATTGTGCGATCTGTGCTAGGATCAGCTGCCGCTTGCTCGCCATCAACTTATCCCATTATGGGAATGCTTTTTTTGGAAGAAAAAAGGGGAATTTCCAGTTTTGCTTTTTTATAGGAACCGCCTGCTGTAGTCTCCGGGTTGGAGGCCTGGACTCTGTGAGATTCTCGAGCACAACTTACTCTGCTCCAAAAGAATAAGGAGTAATCGGGGCCATAGCTCAACTGGTAGAGCACCTCAATGGCATTGAGGAGGTTTGGGGTTCGAGACCCCATGGCTCCACGCAGCCTAAGGAAGACCCGTGGGATTTAGATTGATGCCAAAAGAAGGGAGGATGGCATCAGGAGATTTTCATACTAAAAAAGTCTTGAAAAACCTGCGTGTATACCTCCCATTTCATTGGATGCAGCCACTTTAGTTGAAATTCATCTGGACTAATCCAACGTAAAGAACGGAATTCATCTGAAGTATCTCTCATTTTCAAAGGAACCCTCCCAGAGAGAAGCAGGGCGCGAAAGTAGTGCTGTCGCTGGCCAATGACCTCACCCTTCCTCCGTACTTTGGGAAAGTGGTACTGATAAGGACCGTTTGACTGATAGATTCGATAATGATGCGGGAGGAGGAAAATTTCCTCTTTGACCTCGCGGTAGAGCGCCTCTTCCAAACTTTCCCCACGACGAACCCCACCCTGGGGAAACTGCCAGCTCTCAGCTATATCACCTCGCTCGCCAATGAGGACTTGGCCATCAGCATTTTCTAAAATGAGGGCCACGTTAGCTCGATAAAGGTATTGCATTAGCACAAGGCCATAATCTTATTCCCTTCATGCTGCACGGATGTAATTATTTCTCAATTCTTTTTGTAAGATGCCACGTAATTTTGACTTGACTGGGATAAATAGATGGGAGTCCCAGCAATAATCTGCTACCATACATGCCTGTATACTTCTTCCCTTATTACGCTTTTTTCTTGTTTGGTTCTCTGATACCGTGAAGTTCCTTGTTCTTTCCGCTAGCCATGGAGAGGGTCATAACACTGCTGCTAGGAATGTTTGTGACGCCATTCTGAGTGAGTCCCCGTGTGCTGAGGTCTTTGTGATGGACCTTTTTGGAATCGCCCTTCCTCGTCTTAATCACTGGATACAACGCTGCTATTCTCTAGCTATCAATCAATTCACTTTCTTGTGGAAAGTAGCATTTCTCGCCTTTGATCGGGAAGGAACTGTGGAGGCTGTACTTCCCCTCTTTAGGCTCGTTAAACATGAACTCAGTAGGCAGATAGAGGCGCTCAGCCCAAACATTATTGTCTCTACATATCCTCTTTATAGCTTTCTTATCAGAAGAGTGCGTAAGCACTCCGAGGCCGCCCGGGTACCGTTTGTCACAATCGTAACGGATTCAACAATCGTTAATTCAGTATGGTACCGTTACCAGTCAGATGCTTTCGTAGTCGCTGACGGGCCCACAGCTAGAGCGCTTTTGTCGCGCGGCGTGGCACTTGAGAAGATACATGTGCTTGGATTTCCCGTTAGCTTGGATTTTGAAAACATTGTGCCTTTACCACAGTCAGCACCTCCTCCGTGGAAGATTCTCTTTTTACCATCAACTCGAGTGGCACATTCCCTTCGCGTTGCAAGGCTACTCCTGGCGTTGCCAGATGTTTACCTAACAATTCTTTCGGGTAAACATCCTCACGTGGCAGAAACTGTCCGAGATAGACTTAATTCAGAGAGACTGAAAATTTTCGGCTGGACAAAGCAAGTGCCACAGTTACTTGCCTCTCACCATCTTTTCATTGGTAAGGCAGGAGGTGCGATAACTCAGGAGGCCATAGCTGCTCAATGTCCGGTGGTCGTCAGTCATTTTGTTCCAGGACAGGAAGAGGGCAACATTCGATTGATTGAAGGAGCTAAAATTGGAACCCTCGCCACAGGATCAGTTGCCAACGTAGGTAATGCGGTAGTCAGAGCGTTTTCTGAAGACGCAGTCCTGTGGAAGTTTTGGAAAAAAAACATAGTTAAAGTGGGCTATCCCTCAGCTTCTCGCAGAATTGCCAAGCTATTACTCAAGATGGCGGTATTCTACCCTCATCCCTCTGACCTTCACTTCCATTATGCCCCTCCTTCGTGCCCCCAAGGGCTGCAGTCTTCTTGTTGTGCACTCGTAGCTCAAACTGGATAGAGCATCGGCCTCCGGAGCCGAAGGCTTCGGGTTCGAATCCCGACGAGTGTAGTTTTTTTCAAGTTGCTACTGATCTCACGCTCCCCCTGGGCTGGCTAACTAGGATAGGAAAGTTCCTGGGACAAGCGATGGGGGGGAACATTCTCCAAGTTCCTTGAATTTCCTCTTAATTTCTTCTTACTTACCGTCTGTCCGAGCAATCTTTGACTAGAAAGACACAAAACCAAAAAACTAGATTGAATAACACGGGACCAACTAAGGAGTGCCTTGTCCGCTATCCTGTTTATTTGGAAAACATAAGACCCATGGAAGGCTACCCTACCGTTAGGAGGTGTTTATAGGTAGGATCTAGCGTTTGCCACCGATCGATAGAGGAACTCGCTTGCTGACGCGAAAGCTGAGCACCGGTCATAGAGAGCAGCAAAGCACTTCCATACTCCGCCCGCATGAGCAAGCACATGGAACACAGCGTCCGCCCCATGGCGGCATCTTCCACTACTCTCCAGAAACTGAACTGAGTTCTCAAATCCCAGCTCAGAAATTCCCAGATACTTCTGGTCTGCGATGATGGTCTGACGAGATATATAAAAAACTCTGTCTCCCGTAACTCTACGCCAACGTAACACCTGACGTCGGCAGAAGTGACACTCGCCGTCAAAAATTAAAATAGGATATGGAGCAGTTATCAAAGGATTAGAAGATTATAAATATAAAGAGAAGGTACTCAAATTGCTCAGCTGGAATAAAAAAGGCACAACACGCCCAAATACGGCCACCTCTCCAGGGAAAATCTATATGCATATGAATTGGAAAGAAAAAATTGAGGACAAAGTGAGTTGGATTGCTATCCCGAGATTACTGCGGTGTATATCAGTGGCTCAACTTCTAGTGTTTATCCTGGATAAGCTAGTACCAGGATATTTGGAATATCTGGCTCTGGATCCTTCTGCTATTCTGCGCGGCCAGGTATGGCGGATTGTCTCTTGGACATTCATCCCACAAACCATGAGCTATCTCTGGATTCTGTTTTCCGTCTTATGGCTCTGGTTTCTTGGAGACTTTCTGGAAAGCAGTTGGGGCACGTTACGTACAAACGCATTCTTCTGGCTAGGTGTAGTAGGGGGTGTATCTGCCGCGTTTGTAACCCAGAACAGCGGAAGTATGTTCAATTGGTACCTTAATCTTTCGATCTTGTTTGCATTTGCTACTCTGAGGCCAGAATACCCAGTCTATTTCCTCTTTCTACCTTGCAGAGTCAAGTGGCTGGCATGGGTTGGCTTTTCCCTCCTCACCTACTCTTTCTACCTTTCTCCCATCTTGGGTAAAGTAGCTATGATCCTATCCTTTGGAAACTACCTCGTTTTCTTTGCCCCGGCTATCCTGCGGGAGGCTCTCCAGGGGGGAGGACTTTACAGGCGCCGAGCACAATTTTTTCCGAACCTAGAAGAAACTCTGCACTACTGCCGCACTTGTGGCGCAACAGAAATTTCTGCTCCAGACATAGACTTCCGAGTTTCTTCCAACGGCCAAGAATACTGCTCAAGACACTTGCCATCTACTCCCACTATTAAACGCTGAAATACTAGAAAGGACTCCCTATTGTATGGGGAATGATTCGTCTCGATTTCCGGGTGAGTTTACAGAGAGGCATCTCGTGCAGACCTTAAATACCGCGTAGCCCGACTAGTAATAACTCGGCATTTGTACGTGTAGTCTCAAGATTGGCAGCGAAAATTTGCATGGCTTCTGCTGCAGGTAGGCCGGAGAGTTGCCTTCTAAGAAGAAGCACACGCTGATACTCATCTGGATGATAGAGCAACTCCTCCCTACGGGTACTCGATTTAACAATATGGAGAGCGGGAAAGATGCGCTGTTCAGCAATGGTACGATCCAAGTGCACTTCCATATTTCCAGTGCCCTTAAATTCCTCGAAGATAAGGTCATCCATGCGGCTTTGGGTATCGATGAGAGCCGTGGCAAGAATAGTTAAGCTTCCCCCTTCTTCAATATTTCTTGCAGCACTAAAAAACTTTCTGGGTCGGGTGAGAGCTTTAGAAGCAACGCCGCCACTCATCGTCCGATCTTTCTTTGGTCTTAGATTGTTATAGCCGCGAGCCATCCGCGTAATACTGTCCAGGAGGATCACAACATCCTTTCCTAGTTCTACAAGGCGCTTAGCCCTTTCAGCAACTAGTTCGCAAACCTGAACATGGCGAGTAATCGGTTCATCAAAAGTGGAACTGATAACTTCAGCTCGCACATCTCTTCTTAGATCAGTGACTTCCTCTGGTCGCTCATCAACGAGGAGGAGAATGAGGTGCACATCACAGTGGTTGGCAATAATTGCTCGTGCAATGTCTCGCATGAGCATGGTTTTCCCTGCCCTTGGCGGGGAAACAATTAGTCCGCGCTGCCCCCTCCCAAGCGGGGCAATAATGTCCACAGCTCGGACAGCAATGGAGGGATATGCTCTGTTCTCCAGAACAAGGCGCCGTTGTGGGAAAATAGGGGTCAACTGCTCGAAGTCCTTCGCAGCCGTCCAATTGGTAGCCTCAACCCCTTCGATGGTATGCACGGACTTAAGGACTAAGCCACCCCCTCTATCCATTGCCGTACAAATACTACCATGAATTTCTAGGCCAGGCTTGAGCGAAAATTGCCGGATAATTGTAGCGGGAATTTGGACATCCTCCACATTCGGCTTAAAGTTGAAAAGTGATGACCGCAAAACACCGTGGGTTCCACTTATTTCCAACATCCCTCCCCCTGCCACTATCTCTTGGACAGCGAGAGCCGAACGGACAAGATCTAAGACCAGGTAATGCCTGGACACCTCTGGCCGCATGCGGATATTTCTCCTTCTCGCTAAGTCTATTAGCTCCTGTAGAGACTTCTTCTGCAGGAAATCTAGCGAAAGGACTCCTTCTCGTTTTTGGCAGGGTGCGTACAGTGGCGATTCGCGTCCTGGAGGGAGTTTCGCTTTAACCATAGCGTTTAGTTAGATAGCCAGCTGTCACACGGGCTTGTTCGGTAAGTAATCTGGGTGGCCCATCATTCCATACTACCTCATGTGCACGGCGCACCTTTTCTTCTGCTGGAAGCTGCACGGCAATCATCTTGCGGGCAAGCGAATCGCAGATACCTCGCGAGGCTAGGCGCCGCAGTTGTGTAGCAAAAGAGCAGGCTATCACCATGATAAAGTCGCAAGATGTCTCCCAACCTGTCTCGTAGAGCAGAGGAAGCTCTGCTAAAAGTTTGCGGCCCAGTACTTTAGAACGGACCACCTGCGCCATCCATATCCCCCTTACGCGGGGATGAAGAACACGTTCTAACTGCGCTCGACAACAAGGATCAAAAAAAATTCGAAGGCGCGCCTGTGCACGGTCTAATTTTCCTCCTACATATATCTCTCTTCCAAGTACCTTTTCAACTTCCGCCCGCACTTCCCTTGATCCATTCAACAACCTCGAGGCACAAGCGTCTGCATCAAACCATTCGGTATCTTCCAAAAAAATAGAGAGATGTCGACGGAAAGAGGTTTTTCCTGAAGCAATACCTCCAGTAATAGCAACAATAGGTGCAGTGCACATTGCGTGTGAAGGGATTGTATTGCGTGGCAAATGACAGCCGAAAGGCTCTAGGCTCTCTATGAGCTTTCTCTGGAGCAGACCCGTGAGGCAAAGAGAAGTTAGGTTGAATGCGTCACAATCATTGGGGACAGAAAGCAAGCACGCGGTACCATCGACACCTAAGTACTGCATGCGCCGGAACCTCTCGCTCTGGTCCTACCAAAGTGGAGAGGTGGAGTTGATGGCGGGACAGATGTCATCCAAAAATCCTCAAGACGCACGGTGGAGATAAGCATTTACAAGATTCCACACACATGCCGCCTGAAGCTCGGTGTTGCTTTCCTTACTTCCTTCCCCTCCCTCAGTTACAGGAACAAGATTCACGCACCACTTTCGTAAATCCACACGCATATTACCGCCGCATATTGCGGATGTCTCATCGCGCTCAAAAGTAGTTTTCGCACAAAATTATACTTAGCAATTGTGGGGGAAGCGGGTAGAGGGAATCGAACCCTCCTAACCAGCTTGGAAGGCTGGAACTTTGCCACTAAGCTATACCCGCGTATACCCGCGTATGACCCGCGTAAGAAGCCTTCAATTGGATGGCCCAATAGACCAGAATAGTCAACCCTTTTGAAAAAAGTTTACCTTAAGTTTACCTTATGGGGGACAATGTAAGGGAATGTAGCCAGTCGCTAGCCGTCTTGCACGCCTGTGCCCCGCCTCAGTGCCCACCGGAAATAACTCTCTTCCAGACTCAGAGATTACCGCCAGCAGCTTTTTTCCCCTGCAGAAGGCTTTCTTCTCCAAAGCCTTCTGCTGCCCGCATCCCAAAGATCATTAGGGATGGATAGGAGATCCTTCTGAAAGGCCGCTTTTCCGACGCCCAACCTTGTTTACCGTCACCGCGTGAAAGACATTAATTAATTATCATAGAAACTCCGAGTTCAAATCACTTTGCATCGACGCTTAAGGAAGCTATACGATGCCATCGTGGCTCATTTATTGGGACAGCGGATACTCCCTTTTCCCTCTTCTTATTATTGTGTCCTAGGACCTTAGTTGGCAAGAGGAGATATCTGCTCACCGTGGTGAATCCTGTGAAGTGCTAAAGTGTTTGTGAGTCCACGCTCATCCATCTGGTGGAGAATGCCTCGGCTTTGTGGTTCGTAGCTAGGCCAAGTTAGCCCCGTAAACCTTTAGCTCTTGCCCTTACTGCTGTTTACACACTATGCTATTGTCCAGCGCCGTGGACAGTTTTTGTTCTAAGTTACGGTGAGTAACCTTTTTAATAAAGACCGTGTAAAAAGACCGTTATGGATTCCCCTACCCCTCATCCCCATGTTTCCGGCATACCTGTATGCGAGCGTTCGATTTCTAGCGGGGAGGCAAATGGGGCTGAAATACTTGTTAGCTGCTTGGAAAGAGAGGGGGTGGAAGTTATTTTCGCCTATCCGGGCGGCGCTTCCATGGTCATTCACCAGGCGCTGACGCAGTCTCGAAAAATTCGAGTGGTTCTCCCACGTCATGAACAGGGAGGTATATTTGCAGCGGAGGGATACGCTAGGGCAAGTGGACGAGTTGGAGTTTGTATGGCTACCTCTGGCCCAGGGGCTACAAATCTAGTTACTGGCATTGCCGACGCGTTCATGGATTCAATTCCACTAGTGGCCATTACAGGTCAAGTCCCTCAGTCGATGATTGGACGCGGCGCTTTTCAGGAAACGGACATCGTCGGAATGACACTGCCAGTAGTGAAGCATAGCTACCTGCTCTGCAATATCCAGGACATTCCTGGAACGGTGCAAGAGGCTTTCTATATCGCCCAGTCTGGACGTCCCGGGCCAGTACTAATCGATATCCCAAAAAATATTCAGACTCAAAGGGCCTCTCCAAAGTATCCGTATCCGAGAGAGATCCACCTGCGCGGGTATAATCCGGTTGTGCAAATTGAGGACCAGGTTCTCTATGAGGTAATCCAACTAATTGAGCGGGCTAAATGCCCAATGATCTACTGTGGGGGTGGGGTAGTTTCTGGTAATGCCAGTCAGGAACTGTTTGAATTCGTCGAGCGTACGCAGATCCCAGTTGCAACTACCCTTATGGGTATCGGCTGCTTCCCAGAAACTCATCCTCTTTCCCTCAAGTGGCTTGGCATGCATGGTACAGTTTATGCTAACAACGCGGTAAACGAAGCTGACCTTCTTCTGGCAATCGGAGTTCGATTCGACGACCGCGTTACGGGCAAGTTTGAGGAGTTTTGTAAGCATGGCACGATCGTCCACATTGACATTGACCGCTCCGAAATTAACAAAAATCGGACGGTACAAGTTGCTATCCTCAGCGATTTAAAGTACGCCCTATCCAGGGCAAACTACCTCTTGTCCCAGATGGGAAGCAGTCGAATTACCGCGGGTTTCGACCGTTTCGCGCAATGGTATGAACGGATTGGAACATGGAAGAAGCAGTTTCCACTTACATTCAAGGATACTGATGATCTGATTCAGCCTCAGTACGTCATCCGTTTGCTCGATGAGTTAACTCATGGCGAGGCTATTCTTACCACAGGGGTAGGGCAACATCAGATGTGGGCCGCCCAGCACTACCAGTTCACTTGTCCACGTACCTTTCTAACCTCAGCTGGTCTCGGCGCCATGGGGTTTGGCTATCCAGCTGCTATGGGTGCCAAAATTGCCCGCCCAGGCAAACAGGTAATTGACATCGATGGTGATGGATCACTCCTAATGAACATCCAGGAATTAGCCACTGCCCACATCGAAGGAATTGCTGCTAAAATTGTCATCCTTAATAACCAGCATTTAGGCATGGTAGTCCAGTGGGAGGATCGTTTTCACAGCAGCAACCGCGCTCATACCTTCCTTGGTGATCCTAAAGACCTTAAACGCATCTATCCTGACTATGTGACAATTTGTAAAGGATTTGGGGTGCAGGCGGAGCGTGTTTGTCACAAATGCGATCTTCGTGCTGCCATTCAACGCTTACTGGACAGTAAAGAGGCTTACGTGTTGGATGTCATGGTACCGTATACAGAACATGTGCTCCCAATGATTCCTGCGGGTATGACTTATAGGGACGTCTTAACTGAATAGGGAATTAGCTTCTGGGAAGGTCTGAAGTCACTTCCCATGAAGGGACTTCAGGTGCTGTTTCTTTCCCGTGCGTGACTGAAAATAGGGGTTGGACAGCTTAGGATGCCCGTGGTTGCCAAAGTTGTGGTAGGTCGGTCCACAGGAAGGGCGCTAGACTACCTCGTCCCAAGACTGCTACAAATTCAGGTGAGGGCGGGAACACGCGTCCTTGTCCCCCTTCGTACGCGTGTCGTTCAAGGGATCGTTATTGATATTTCTAGCTCCCCTGGAAACGAGTCGGAGAAGGGGTTGCGTGCTATCTGTGAAGTAAGCGACGCCCCCTCAATTCAACCCGTTCTAATCAGTCTGGCGCATTGGATGGCCAAGTACTACTGTTGCTCCTTGGGAGCAGCACTACGATGTGTGTTGCCATCTGTCTTGCGTAAGGCGCAGGTGCGGACGCTACCCAGAAGGGGATGCTATATTTTCAGGTCGGCGCGCGAGATAGATGCTAATGAACGCTCTCTCCTAGAGGAGAAAGCCCCTTGCCAGGCACGGTTGCTACTCAGTCTACAGCATCCAGAGAGAAAACTGACACTTGCCGATGCGGAAAAAAGGGTGAAACGAACCAGTACGTTGGCTCATGGCACCAGTACGTTGGCTCATGGCTTAGAGCGGCGCGGACTAGTCTGCATTGAGAAGGAACAGGTGTACCGACATTCCCACGGTAAAGAGCTTTGCTCACAAAACAGGGCATCCGAGTTAAGTGCAGAACAAAAGACAGCTTTACGGGAAGTGGCTGCATGCATCCGAGACCCCGAACATTCCAGGCCGATACTTTTATACGGAGCAACCGGAGCCAGCAAAACTGAGGTTTACCTGGGTGCAATTGAGGAAACCCTACGCCTTGGTCGTACCGCGATGGTGCTTGTGCCGGAAATTTCATTAACCCCTCAAATATCGGAGCAGCTTAGATCCCATTTTCCCTCTATTCAAGATCAGGTAATAGTCTTGCACAGTCACCTCTCCAGAGGTATCCGCGTCGATGCGTGGCAGAAAATCCATTCTAAACAGGTCCGAGTTGTGATTGGGGCACGCAGTGCCGTTTTTTCCCCGATAAATGACCTTGGTCTAATCATTGTAGATGATGAACATGAAGCTGCTTACAAGCAGGAGGAATCTCCTAAATATCACGCAAGAGATATAGCTGTTTTGAGAGCCAGCCAGGAGAAATGTGCCATTCTGTTGGGCAGTGCTACCCCTTCACTAGAAAGCTTCCTCAACACACGTAACGGCAAGTACCATCTCCTTCGATTAGGGAGTCATATAGACAGCTGTTCTTTGCCTGTTATGCGCATTCTAGATCTCCGACAACTAAGACGCTTAGGGGGGCGGCGGCAGCCTATTCTCAGCGAACCACTATGCTCAGCTATTCAAGAGCGTTTAAATCGCCGTGAGCAGACCATTCTATTCCTTAATCGTCGTGGATTTTCCACTGCAATGATTTGCACTATCTGCGGCCATGTTTGCCAGTGCCCTAATTGTAGTCTCTCCATGACCTATCATCACACGGGGAGACTAATTTGCCACCTTTGCAGCCACACAGTTCCATCTCCCTCAAAGTGCCCGTCTTGTAGAGATTCTTCCATTCGTCATACGGGAATAGGCACACAAAAAATCGAGGAAATTTCCAGACAGCTCTTTCCTACCGCTCGTATTGTGAGGGTAGATGCCGACTCTATGACGCGGAAGAATGCTTATGAAGAAGTGTTAGAGCTCTTCAAACTCGGCCAGATTGACCTATTGATTGGTACACAGATAATCGCTAAAGGCCTTCATTTTCCCAACGTAACTCTTGTTGGCGTTGTAAACGCTGACTTCAGTCTTCATATAACGGACTTTCGCGCAGGAGAACGAACTTTCCAGCTCCTTACCCGGATAGCCAGCAGTATTAGAAGAGGAGCGATACGGGGAGAGGTTCTCATACAAACATTCACCCCATTTAGCCCTTATATCAAATTTGCCTGTCAACGAAATTATGAGGGCTTTTTCGAGCAAGAGATACGATTTAGACGGTACTGTGGACATCCCCCATTTTCCCATCTCATTCTCCTCACATTACGTTCCAGCTCGCGAGAGCATGCCGATTCTCTTGCCAAGAAAGTGGCTCATGAATTAGCTGCGACGCTACCGCCCACAGTTAGAATAGGTGAAGCTGTACCGGCTCCCCTGCAAAGAGTGAAAGGAAAATTCCGATTCCACCTTGCAATTCGCGCCAAAGGGATTTCCGTAGTTGCACGAGCCTTAAGGATGACTTTGGATAAGTTATCCATCCCATCGGATGTGGCTCTTTCTGTAGATGTAGATCCCCACCAACTCCTTTAAGGCTTTAAGGCTCGGAAGAAAAGGTCTTTTCTAATCTATGTCTTGTATCCTTTCCTCAGCTTGACTCCTTTCTTGCATCTATCCTTCCCATGGTCAGGCTAACGCTTGCTCTTTTACTGATCCTGCTTATTAGCTTACCGCTGGGGCTGACTTTCCTCTGGGGCGCTGGGTTTGGAGAGATGGTGAAACGCCGTGTCGGGCTTGCCTTGGAAAGAGACGGTTTTCAAGTTCAGATTGAACGCCTTTCCTTTAGCCCATTTCGGGGCCTCATTGCAAAGAATGCCGTCCTAAAATCCACCAAGGGAAATAGGTTATGCTTATGCGCTCGCGTTAGACACCTTACTTGCTCACTGAGTATCAGCCGATTTCTTTTGGGAAAGTCTCTTGTCAAGGAAGTACAGCTAGACGGCGCTTCGTTGGATATTCCTCTACCGGAGGAGGCAGAGAGGCATTTGTCTATTCAAGACCTGAGCGCTAAAATACTTCTGCAATCCGGCTGTCTGAGGCTTTCTACTGCAGAATTTACTTTTAGAAACATCCACTTTGTGGTCAGTGGTTCCATTCGTAACCCATTTTTATTCCAATTTCTAGCGAGTGCTTTGTCACAGCAGCCCAACGGGACTAACTGGAAAATGATAGAGTGCGCGGCTAGAGCGTTGGGAAAAATCCGATATCTAGATAAACCAGTCCAAGTAGATGTGGTAGTGGAAGGCGACCCCACTGCTCCACAGATGTTCCAGGTACACAAGATAATCCTTCATGGAAAGAATATTCGATACCGCGGTATTTTTCTTCGGGAACTGGAATTGAGAGCCCGTTGCACTAACGGAGTTTTGGAAATGCATAAACTGTACATAAGAGATACGGAAGGTACCCTCGAGGGGTCTGGGATAGTAGATTCTCTTACCTCAAAGGGGAAGTTTACAATAAGTAGCTCTCTCAATCTGCGGCCGCTCCTTACGGAATTCTTTCCGCGTAATAGGCTTCAGAAGTTCGTCGTGCCAAAACTGCAAACAGGAGCTTCTTCTCAAATTGACTTTACAACGCACCTCTCCTGGGGTAGAGACCATCCGCGATACACGGTCTTCGGATCTGTGGTCATGTGCAAGTTCTTTTATGGTAAGTCTTTCTTGCACCGCCTAGAGCTAGGCTTTCTGTTCGAAAATGGGCAATGGTTTATACGGGATTTACTCGTTCAGGGTCGCTCTGGCATGCTCCGTGCGGACGCTCAGAAGACCAAAAAGCTTCTTCGAATTCAGCTTGGTAGCACCCTAAATCCAAAGGAGTTCTCCGACTTCTTCGGTCTAAAGATTCGCAAGCTTCTGGAACAGACGCAATTTCTAGATGCGCCCAGGCTTACTCTCCGGCTCAGTGGCCGCACACTAGACCTTCTTTCTGGTCGGGGAGAATTGAGCATTGGTCGTACTTCTGTGCGCGGCGCGTGGGCAGATTATGGTTTTTCCAAGATTGAAATCATTCCTCAGTCTATTACCTGTCGTGACTTTGAGGTGCAATGCAAGAAGAGCAGAGGGTCTGGAACCCTTTCCTATAACTTTAGAAATGGGCAATTGTGCCTACATAACATTGTTTCCACGTTGATGCCAGAAGATGTCATGCTTTGGCTTAGCCCACAACTAGCGCAGGCAGTCTCTCCTTACAGATTTCACTCACCTCCCATTATCTTAGCGGACGGATACCTACACCCCTCCAGTCCTCACCTTAACGCCCTTTCAGTGCGAATCCGTTCCCAGGCTGGACTAGACTATGATCTGTTTGAGCGGACACTGTGCTTTGGAGCCACTCGAGCCATAGTACATGTCGAAGGTAGCCAGGTAAAAGTACGGATCCCCTCCGCGGCGCTTTTTCAGGGCTCGGTGGCCCTGCAAGCCAATGTTCACTTTAACATCTCTCCCCAACCAACTTGCGAACTAGATGTTCGTCTTTCTCACGTCGAGTGTTCACGTCTTACAGAGCTCTTTTTCGGCTACGCTAAGTCCAATGGGTTTTTAAGCGGAAACTACCGCTTTCGAGTCAGTGCGGATGGGAAAGCAGGCATGCTGGGTAGCGGTTATATCCGTATTGAAGAAGGTAGTGTCCTCTCGGTTCCATTTCTTAGACCTCTTTCTCCCATCTTAAATCAGATTATTCCTGGTATTGGGTATGAACCTGCGAGAAGGGCCTACGTAGCCTTTCAAGTTGAGAATCGGAAAGTGACTACTAAGAACCTGCAGCTAACTGGACCAGGATTTAATCTACTAGGACGTGGAGATTTTGACTTTTTTACTGGAAAGATAAACATGACCGTCCGGGTTAATGCACAGGGAGTCCCTGGAATGGTACTCCTTCCAGTCAGTAAGCTGCTAGAATTCGAATCAAGGGGTACACTCTTGCAACCAGAATGGCAACTTAAACGACTTAAACCAATGATCCGGTTCTAAATAAAAGGGAACTGTCAGAATAGTATCAGAGTGTTAATACCTCTCTATAGAGGGCACTTCGCGATAGCAACCCAAATTTCCCGTCTAAAAACAGAAGGCGGCCTTTTTATCTTTCTTCCTTACCTGAAGCCTTGAGGAGTAGTACTGGAACCCCTACCCGGTGACGAACACGGTCGACAGTATTTCCGTAAATCAAATCTCCCAAAAAGCGGTGTCCGTGGGTAGACATGGCTATTAGGTCTACTTCACGCTCCCTGGCAACCCGGACGATCTCATTTGAGGGCTCACCCATAGCAAGTTCATAATTGCAATTAAGGCCTCCATTTTGAAGGGCCTGTGCCACAGACTGAAGGTATCTCAGATCGTTTTTCATCTCTTCGCTCTCAGTGAGATTTAGCTGATCGTAATTTCTAGCTACCCATCCGCTTGCTACATGGAGGAGATGTAAGTGTCCACCAGTTGAGTGAGCCAACCGGCAGACGTGCCCCAAAATTGTAGAGTCTGCCACACTATTTTCCAAGGGGATCAATATGTTATGGTACATGGGTAGTCGGTGCCGGTAGCACCAGAGGAGGGAGGCAACAGTATAGCCCCTCTCTCACAAGGAAAACAAAAGTTTTGCATGGATCATTGTCCTCACCCTACCTTCCTAATGTAGGAGCAGTTGTTTCGTGTCTACAAATGTTTCGAGATAGGACTGTCGGAAGCATTGCCGCTATTATCTAATAAAGCCTTGTTGCTTTCTGGATTTGATCTCTCTTCTAAAAAAAGAGACGACTAATGGCATTAATAGGTATCGAGAAATACTCAGAAATTCCTGTGGAAAGTGAGATGACAATACTTGCCTGGACAAAATAAGCTAAGGCTTTAGTAAAAGTCTAAAGTCAGCGTGGCAGGATGGATGCAATTGGAGGGCAGCTTAGACAAGCTTAGGTTGCGCGGTAGCACGTGCTTGTTGCGTTATCATAGATAGATCGCTTAATAATCCGCGACTCTGTTTTTGTTAGCATCCCAGACAGGAGTCCTCCAGCATTCCACGGTAATAGTATACACTAACCTCAACGGCATAACAGCGTATGAGGGCTTTCCCCATAAGGGTGGAAAACATCCGGGCATTTCTTTGCCAAGTTGATGGAATACTTCTACAGCCATTAGACTAGGGGGCGCCTGAGCTTTCTCTTTTAGTATGGCTTTGGGAAAGCGGGGGAGAGTAGACAAAGCCACCAAACCTCAGGAAAGAACTTTCCTATGGAGCGCAACCGACTCTGACCGACTCTGCAGGTATCACATGGAAATAGTAGAAGCTACCAAAGAACAGCAAAGGGGAGCACGCTTCTGCCTTACATGATCTGTACTTGGTTACAGAACCTGGTCCATGAGTTCTGGTGATATAAGTGATATACAAGTCTGCCTGAAAATAGATGCATTTACTATGCATTAAACTACATAAACTACATATTAATAACTACCAAGACCGAGAAGACTAGTCGCCTCTTTCTTATTCATCGATTCACTGGGAATGCTTTTTTAGTTCCTCAGTCCGTAGTATTACACGGCGCTGCATAACTCTACCCGGCCTAAATTTTACCGCCGCGCGGGCCGGAATAACCACATCTGTTTCCGGCTTATTAGGGTTGCGCCCGATCCTCGCTTTTGTCAGCCTGACCTCAAATACGCCGAAGTTGCGTAATTCTACGTCTTGCCCCTTGGCAAGGGATGCAATGATGTGGTCCAGGGTCTTTTGTATCACTCGGGAAACATCCTGTTGTACCAGATTAAGTTCTTCACTGATGCTTAGTACCAGATTGCGCTTAGTAAGGTTGCCTAGTTTCATTACTTCAAATTACTAATTTAGTAGTTACTTCGTTGTCTCCTACGAGCGGTGAGTATAAGTCACGTGATATGCTGTTGCAATACTGAGGCTATATCCTATCCAGAATGGATTATGGTTGATGTAGAACTTGTTTTCAAGTAGCACCACAGGTGCCATTTGCACACTGGCATAGGGAAAGAATAGGAGAACCAGGAGAACCGGAACGTTAGATTGCTCTGTCATTGCCAATGTGCTGTGTGACGGAATGGGAATTAAACTAAGGTGGATTAACCAAGTAGCCAAGTAGAGGGGTTGGTAAAAAAGGTCTTGTCTCCGGAATAGACGCATTGGCTTCCGTAATTTTCTTCCGGGTGGGTTCCACATGCTTATACTCAAATAAGGTCGGCACGCTGCGGAAGTTACAGCGAGACTATTCCGGTAGCAAATCGTAGGGGGTGATTATCCCCCAGCCCTCCGTATTGGATTATCCTCCGAGAAATATTCCGATACGTACGTTAGGTGAAGGGGCGGGGAGTGTAGATTGCCTGCCAGGGGCTACCCGAAGGGAATGGAAGGTAGAGCCGTCCCGTTTCAACGAAAATTAGCCCCATTTTATCCACTTGGCATTCCCCCCTACCAAGGCAGGTAGAATCCTTCCTCTTTTGGCTTCGCACCACTCTAAAGGATGAATTAATGCGAAAACTAGAGTAGCTGGCCAGTGGGGGAATATGCTGGTACCATGCTGTCACTCTCCTCCTGTAGAGATGTACCCATTCCCTTCTCCATTTAATGGGAAAAGTGTTGTCTTCTCCTTACGCTCCCGCGTAATGACTTGAAGATGGAGACTTTCTGGAGAAAGCGCGGTTGTACAGTGGTGCAGGCAGTGTTTTGCAAATGCCGCGTGGTGCTCGCTACGCTTCTGTTTATCGGGATGCTTTGGACTCCAAGACTAGCTGTCTCCGAGATCAATATGGTTCCTAACAGTTTTCATCCCTGCTCTGTTCCTGCACGCGCCATTTATGAGCTCTCTGTACTGGTACTGGCAATTTGCTCAGGGATTTTTGTGGTGGTCACAGCAGCACTTTTATTTGTGGTAGTACGTTATCGGAGACGTCCTACGGATGGTACGCAGGAACCTCCTCAAATCTACGGCAGTTCTCAAATTGAATTAGCTTGGACAGTAGTTCCCATTATAATTACGCTCGTGCTGATTCTAGTGACGGCCCGCACTATTGGAGAAATTCAGAACAGAAACCTTCCGGAAGATGCATTGATAGTGGAGGTAACAGGGCACCAGTGGTGGTGGGAAGTAGGCTATCCCCAGTATGAGGTGAAGACAGCAAATGAAATCCATGTGCCGGTCAGTTCTGCTGCTCATCCTGCGCCTACTCGAATCGTGTTGAAATCTGCAGATGTACTTCATAGCTTTTGGGTACCACAGCTTGCTGGGAAGATGCAATTGGTCCCTAACAGAACTAACATGACTTGGATCGAACCTCTGCGAACGGGAGTCTATTTGGGAAGTTGTGCCCAATACTGTGGAGCCCAGCACGCCTTTATGCTGCTGCGTGTGATAGTGCATACGCCAGAAGAGTTTCAATGTTGGATCGCTAGCCAAAAGGGGCTTTCTACTCGATCTAGGCCATTAGCTATAGCAGCCACTTCGCATGGAACCCCTAGCCGGGGCGGTATAGACCCGGCAGCTAGTGGAAAAAAAACGTTCTTTTCAACTGCCTGTATAAACTGCCATCGAATTAATGGGACCGCCGCGGAGGGTACTCTTGGACCGGATTTAACACATCTAATGAGTCGACATACCATTGGAGCAGGGGTAGCCGAAAATACGCATCAAAACCTTGTCGCCTGGATACGTGACCCACAGCTTCTAAAGCCAGGTTGCTTTATGCCAGACATGCACTTGACTCCATCCCAAATCCATGAAGTCGTGGCTTATTTAGAGACCTTGCGATAGGAAGAACAGTTGATGGAAAACAGATTGGGCGCCCAGACTGATGCTATCTCTACAAAGATGGGGATGGAAAAGCAGTTCCTTCCAGGTCTAGTCCAGGAACTTGTTTATACGGTTGATCATAAGAAGTTAGGAATGATGTATCTTGGATCTGGTCTAGTATTTTTTGTATTAGCGGGGATAATGGCGGCCGCTATTCGTGTCCAGTTAGCTGTTCCTAACAACCATTTTCTTAATCCAGGTACGTTTAATCGGTTTTTTACTATGCATGGCACCACTATGGTCTTTCTGGTCGGCATGCCACTGATACTGGGACTAGCGAATTATCTTGTTCCTATCATGATAGGAACAAGAGACATGGCTTTCCCGCGGTTAAATGCATTTGGTTTTTGGATATTTTTATTCAGTGGGTTTTTACTTTTCTTCAGCTACTTGGGTGGGTCTGGGGTTTACGGTACGGGGTCTGCCCCAGATGTTGGTTGGTTTGCCTATTCACCCCTAACAGCCAAGGCATTTTCTAGGGGGCATAGCACAGATTATTGGACTCTTTCCCTCCTGGCTGGCGGTATTGGGAGCGTGGCCACGGCCATTAATCTATTAGCCACCATTTTTTGCTTGCGCTGTAGGGGAATGACACTCAACCGAATGCCCCTTTTTGTGTGGCTTAATGCGGTTGTGGCGTTCCTCATCATTCTTGCGATGCCTCCGCTTTCTGCTTGCCAAATTATGCTATGTCTGGACCGCTACCTAGGGGCAAAGTTTTTCGACACTCAAGCGGGAGGCTCCGCCATTCTCTGGCAACACTTTTTCTGGATCTTTGGGCATCCAGAAGTCTATATCCTTATCCTACCTGCGTTTGCCATTGTCTCGGAGATCATCCCAGTGTTCTCGCGTAAGCCCATTTTTGGATATCCGGTTATGGTAATGGCGAGCGTGATGATCGCCTTCATCAGCCTTGGAGTTTGGGCGCATCACATGTTCACTGTGGGAATGAGCTCTATCAGCAACACCTTCTTTTCTGCCTCCACCTTTATCATAGCTGTCCCGACTGGAATTAAGATTTTCAATTGGATTGGCACAATGTATGGAGGCAAGCTCCGCATGGAGCTACCGTTACTGTTTTCTATCGCATTCCTGTTCCAGTTTCTAATTGCTGGCTTGACAGGAGTTATGCTCGCCACCACGCCCTTTGACTGGCAGCTCAATGATTCTTATTTTGTCATTGCCCACTTCCATTACGTTCTTGTCGGTGGACTACTTTTTTCCATCTTCGCAGCCTTTTACTACTGGTATCCGAAAATGATCGGCCGCATGTTGGATGGGACGATGGGGCGTTGGCATTTTTGGCTATTCCTCGTCGGATTCCACCTGACTTTCTTTCCCCAACACATCATGGGCATCCTGGGGATGCCCCGACGCATCTATAGCTACCCCGCAGACCGCGGATGGGAAGCTGGCAATCTTCTCTCCAGCGTGGGTGTCGTCTTTCAAGCTATGGGGATCCTAGTTTTTTTAACTAATCTGTTTTACTCCTATTATAGGGGGAAAAAGGCTGGAGATGACCCTTGGGATGCGTGGACATTAGAATGGGCGACTACCTCCCCACCTGCTGAGTATAATTTCGAAAAATTGCCGGAGGTTCGTAGTGCACGGCCACTGTGGGATTTGAAGCATCCAGATGAGCCGGATTGGAAGCATAACTGAAAAAAAGTATGGCTTACCTGTGCTATATTCATGAATAACGATACGCTGGGTGAACTTTCATCATCTCCTACCGCCGAGTGGGGGCTGCCCTCTGTGAGAAGGGTGGCTATGCTTTCTCTCATCTCTGCAGAGAGTGCCCTGTTTTGCATCTTTCTCATTGCCTACGCATTTTACATCGGTAAAAGCCTGAACCCACCTTCTCCAAAAGAAATCCTCGAGTGCCCTACCTTTGCCTCCATGGCTTTGTTATCGAGTAGTGCGACTATCGCTTTCGCCGAAAGGGCGCTTCAAAGGGGTCGATTAGTAAGGTTTCACTGCTGGTGGCTGATTACTATCCTCCTGGGAGTAACTTTTCTAGGATACACGGCCTACGAATGGTACGAGCTCATCTGTCATCGCCACTTTACACTTGCCACAAACGTTTTCGGCTCTACTTTCTATTCGCTCATAGGACTTCATGCCAGCCATGTCATTGCTGGTTTATTCCTACTCTTGCTTGTTTTTGTTATGAGTCTCATAGGGAAAATTAGGTCGGAGCATCATGAACACGTGGAAATGGTGGCTTGGTATTGGCACTTTGTAGACGTAGTCTGGGTAGTCGTCTTTGTTACTGTCTATGTGACTGGTGGTCAGTAGAGCCAGGAATTTTCTTTCCGTATATGTCAAAATCGCTCGATTCTCAGGAGGCAGTTTCCGTTCGGTTACCTGCACCAACTCCGTGGCCCATGATAGCTGCATTTGCCGTAGTCCTTCTCTTTGCTGGACTGGTAACTAACTTGGTAGTCTCCTTTACCGGGCTCCTTTGTGCGGCAATAGCGTTCGTTGGTTGGTTTGTGGATGTCTTTCCTTACCCACGGCATGAGGTGGTAGAATTAAAACCCCTGGAGGAACGGGCTGTGCCGGTACCGATGTCGGAAGGCACTATCTCCTACCTGCAAGGAAAATACCAAGTCCAGGTTCCAATATACGTGCACAGCTATTTTTCCGGAGTTCTTGGAGGAGTATCTGGCGGGATTGCAATGGCAGCCGTAGCTATGACTTTTGGGTATCTGGAGGGAAGTATTTGGTACCCAATCAATCTAGTAGCCACGGCCAGCCTACCTAATCTAGGGGTAATGGGTAAAGAGGCTCTCATGCAATTCCACTTTTCAGCTCTCTTGGTGGGTATTATGGTCCATGTTTCCCTTTCTGTCTTAGTCGGGCTTTTATATGTGGCCCTGCTACCAACCCTTCCAGCAAAGTTCGGATGGATCTGGGGAGGTATTGCGGCGCCTCTTGTTTGGAGCTCCTTGGTCTATTCCTTCCTAAATGTTGTCAACCCCGCACTTGCAGTGCACATCTCTTGGCCTTGGTTCATCCTCAGCCAGGTGACGTTTGGTTTAGTGGCAGGGACCGTAGTGTATAGGTCTGCTAGGATTGGCACCAGGCAGACCTGGCCTCTTGTAGATAAGATGGGTGTAGAAGGAATGCGTAAAAGGAATGAGATACCTCCGTAGGAAAGCTGTGGATGCAGGTAAGCAACTTACGTTGTCGGCCATGGCATGGCTGTATGTCACGGTAGGTGGAATGCTTTTCCTGGGAGGCTGTAGGATGCCTGGTAGACCAGCAGTTACCAGTTTGTGGAGGCCTCCGGAATCCAATTTGGACTTTCATAGCCTCTATGCGACCAACTGTATTGCCTGTCATGCAGACCGGAGAGGTGTGATTTCCCCAGTCATCAATCTGAACAATAGTACGTACCTCTCTTTGATCGCTCCGGAGAGAATGTACCAGGTAATTGCTGATGGCGTTCCAGGGACGGCCATGCCAGCGTTTTCGGAAAAAAGAGGGGGCCGGTTAACCGAGGCACAGATTAATGTACTTGTAAAAGGGATTTATGCATGGGCATCCCCTGGGGAAACATCCCAATCACTACCTGCCTACACTGCTCCCTTAGGGAATGCCGAACACGGAGCAACTGTATTCTCCACATATTGTGCTCGTTGTCATGTAGGGGATACAAGAACCAAAGTATGGGGATCAATCACAGAGTCTTCTTATCTAGGACTGGTATCCAACCAGTATTTGCGAACGATTATTATTTCTGGTCGCCCGGAGGTTGGTCATCCAAACTGGAAAGAGTTATCGCCAATGTCTGCTCAAGATGTATCGGATGTGGTAGCTTGGATGGCTAAAGAACGTTGAATAGAATGGCAGGGAGAGGGTTATTTCTTTAGAATGGGGGGTGATTTGCGCGTCACAAGGGCGTAACCCCTAATTGCGGAATGATCATGTCCAACAGGGGATGAAAGATGAATAACAGCAAGACCACTGGTCGGAAGGGCTCCACTGAGATGGCAGGAGACGGTAGATTCTGCGATAGGACCCAGTCCTCCCGGCGTGACTTCCTACTAAAGGTGGGCATTGGGCTAAATATTGCCGCTGGGATTATGGTGGGTATTCCGATAGTGGGGTATATTTTTTCCAGTTTTATCAAGAGGCCTACACTCCATTGGATCGCACTTGGAGAGATCGACTCTTTTCCGGAGGAAGAGACACGACTTTCGAAATATAGGAACCCAACCCATCGCCCCTGGGATGGGGCAATTACGGAAATTCCTTGCTGGGTCCGCCGGCTAAAGGGAGATGTTTTTCAGGTTTTTGCCATTAACTGTACCCATCTAGGGTGTCCCGTGCGCTGGTTTGCCGAATCCAAACTCTTCTTTTGTCCGTGTCATGGAGGAGTTTACTACCAAGATGGTTCCAGGGCGGCTGGCCCCCCTCCACGAGGCCTATTTGAATATGAAACTAAGATTGAGGAGAAGAAGCTCTGGATCAGAGGCGGTGTCCTCCCGACTCTAGCGAATGTTTCTTAAGGGCGCACCCTGAGGATACCTCATTGCAGGGCAAGGAAGAAACAGCAAGTGCTAAAATAAGGTGAGAAGTCAACGCCTTCAAACATTGGCTTACGGGTGATGGTTGTGATGCGAGTACTGCGAGACGCGGCTTTTTGGCTTGATGACCGCCTGCACGTTTCCCATATGTTCAGGGAGACGGCGGGACATCCGGTCCCAAAAAGTTCCGCAAGTTGGTTCTACGTCTTTGGCAGTGCAACGCTGCTATGCTTGGCTGTCCAGGTTGTAAGTGGGATGTGCCTAGCCTTAGTCTACATACCTTCTGGTTCAGAAGCTTATTCTACGCTGCGCTACCTAACCATCTATCAAGAGTTGGGATGGTTCCTGCGGGGTATGCACTGTTGGGGATCCAATTTCATGGTCGTTCTCATGGCATTGCATATGACTCAGGTATTTCTCTGGGGCGCTTATAAATATCCTAGGGAGATGACATGGATTTCCGGATGTGCCCTACTAGCCCTCACTCTTGGACTGGCTTTTACGGGACAGATCCTCCGCTTCGATGAAGACGCCTACTGGGGGCTAGGCATCGGTGCTTCCATTCTTGCGCGCGTGCCCCTCTTAGGAGATCAGCTTGTCCACCTTGTATTAGGGGGAGGGATTATTTCGGCGGATACCCTTTCGCGCTTCTTCGCCTTACACGTGTTTGTACTTCCTGGACTGGCATTAGCCATCATTGGGCTCCATTTATATCTAGTAGTTTTAAAGGGTATCAGTGAGTATCCAAAACCAGGGACACAAGTTAGAAAGGCCACCTACGACGCTGAATATCGCACCATTCTGGTAAAAGAGGGTATTCCATTTGTTCCAAGGGCGATTGGTAAGGACTTAATAGCCGCTGCAACTGTTTTATTTGGTATTGTTATCTGCGCGGCGATCTTTGGACCAAAGGGTCCCATGGGACCACCTATCCCAACACAGATTGATTCCGTACCCCGTCCAGATGCTCCCTTTATGTGGCTTTTCGCTTTGGCGGCGCTACTGCCAGACTACATGGAGGATGTGGTCATTTTAGGTGCTCCATTGCTTTTTGGGGGCTTGTTACTATCACTTCCATTCCTTTCTAACGAAGGAGAAAAGAGTTGGAGGAGACGTCCCGTTGCCGTCTTGGCGGTGGTTCTCATTTATCTCTCCGTTGGACTATTGACTTACTTAGGATACACTGCTCCGTGGTCGCCGGACATGAATGCTTGGACAGCCGCGCCTATTCCCCTAAAGTTCTTGGAAGGTCGCACTCCTCTTGAGCTTGCCGGCGCTTCCATTCTACAGTTCAAGCAGTGTCGTAATTGCCACGCTCTTGGTGGCATAGGAGGACACCGTGGCCCAGACCTGGCAGACGTTGGGACTCGTCTAACGGCGCAGCAGCTAACTCGTCAAATCCTTCAGGGGGGTGGGAATATGCCCGCCTACGGGAAAAACCTTAGCCCTTACGAGATAAGGGCACTAGTGGACTATATGGTTACCCTACGTCCAAAACATATTCCTGCCACGCGTGGATCCATCCCCCCATGATAGTTGCTCTAAAAAGCCTGTGGTCGAGCTTTGTACCTTCCGTCAACAAGGTTATGGGATATAGCGCGCCTGGTTTTCTTAAGGAACAATTTTTTCGTTCATCGACATTTGTCTGCGGGAAGTCTTCTACCACTCAGTACGAGAGGCTGAATGTTCCATGGAACAGGTAGCAGAAGCCGCAATACTTTCCTGGAGTTGGGAGCCAGCAGTCGTGTTTCCCCTCTTCTTCTTCCTATTGGTCTACAGAAGGGGGTGGAGAAAGCTGCGTATTACGGCTCCCTCCCGCTTCCCACTCTGGCGTTTTCTCTGCTTCTCGGGCGGCCTGCTAATCCTATTTTTGGCTATTTGTTCTCCTCTAGATACTTTTGGGAACCTCCTATTGCAAGTACACATGGTACAGCACCTGCTGCTCACAATGGTAGTACCCCCATTCTTGCTTCTCGGGTTTCCCTATCTACCAATTCTACTCGGACTTCCCCGGAGGCTGGTTTCCAATATTCTGGGGCCGTTCCTCTCCTGGAAGGCATTAAAGACGCTCGGAAAATTTCTGACACACCCAACGGTGTGCTGCGTTTTATTTCTTTCTTCAAATATCCTTTGGCATATACCTTTTTTCTACGAAGCGGCACTTCAATTTCCCACTTGGCACAAAATAGAACATGCTTGCTTTCTGTGGACTGCTCTACTTTTCTGGTGGCCGGTTGTCCAGCCGTGGCCCAGCCAGGCCCGTTGGCCCCGCTGGACAATGGTGCCCTATTTGCTTGTAGCAGACCTTCAAAATACCATCCTCTCTGCCTTTCTTTCTTTTTGTGACCATGTCCTTTACCCTACGTACTCCGTAGCTCCACGCATAGGCGGGATCAGTACTTTAGAGGATCAAGCAGCCGCCGGGGCCATTATGTGGGTACCCGGTTCTATCGCCTTCCTAGTCCCTGTCAGTCTGATTGTCTTTCAGTTTCTCAGTCCGCAAAGATCGGCAGCTTCCCCACCTACAGCGGTTGTTCGTAAATCTTCTCCTAAGGGCCCTTTTGATCTCCTAAGGACTCCGTTAGTTGGCAGCCTTCTGCGCAGAAAAGCCGTTCGCAGATCCTTACAGGTGACCTTATTAATGCTGGCAATCTTAGTTATAGTAGAAGGGTGGTGGGGGCCACAATTCGGTCCAATGAATCTCGCTGGAATTTTGCCTTGGACGCACTGGAGGGGATTGACTGTGATGGGACTTCTGATTGCCGGGAACCTCTTTTGCATGGCTTGCCCTTTTACCCTAGCACGCGACTTAGCACGGAGACTTCTTCCGTTCCGGCGTCGGAGCTGGCCAAAACGGCTGCGTGCTAAGTGGATTGCAATAGGGCTGCTAGCTCTTTTTTTCTGGGCCTATGAGGCCTTCAGTCTATGGGACTCCCCCAAGCTAACGGCAGGGATAATAGCTGGGTATTTTTTACTGGTGGTGCTGATAGATGTTCTCTTCAAGAATGCGGCTTTTTGCAAGTATGTTTGCCCCATTGGGCAATTTCACTTTGTGCAATCCCTTAACTCCCCCCTACAAGTACAGGTGCGAGAACCATCCGCGTGCGCATCGTGCCGCACCTATGAGTGTATTCGGGGGGATAATGCTATGGAAAGCAAGAGAAAACATCGTGGCTGTGAGCTGCTTCTTTTTCAGCCGCACAAGCATGGGAACATGGACTGTACATTTTGTCTGGATTGCGTGCAGGCATGTCCCAAAGACAACGTTGGTTTAATTGTTTCATCTCCATGGAAAGAATTGATACTGGACTCCAGACGCTCTGGAGTAGGCAAGTATTCATGCCGCTTCGACCTGGCGGTACTCATTGTAGTTTTGACATTTGGAGCATTTGCGAATGCCATGGGTATGGTGACGCCAGTCATCCAATGGGAAAACGCGATGAAGACCTCGTGGGGATTTTCATCCACACTTCCGATAGTCACAGCGTTCTACATTTTGGCGCTGCTCGTTTTGCCAATAATCACAACAAGCCTGGCAGTGTGGCTGAGTCTACGGTTAGGGGAACTCCAAGAAGGCTGGAAGCAAATCTTTTCCCAATTTGCCGTAAGTTTGGTTCCCATAGGATTCGGGATGTGGCTTGCCCATTTTCTTTTTCACTTCTTTACAGCCTCACACACATTTATCCCGGCTTTTCAGAGAATTTTTTCTGATATAGGATTTCCCCTTCTAGGAACACCTAATTGGTCTATACGCTCTTGGGCCTTCCCAGGGTTGGTAGGCTGGGAACTGTTTCTGCTCGATCTTGGACTGCTAGCAGGGCTATTCGTGGCGTGGGGGCGTGCGGGTCTTTTTGGCTCAAAGACTTCCCGGCTAGGGGCATTTCTTCCGTGGGGGGTACTCATCTTTCTAATGTATTTAGCCGGCGTATGGACCCTCTTTCAACCTATGGATATGCGTGGCACCATGGCAACAAACTAAGCGTGAGCGCAAGTGGCTTCCTAGTTGCCTGTTTCTTTGTATCGCAACGTCCCTTAGTCCAGGGATTGACCAGCATTAAGCTTTTGCAGGGCTGGTAAAACGAATAGACCGTCTTTTCGGATGAGTTCGCCGTCGAACCACACCTCCCCTCCACCATAGTCTGCCCTCTGGATGGATACCATGTCCCAGTGGATACGGCTTTTGTTACCGTTTCCTCCCGTAGAATAGGCTTGGCCCGGAGTAAAGTGAAAAGAGCCTGCGATCTTCTCGTCAAAAAGGATGTCACGAATAGGGTGCAGAATGTAAGGATTGAGTCCTAGCGAGAATTCTCCGATATAGCGGGCACCGGTGTCGGAATCCAAAATTTCATTGAGCTTCTGCGCATTGCTGGAGGTAGCTCTTACTATTTTACCCGCCTTAAACTCCAGATGAATGTTGTCAAACGGGACGCCCTGATAGATCGTTGGAACATTGAAATGCACATGCCCCTCAACACTACGTTTTCTTGGACAGGAAAAGACTTCTCCGTCTGGAATGTTTCTTTCCCCGCTGCACGTCACAGCTCCAATTCCCTTTATGCTGAAGCGGAGGTCAGTCTCTGGTCCGACCAGACTAACCTTGTCAGTTTTTTCCATCAAACTTCTTAGGGCCTCCATAGCAGGCAGCATACTTGAATAGTCAAGGGTACAGACCCGGAAATAGAAATCTTCGAATGCTTCAGTGCTCATTTGGGCCTGTTGAGCAAATGAGGACGTGGGGCAGCGGAGCACTACCCACTTAGTCTTGTTAACTCGGCAGTCCACAACGTGGCGCATCATCCCAGCAATGAGCGCCATGTTATCCTTCGGGACGTCTATCAGCTCCGTCGTGTTGTACCCTCCCCGCAAAGCGATATATGCTTGCATTTTCTTTATGCGAACCAGCGCCACGGCCCGGCAAACATCCAGTTGTGACTGGCTAACGGTAAGGGCCAATTCACGAGCAATCTTTGAACGATGCAATTGGACAAAAGGGATCCCCCCTTTAGAATGTACTGCACGAATAAGCGCGATGACCGCCTCATCTGAGACATCAAAAGCATCTATTAATACTCGTTCCCCAGCTTTTAGGTGTATGGAGTATTCGACAAGACATTTGGCTAATTGATCATAGCGAGGGTCACTCATGCGTACATGCGGGTCCCGACTCTGCCTCTACCCATCCATTCGCCATCGCACTGGTGCGGTGGCATTGTTGGTGTTGGTATTGTAAGTACATAGTAGTAGAAGATACCGCACGTTAGCAGCAGCACAGCCTCTGGGTACTGCACCCCTATCACAAAGAGGCTTATCGCGGGAAACTTTTTCTTTGGCAAAGAAGTTTTACGAAAGGGCTTCTGTTGTACCATAGTCCAACAGTCCTACTCAGGGTCCGCGCAAGCGCGCTAACCCCTGGGCCCCTGGACCTCCGTAGATGGAAGGGAGAGAGCGGCGCATGCCACAAGATGTCGTCGCGGCAGTCTGACATTCAACGTGGCATCAAGGCACCGTTTTTTTTCTCCGGCAACTTGGTAGACCTTCCCAAGGTATTTGTATGTTTGTGGGGCAGTACTCTGTGGATAGATTGGTGGAAGAGGTCGATAGTACCTGAAGAGATAGACGTGATCGGGCACATATTTAGATTTTAGATTTTTGGCGGTTATCGCAGGTTGTCTTGCAAGGACCCTCCAGGAGGTGCGTGCGTCCGCATTGCGTTTACTCTCCACTCTAAGCGCCAGGTTGCTTAGTCTTTTTTTCCTTGTAGAGAGCAAGGAGTAGAGCAAGACAAGTGGTGTTTGTCGCGACCGGCTTTCGGTAAGTTCTAACAAACACTTAGTCTCTAAGAAACGCTTCGCAGCAAAAAAGTCTATGCTTCCATGGCTCTCGCTATGCACGGTGGAATAGAGGAAATTTATTCCGATTCGATGCTGAGCAACCAAGACCTTTTGTGCAATACCGCGAGGTTTGGCTGCAATTCTGGACTACTCTGCTGCCAAGAATTTCCTGCAAATTATGCCATCATTCTACCATAGTAGGTCCCTCCTTCTGGCAATGAAGGGAGGATTCTGGAACAAATGGACTTGGTAAGTGCTTACTTTGAGCTCTTTAAGGAGGGAACTCATATTAGGCTTATGAAGTTGTTGACATGTCTTTACATTGTAGATTTACCTCTTCGGGAACAATGCCTCGCCAATTCGTCTTTTCCTCTGAGTCTGTAGGAGAGGGACATCCCGACAAGGTGTGTGATACAATTTCCGATGCCATTTTAGATGCTTGTTTAGTTCAAGATGAGGAGAGCCGTGTCGCCTGTGAAATCTATGCAAAGAGTAATCTGCTGGTAATTGGGGGTGAGATCACAACACAGGCCGAGGTGACTTACAATGAAGTTGCCAGGAGGGCAATTCGGGAAATTGGATACACAGATGATGAGGATGTTTTCCACGCTGATAAGGTATTCATTGTCAATGCCATCACAAAACAAAGTGAAGAGATCCCAAGAGGGGTGACCAGAAGGGTTAGCGGAAGGAGGTTTGAAGAACAATGTGCTGGTGATCAGGGCTTGATGTTTGGTTATGCCTGCATCGAAACTCCAGAACTAATGCCAGCGCCTATTATGTTTGCGCACCGTCTTGACGGTGAATTGACTCGCCTACGTAAGCAGGGGGGAATCGGCTGGTTGAGGCCTGATACCAAAAGTCAAGTTTCCGTCGTTTATACTGGGAATAAGCCCACTGCCATCTCTAGCGTAGTGGTTTCCACACAGCATACCCCGAATATCTCTCAAAAAGAGATTAGGTCCTTTGTCATTGAGGAAGTGGTCTGGAGGGTACTGCCTCCAGAACTGCTTAACAGCAGGACGCGTTTTCTGATCAATCCTACCGGAAGCTTCGTGATAGGGGGGCCCCAAGGCGATGCGGGGCTCACGGGGAGGAAAATTATTGTGGATACTTACGGCGGTATGGGACGACATGGTGGAGGGGCCTTTTCTGGAAAAGATCCATCCAAAGTAGACCGTTCTGCAGCCTATATGGGGCGCTACGTAGCAAAGAACGTAGTGGCTGCTAGAATAGCAGACCAGTGTGAGATTCAACTTGCTTATGCTATTGGGTGTGCCGATCCGGTGAGTCTGCACATAAATACCTTTGGAACATCGAAGGTGGATGAGGCGCGTATCGAAGCTGCTGTAAAAGCTGTTTTTGGGTTTAGGCCAGCCGAGATTATTAAACATCTAGATTTGCTTAGACCTATCTATTCTAAAACCACTAACTATGGGCACTTTGGTAAAGTCAGCGGGGAATTTTCCTGGGAAAGGACTGACAAAGTAGACGATCTCCGAGAGGCTATATAAACAAGAATAAGAACCAACAAGGACTTGGGTCCTATGAATGCTGAAACCCTAATTTTCCATCGGGTAGACTATCAAGTAGCAAACCTTGCGTTTGCCAACTGGGGACGCAAAGAAATTACTATGGCCGAGCATGAGATGCCAGGACTCATGGCGCTTCGAGAGAAGTGGGGTGGAAAAGAGCCCCTGAAAAATGTGCGGATTACTGGATTAGTCCATATGACCGTCCAAACAGCGGTACTTATCGAAACCCTCTGCAGACTAGGTGCTTCTGTACGTTGGGCAAGCAGCAATATTTTCTCCACGCAGGACCACGCTGCAGCTGCCATTGCCAAGGCAGGAGTGGCTGTTTTTGCGTGGAAGGGGGAGACGCTGGAAGAATATTGGCAATGTGCTTATCGATCCCTCTGTTTCCCAGGGGGAAAGGGGCCTCACCTCATTATAGATGATGGTGGGGATGCTACTCTTCTCGCACATAGGGGATATGAACTAGAAGAGGGTAGCGATTGGGTGCATGCTCCGTCCATAACTTCAGAGGAAGTCATCATCAAAAGTCTACTGAAGCAAGTCCGTGTAGAGACTCCTCTCCGCTGGCATGAGATTGTCAGGGAGTGGTGTGGAGTTGCTGAAGAAACCACTACCGGCATCCGCCGCCTGTACAAGATGTTGGAACAAGGGAGACTCTTGGTACCTGCCATCAATGTTAATGACTCTGTCACTAAGGCGAAATTTGACAATTTGTATGGTTGCCGCGAGTCCATAGCAGACGGAATCAAGCGTGCTACTGATGTGATGATTGCTGGAAAGGTCGTCGTTGTTTGCGGGTATGGACCTGTAGGTAAGGGGTGTGCACATGCACTCTACAGGTTTGGTGCACGCGTAGTTGTCACAGAGATTGATCCTATCAGTGCCCTGCAAGCAGCAATGGAGGGGTTTGAGGTTGCTCGTATAGAGGAATTGCTTGGAAGAGCTGATATTTATGTGACTGCTACTGGTAATCGCGACGTCATAACTCTAGAACACATCCTTGAAATGAAGGACCAGGCCATCCTCTGTAATATTGGGCATTTTGATAACGAGATTCAAGTAGACCGCTTAAACCGACACCCTGGGGCAACCAGGTTAAACATTAAACCGCAGGTAGACTGTTATGAACTCCCAGGCCGCCAGATTTACCTGCTGGCAGAAGGGCGTTTAGTCAATTTGGGATGTGCTACCGGACATCCTAGCTTTGTGATGTCTAATTCCTTTACGAACCAGGCACTTGCACAGATTGATCTGTGGGAAAACCGCGACCAGTATAAGGCTGGAATTTATCGCCTGCCTAGGCATTTAGATGAAGAAGTCGCTCGTTTGCATCTGGGAAAAATTGGAGTTCGGCTCACACAATTAACACCTGCTCAGGCGGACTATCTCGGCGTGCCTGTAGGAGGACCATATAAGCCCGAACACTACCCTTATTAAGCTGAACTCTACCTACATGGCTCTCCACCATATCCCGTTGATCCACTTTATTTCTCACCCCCACGGTATCTTTCTCGGTTTGCGCTTGCTTGGGAATGGAGATTACCCAGGGTCAATTCTCCAAAGAGAAGGTCGGTCCTCTCCTATTTTTTATTTGTAACCAATGTGAGAAGAGAATTTCAGCAGGAGTCATTTTGGAGCTAGCCCAACAAAAATGCACAATGAAAGAAGAGAAATGGCTGGGACGGTGGCTAGGTTTTGCGAATTCCAATTATCCCAGGAAGAAATGCCGAATTTGGGCGCAGACGAACTCGACTTGCTCTCTCGTTAGCTCAGGATAGATCGGAAGGCTGAGACACTCAGCCGAGGCACGTTCAGCTGCTGGGAAATCACCAGCTCGGTATCCAAGGGAAGTGTAACATTGCTGCAGATGCAGTGGCCGTGGATAATGCACGGAACACTCTATTCCCCGCTGCAACAGAAATTTCTTGAGTTGGTCGCGTTTGGGATGTCGTATGGTGTACAGGTGCCATGCGCTCCTGTAGCCTCGTGGCTCAATGGGAAGACGCAGCGGTACGTCCGCCAACATTTGGGAGTATAGCTCCGCGATCCGGCGCCTAGCTTCAGTCCAGGCCAGCAGACACTTCAGCTTAACACAAAGCACTGCAGCTTGAAGTCCTTCCATCCGATAGTTGTAACCAATTTCATCATAATAGTAACGTCGTCTTGTCCCATGCTCCCGAAGCGCTCGAGCACGAGCCGCGAGGGCTGCGTTATTGGTGAGAAGAGCTCCTCCTTCCCCAAAAGCCCCAAGATTCTTCGCAGGATGGAAACTAAAGCAGGATAGGATGCCAAATGAGCCCACTCTGCTTCCATGGTACATGCCCCCATGTGCTTGGGCTGCGTCTTCTACCAAAGGTAGTGAATGGGCACCAGCAACTTTTAGAAGGTGAGATAGGTCACAGGGCAGACCATAAAGATGTACTGGAAGAATAGCCTTAGTCCTCGAGGTGATGGCCTTTTCCACTTGTGCAGCATCGATGTTAAAAGTGGGATCTTCGATATCCACATATACTGGTCTTGCGCCCATGTAGGAAATGGCCCAACTAGTGGCTGCAAAGGTATACGGTGTGGTAATAATCTCATCCCCAGGTTCTATACAGAGAAGACGAAGAGCAAGATGTAAGGCGGAGGTTCCACTGTTGACCGCTATGGCATACCGTACGTTGCAGAATCTGGAAAATTGCTGTTCGAAATCTACGACATCGGGCCCTAGGCAAAAGCTGCAGCGTTCTATAGTTTTGCTCATCGCCCTCTCGAGTTCCCGGCGTATAGAGGCAATCTGCAGGGGAAGGTTCAAACGAGCGATTTTCATAAATTCTCGTGTCAACGCTTAAGAAAAAGGGGCTCAACGAGTAAAAGATTGTTTCATTTATGAACGTTTTGCTCATCCTACCTTATTAGGCGCGAGTGGCAAGGAACTCTGGTGTTTTAGGCTGGTACATTGTTGCCACTAATAGTTGACTGGTCCTAGTTAACCAGTCAGCATTAACTAGGGAGTGGTCCCCAAACGCCTATCCTGTCAAAAAGGATAAATACTGCTCCTGGCAATTTGACTTAGCCTCACCGAAAATGGCTTATTAATGGCCTGGTGTGTCTCTCTCGGGAGGAAGAGGACGCTTGAGCACACTGCGGAAAGGCACTGATACCCTAGCGCTCTCCTTCCCTTGAAGCAAAGCCTACCATCATTATTTCTCTCTTGATCCTAAGTAGTGCCTCAAGAGGCGATAGCGCGGTAATGATTGGTCGCCCGATGACTAACCAGTCAGCCCCTAATTGGGCCGCCTGAAAGGGGGTGAGAAGGCGTCTTTGGTCGTCTTCTCCGGAGGCCCAAGTTGGCCGAATTCCAGGTGTCACAATTTGAAGAGAATTACCGAAGAAGTTCCTTAGGGGGAGGATTTCCAATGGACTTGCAACCACACCTCCCCTCAGATATCTTACAGCGAGACTGGCAAGCCGGATTACTTGTTCTTCTATAGTTGAAGAGATCCCAGTAATAGTAAGAGTATTCGCGTCGCAACTTGTGAGGACGCTTACTCCTACTAAAAGAGTCGAGGTTCCCTCCACACTTTGGGCAGCTGCTGCTAGCATGTCGGCCCCACCACAAAGATGGACAGTTATTAGGTCTGCTCCAAGAGCGCATGCGAATGCTACGGCTTGAGCCACTGTGTTAGGAATATCGTGAAACTTTAAATCCAAAAAGACCCGTACCCCTATAGCTTTCAATCTCTGTACCGCTTCTGGTCCTTCACGCATGAAGAGTTGCAAACCTACCTTGAAGGCATCAGCCTCGGATCGAAGCATTTCTACGATTCGAATAGCGTCATGTAGCGTGTGCACATCCAGCGCCACGGCGATTTTTGTCTTCGTCAGACTATGCATCTTTTTGTATGAAATCGAGAAGAATGGAACTGTACCCTCCGGCTAAGGTCAATCTCTTCCTAAAGATTGTTGGACAAAGACCTGATAGATACCATGAGATTAGAACGCTGGTTACCCTCCTAACATTGAGGGATGTCCTCCACATAGAACTAACTTCAAGTCAGGGGATTCTTTTGGAATGCAACGACCCCATCGTTCCATCTGACAGCACCAACCTAGCCTTTATTGCTGCTAAATTCTATCTAGAGGCAGTCGGTTCCGGTCTTGGCGCCCGTATTACTCTGGAAAAACGCATTCCAATAGCCGCCGGATTAGGCGGAGGTAGTAGTGATGCAGCCTTTGTGCTGCTTGCCCTTGATGCGCTACACAAGCACCCATTGGGGTTAGGGATTCTTCATTCCATTGCCGCGAGCATTGGCTCGGATGTTCCCTTCTTTTTTTTAGGGTGGAGGATGGCTTGGTGTCACGGACGGGGAGAAATTTTGGAGGCAGCAAAATTCCGTTACTCCGAAGACCGTTTAGCGGTGCTAATAAAACCCCCATTTCCAGTGGAAACTCAGTGGGCCTATCGGCGTTGGGCCAACGCGAGAAAGATGCCAGACCTCCCCTATTACCCACAACCTTCTCCATGGGGTGAACTCTACAACGATCTAGAGATACCAGTTTTTGAAAAATTCCCCCTCCTGGGCCTTATTAAGCAATGGCTGCTGAGTCGACCAGAGACAGAGTCCGCTTTAATGTCTGGCTCAGGTCCAACGCTCTTCGCGATCCTACGACAAGGGGCTTCCTCGCGTCAACTAGAGGCTGCAGCTACCTCAGAGCTTGGGAATGATCTTTGGATGCACACTTGCAAAGTCCGGCTACCCAAATCTTAGAAGGTGGAAATATGCTCTGTTTCCTCAGCCTTCCTCGCAAGAAAGCAACAAAAACCTGCGCGCGATCGTAAGCCCTGGAACCCGGGGCTCCGCCCGGTAATCCTTCGCCCTTTCTGTCTGCCATCTTCACATGCCAAAAGAGGTTTAGCCACATTCTTTAATCTGGCGCATATTTACGAAAAGCTAGAGACATCGTGCCTGTCTCATTCTGAGCTCAGTCTAATTCTACGCTCGCGAATTATTACTAAGAATATTGTGTGATTGCCTTTTGGCAGGAACGTCGTTTCGAGCTCTTCTCAGGTAAGTTACCACCAAATAAAGAAAAGGATGTTTTGGGCAACGCAGCCGCTTTTTCTCCGCAGGCCTATCTGGCACCTTTCTTAGGGGCTGCCAAAACGAGGGAGGCCAAAACGGAACCTGACAAAAGAGCAAGAATTACAGCGAGGGATTGCACCACACCTACGCACAGTGCCGTGTGACCAAGTATCATCTTTAGCCCAATGAACACTAAGGTGGCAGCAAGCCCCAGGTGCAAGAAGCGAAACCGGTCTACACAATCTGCCAAAGCAAAATACATTGCCCGTAGCCCCAAAATCGCGAAGGCATTCGACGTCAGAAGGACAAATGCGTCACAAGTCACCCCTAGCGTGGCGGGAATGGAGTCAATTGCAAAGACTAGATCCGTTGCTTCGACAATCAACAATATGACAAATAAGGGAGTCGCCAGGATTGCACCATTCCCGTAGATGAAAAAAGAGCTATCATGGAAGTCTTTTGAGATCGGAAGGCATTTTCTTACCCACCTTTCTACCAAAAAAGCAAAGGAACGTTTGCTTGGCTGTGAAAGCATACGCACTCCTGCTACTATCAATACCCCTCCAAAAAGGTAAGTAGCCCATTGAAAGAAATGTAGAACCTGGAGGCCAGCGAGGATAAGCACGGCCCGCATTCCCAGCGCTCCAAGCACCCCCCAGAGTAGGACGCGGCGCTGCGCGGCGCCCTCCACCTGGAAATGGCGAAAAATGAGGGCAAATACAAACATATTGTCTAGGCTCAGGACTATCTCTACAAGATAAGCAGTCAAAAATTCTAGCCCAGCAGATTGCTGTAATTTTAGCGTCTCATACCCGCCAACCCATCCCATATAAATTCCTGCATTGAAGATTGCAGCCAGTCCCACACGGAGCGCTATAGCAAACAAAGCTGAATGGAAACCGACAGCACCTTTACATCGGAGTGCCCCTAGATCCAAGGCGAACAGGATTGTGACAAACCCCCCAAAGACTATCCACCAATACCAAGCCACCATAGCGTACTTTATTGTGTAGGTTCTACCACTACTTTCCAGTCAATTCCTGAGGGTCAGTTCGGATGACTCACAAAATTCCCCTTGTAGGTACTGGGTTGCTGATCTACCCTGGCCTCAGTAAGTCGAATCGCGGGGTGGAGCAGTCTGGTAGCTCGTCAGGCTCATAACCTGAAGGTCGGAGGTTCAAATCCTCCCCCCGCAAGTGTTCCCGTCCTCCTTTTCCGTTTCCCCGACTTGGTCCCCACCTCCCTGTAGGGGCTCTTCTCAGTGGGTGGGGATAGAGGGATAGTCTGGGTGACCGCTGGTAAAAGAGCTGGTAAGGAGGAAACCTGGTGGTGCGCACCGTGTTTTTTCCATGGAATGTTTCCGAGGAACGTCCGTGGTTTGGAAAGTGTTACAGGGAAGGGTACCTGCAGGCCCTTCGCGGGGAGGTGATGTGTGCATAAACTCCACCCCTACTTCCACCTGCCAAGCGGGACATGTCCGACCAAAGGGGGGCATGTCCTCCCGCCTAATCAATTTGTAGGGGGAACCGGGTGTCATCTCAGGCAAGTTGTGCGTGTCCCTACCCCCAATAGAATAAAAGCGACCAGACTGTACGTTATTCCAGCAACGTATGGGCGTTCTCCCATACTAAGTTTGCTCCTGTAACTAAGTTTCTCTTGACTCAGTTTCTTTATTGCCTTCTGCCCATTATTGCAAGAAGGTTAGAGCATGGTGTTGTTCCTGTCTTGGGAATACGTCGTTTTGGTTGGGTCGCGTCGAAATTGGATTGGATGTCTTCTTGGAAGTTTCCGATTGGCTGTAGCCTCGAGTCTGTGCTGACTGCGGGGCAGCTTGTGCCTGTAATCAAGGCCATCGACAACCTGCAGACGTTTCCGAGTAAATGATGTTAGCTAACCTTTTATCTGCCCAGCAGATCATCCTGGAGATGAAGTCCACTAAGCGGTGGGAGGCTATTACGGAGTTAGCATCCCTGTTGGTCCAGCAGGGAAAGATTGAAAAAAAAGATAAGCAAAACATCCTGCAAGCTTTGCGGCAAAGAGAAGAAACAATGAGTACCGGTATTGGTTATGGTATAGCCATTCCCCACGCCTCGTCGGAATGTGTCTCTAGTGTGGTTGCTGGCTTCGGAAGGTCCTCCAAGGGCATCTCTTTTGATGCTTTGGACAATGCTCCAGTATACTTCATTGTCCTTTTCATCGTGCCAAGCAGCCAGTTCCAAATCCATCTTCGCACCCTTGCGGCCATTGCTAAGTTTCTGAATGACAAAACTGTGCGAGACGGTCTAGCTAAGGCTAGGGACGTACAACAAATTTTAGGCGTGTTTACAAATCGTATGTAATTCTGTTTGCTGTACCCTGTACCATTTGCCCTATTTCCATGAATCTCTCCTTACGTGAGGAGCTGATGGCTCGGCTTGGTGAAGCTCTTACAGAGCTTGGACTCCCGGTAGATTCCATCGAAATTTCCCCAGCCACAGCGACTCATTTCGGGGATTACCAGTCAAACACTGCCATGGTGTTGGCTAAATCCCTCCGGGAGGACCCAAAAACAGTTGCTGCGCAAATCCTCTCCCACATGGATGTTTCTAGCCTTAGCCTCCAGCCGAAAATCGCCGGAGCAGGATTTCTGAATTTTCGCATCCTAGATAGCCATCTTGTTCGACATCTAATGCGGCTCTCCCGTGATCCCCGCCTTGGCGTCCCTTATGCGCTCTCTCCCAGGCGGATCGTGATCGATTTTAGTTCCCCGAACGTGGCTAAACCCATGCATGTCGGACACATTCGCGCTACGGTCCTGGGCGATGCTCTTGCTCGCATTGCTCAATTTATTGGGCATAAGGTCATTACAGATAACCATGTTGGGGACTGGGGTACTCAATTCGGCAAGGTGATCTATGGCTGGAAGCACTTCCTGGATGCGGATTACCTGAATCGCAGACCTATAGCTGAGCTAGTACGTCTCTATCGGAAGGTTAATCGTCTAGAGGAGGAAGATCCAAGTGTTTCTGGCAGAGTACGCGAAGAGTTAGTTCTACTGCAGCAGGGTAGCCCTGAAAGTCTTTCCATCTGGAGCAAAATTGTCGAGCTTTCATGGAAAGAGTTTGAGGATGTCTACAAGACCCTCGATATTCATTTTGACCACCGGTTGGGGGAAAGTTTCTATAACCATGCACTCTCTCCTCTGGTAGAGCGTTTACTAGCTGCAGGTATAGCTCAGTCAAGTCGAGGGGCCGTCTGTGTCTTCTTCCCAGGAACTCCCAAGCTCACAGATAAGCCATGTATGGTTAGAAAAAGCGATGGGGGGTTCCTATATGCTACTACAGACCTTGCTACACTAGAATACCGAGTCGGTACTTGGAATCCAGATGCTATTTGGTATGTGGCGGGTGCTCCGCAATCTCTTCATTTTCAACAGGTTTTTGAGATAGCGCGCCAATTGGGCATTCAGGCTGAACTAACTCACATTGCTTTTGGCAGTATCCTTGGAAAAGATCGTAAGATGATGAAAACCCGGGCTGGCGACAATGTTCCGCTGGCCGACCTCCTCCAGGAGGCTATTACCAGAGCTATCCAGGTCGTAGGGCAGAAAAATCCCTCACTTTCTACTGAAGAGAAGATGGAAGTGGCGCGCACGATTGGTATCGGTGCAGTGAAGTACGCCGAACTTTCCCAAAATCGCCTTACTGACTATGTCTTCTCCTGGGAGAGAATGCTCTCTTTTCAGGGTAATACTGCGCCGTATCTCCAGAATGCCTACGTGCGCATCCGGTCGATTTTCAGAAAATTGCAAGGCACCTTACCAGAACCTTCTACTTTTCACCTCCATGTCCCTGAAGAGCGCGTCCTTGCTCTCAGGCTTCTTCAATTTGGAGAAACAGTCCCGAGAGTGCTAGAAGACTTTCGGCCTAATCTTTTAGCAAATTACCTCTTTGGGCTTGCAAATGCCTTCCACAGCTTCTACGAAGCTTGCCCTGTGCTAAATGTAGAAGAGAAACTCCGCCAATCTCGCCTGATTCTCTGCCAACTTTCTGAGCGGATACTTGATAAGGGGCTATCCTTGCTGGGAATCAATTCCCCGAAAAGAATGTGACGGCGGTGTAAGAGCAGTGGCGATTCACTAGGGGGACACAACTTCTTTTGCATGGAACGTGTGTTCCTTCAACTAGATCTTGTCCACAAAAAAATAGGAGAAAATTATAGTCCTTCCATGGCGGAAGTCTGTATACACTGCCTGGATGGGCAGTTGGTTTGGAGAGGCGTTTCGAGTTAGCACTTGGGGTGAGTCCCACGGAGGAGGTGTGGGAGTGGTCATTGATGGCTGCCCCCCCCGTCTTCCGCTTGTTGAAGGGGATATCCAGACAGAACTGGACCGTAGGCGTCCTGGCCAGAGTGACATCGTAACCCCCCGCAAGGAAGAGGATAAATGTTCCATTCTCTCCGGTGTTTTTCGTGGGGAAACGTTGGGTACGCCTATTTCCATTTTAGTGCCGAATACGGATGCACGTCCCGAGGCATACTGTGGGATAGAAACTGTTTATCGTCCTTCTCATGCTGATTATACCTACCAGGCAAAATATGGTATCCGTAACTGGCAGGGGGGTGGACGTGCCTCTGCAAGGGAGACTATCGGCCGAGTAGCAGCAGGAGCGGTGGCGAAGAAGGTCCTTCAAGCGCTGTATCCTAATTGGGAGGCTCTAGCTTATGTAGTATCCCTTCACGACATTCAGGCCAAGGTAGATACAAGTTCTATCCAGCGAGAATCCATAGAGAAAAGTATAGTTCGCTGTCCGGATATGGCAGTTTCCTCCGCCATGGAGGCGCGGATCCGTGAGGTCCGTCTGGAGGGGGATTCTGTGGGTGGTGTCCTTGAGTGCGTTGTCCGTGGGACTCCACAAGGGTTAGGAGAACCAGTTTTCGACAAACTGGAAGCCGACCTAGCCAAGGCTATGCTTAGTTTGCCGGCTACCAAGGGATTTGAAATTGGGTCCGGATTTGCGGGGACCCGGCTTAAGGGATCATGCCATAACGATCCCTTTCGGATGGAGGGAGAAACAATACGTACCCTTACTAACCGCTCTGGTGGGGTGCAGGGGGGTATCTCCAATGGAGAGCCAATTTTTTTTCGTGTTGCCTTTAAACCTACTGCCACTATTGCGCGTGAGCAGAGTACCGTGTCTATCGCCGGAGAGAGTGTACGCTTAGTCGTACATGGTCGCCATGATCCATGTGTTCTTCCACGGGCCGTCCCTTTAGTGGAGGCAATGACGGCATTGGTACTCTGCGACCATCTTATGCGTCAGAAGGCACAGAGCATCTTGCATGCGTGCGAAAGAGCGTCAGACGTAAACCGGCCTTCCTCTGACTAAGTGGGATGGGTTACACTATCTCCATTCCAAATGGAGAGCGGGTTTTCTGTGGCCCGCTTTTCCTTCTAGTGGAGTCCCACCCAACATAACATCAGCCGGGCAAAAATTGGCGGGGAGAACAAAGCAAGGCGGGTTGGAATGGTCACGGAGGGTACAAAGAGGTCACACATACAGAGTGGCACACAAGCAAGAAGCGAGAATGGATGCCGGGAGCCTCCCTCAGGGGGTACCCTTGTGTGAGGAAAAGCCCCCAAAAAAGCCCTTCGATAAAAATTCTCTTCTACTTAGGATATGGGCTGCCTCATAGTGTGGCTTCGTATGTCTTTTCCGTACATTGCTACGATCGGACTTGAGGTCCATGTCCAGCTCAAGACGCACTCAAAGATGTTCTGCTCCTGCCCGGTAAGCTTCGGAGCTGAGCCAAACACTAACCTTTGCGCCGTGTGTCTTGGCTTACCAGGCGCTCTCCCCGTAATGAACGAGGAAGCCCTCCGGATGACTGTGCTTACCGGTCTCATGTTTGGATGTACAATTGCTCCCGTCTGCAAGTTCGACCGAAAGAATTACTTCTATCCAGACACGTCCAAGAACTACCAAATTTCCCAATATACACAACCCTTCTGTCGTGGAGGTACTATTCCTCTTTACGAGCAAGCGTACCCCAAGGATGTACAAAAATTCGTTTCTACTCCTAACAAACGTATCCGACTTTCCCGCATCCACCTTGAGGAAGACGTGGCTAGGAGCTTTCATCTGGAGGCGTCTACTGGGATAGACTTTAACCGGTCCGGAACTCCTTTGCTAGAAATCGTCTCCGAGCCAGATATTGCCTCTCCCGAGGAGGCTTTTGCTTGCCTCACGGCTCTTAGGCAAATTCTTCTCTATGGAGATGTAAGTAGCGCAGATATGGAAAAGGGCCAGTTACGTTGCGATATTAACGTCTCCTTGCGTCCCAAAAATTTTGGTGCGTTGGGGACTAAGGTGGAAATCAAGAATCTCAACTCTATCAGTGGAGTGCGCCGTGCTCTGACCTTCGAAATTCGGAGACAGATAGGAGTTTTAGCTGCCGGCGGTACCTTACAGCAAGAAACGCGGAGGTGGAATGATGCGTTAGGAGAAACTCAGCTTATGCGCGCCAAGGAGCAGGCACATGACTACTGCTATTTCCCAGATCCGGACTTAATGCCTGTCCGGACGACTCAGTTAATTGAGCAAGCCCTTCACCAACTGCCTGAACTGCCGGAAGCCAAGCGTTCTCGCCTTGTAAAGCAATACAACCTCGGCTCCTATGATGCTGGGGTACTTGCAAGCAACCCTGCACTTTCTCGATTCTTCGAGGAAGCGGCAAGAACAGCTACAAAGCCTAAGGTTGTTGCTAATTGGATGCTCAATGACTTCCTTAGTGCTCTTTCCGAGGAATCACTAAAAGTGTCTGATTGCAAATTTCCGCCCTCATCACTTGCTGAACTAGTTGACTTAGTTGAAGCAGGAGCCATCAATGGCCAACAGGCAAAGGAAGTGTTCATAGAAATGTTCGAATCAGGCAAATCTCCCAACACCATCGTTAGGGAGAGAGGGCTCCGGCAGGTTAGTGACACCGTTGTCATTGGGACACTATGTGAGGAGATAATTGCTCAAAATCCGAACCCAGTAGCCGATTTCCGCTCCGGAAAAACTGCCGCCCTTAACTTCCTTAAAGGGCGCGTAATGCGGCTTTCCAAAGGCAAAGCCAACCCAAGCCTTGTTGGGGAAGTCCTTGTCCGTAAGCTCTCTTGAATAGCAATTAGAGAGCTCCCTCTCCTACTTCTTCTGTCCGGATTCGGACGACCTCCTCAATAGGAGAGACGAATATTTTACCATCCCCGATTTTTCCTGTCTGGGCAGCTTTTACCACAGCATACACAGCAGATTCTAATGCAGAGTCAGACAAAACTACTTCAACTTTGATTTTTGGTAAAAATTCTACTGTGCACTCGGTTCTCCCATAACCCTCCGCGCTACCCTTCTGACGCCCAAATCCTTTTACCTCCGTAATCGTCATTCCCTCAATCCCTAGGCTGGATAACGCATCCTTTACTTCTTCCAACTTGAAGGGCTTGATAATAGCCTCGATCTTTTTCATAATTAGCCAGCTTCCCGGATGGAGGGCCGGAGGGCCCCAATCCCCGCGAGTAAACAATTCCAGGAGGGGTGAGGCATGCATCCAGGCCCCCATTTCGGATGCAGCGCCCTCCTAATCCGTCTGGATAACCGCAGATTACAACGATACACACTCTACACACTCCACTCCACCGTAGAACCTCCTAATCCGGGGCCGACGGCACCAAAATACCAAAAACACGGTTTTAGAACCTACACAACCCGTAAAAGAACATGGTCGCAAAAAATCAGCAGACTTGATGTCACCACGTCGTCTATGTCGGCCAGACTAGAAAGAACCCTCCCCGCCCCTCTCCTTTAAGTGGTTCTTCTGAGACACGTTTGGCATGAGTCGGAATGGCCTGTTTGTGCTTGGCTTGCCGGCGGAGGGACTTGAACCCACACATCTCTTAAAGATACCAGATTTTGAGTCTAGCGCGTCTGCCAATTCCGCCACACCGGCCTAAAGCACCGAGCCCGGATTGTAGCACACACGCGTTGCGTGCTCATACAAGAACTTTGTGACCACCGTAGAGTTTTTACCATTGACTTGACCAAGTCTGACCAAGTCACACTGCTTTGCATGGTGCTTCCATGAATTTGTCTGCCCAGGTTCGAATTTCTGGGGACATACAAATAGGATCTGGCCATCTGCGTGTATATCCTTCAGTAGGAAATTTGCGTGTTGCATCAAATCCCATATGTGTCCCCAGCGTAGCAGCTATCGGTGCGTGATCCAGAGCATCACTTGGATTTTTGACGACGCTTGTATCCCTTTGAGGATCTGTGTTGGCACAGAGGCGAAAGAGTACCTCGCTCGTATTGTGGACATCACAATCCTCATCGACAACTACAACGTACTTGCTGAACATCATTTGCCCCATCCCCCACAGACCATGCATAATCTTATATGCCTGCCAGGCATATCGCTTGCGGATGCTCACGAAGAGGAGGTTGTGAAACACACCCTCTGCGGGAAGGGCAATATCCCTGATCTCAGGAAAGTTCATCTGGAGAATTGGTAAAAAAATACGCAGAATGGCGGTGCCCATATAGAAATCTTCCATAGGAGGCATTCCAACGATAGTTGTCGGATACACTGCCTCTTTCCGGTGTGTAATCGCTTGTAGATGAAAAACAGGATAGTCATCCACTGGGGTGTAAAACCCAGTGTGATCCCCAAAGGGACCTTCTGGACGTAGCTCTCCTGGTTCTACGTAGCCTTCCAAAATGAAGTCAGAATGAGCTGGCACATCAATGTCCATTGTTTCACATCTCACGAGATCTACAGGATGCCTTCGAATCAATCCGGCGAGGAGTAACTCATCCAAGCCATCCGGCAGAGGTGCAGTTGCTGCAAAAGTAAGAGCAGGATCTCCACCTAGTGCCACAGCTACTGGCATACGTGTCTTTCTTGCAAGATGGCCTTCTCCATGGCGAGCTGCAACCTTGTGTACTTGCCAATGCATACCGGTCGTGAGGCCATCATATACCTGCATTCGATATACACCTATGTTTCTTTCCCCGCTGTTTGGATCCCTCGTATACACCGTTGGAAGGGTAATGAATCGGCCTCCATCCTGAGGCCAGCACTTTAAGATTGGTAATGATCCAAGTGAGAAAGGTAGTGCTTGCGTATCCGTGGAGCCATCGAAGCGATAAATAACCTCTTTGCAGGGGCCTTTGGAAACACGTTTAGGGCGGCCGCGGATTAAGCTGCATCCTCGATGCAGTAGTGCTGCAATGGCCTCGCGTAATCCATTTATTGGCTTAACTTTAAGGAGGGAACGTATCTGTTCAACTAATTCCTCTATGGAACTCCTCCCCAATGCTAGAGCTACGCGTCGGTATGAACCCATTGTATTAATTGCCAGCGGAAAGGCGGACGGCTTCCCATCAATGAGAGGCTGGTCAAATAGCAGAGCTTTCCCCCCTTCCGGAGCTTTCATTTCCCTGTCTGCTAGTTCAGTGATTTGTAGATTGGTATCCACTGGTGTTACAATGCGCTTAAGCTCACCAGCAGCCTCCAGAGTCTGCAAGAATCCAGAAAAAGATGTGTACGACCCGTTTGACACGTGACAGTTGTACCGCCCCTGTAAGCTTGAAGGAAGGGGAATTTTCTCTAGATGGCACCCATCTGAATTTCTCTCTATCCAGGTTACTGGACTTAGGCCCTGCTCTAGAAAGTGAAAAATTTAGTGGAACTTCTTCCACGAGGGTTTTTGTCTACTAGATTGATAAAAACCCCTTTATGCACATGCCTTCCTGCCACACACTTGATGCCGGAGGCAAAAAAACTTGCTATCCGCAGCACGGCAGGCTTAGCCTGCCCAAGAGTTGAGGGAGCCTTAGCTCAACTGGTAAGAGCGCTGCCCTGTCACGGCAGAGGTTGCGGGTTCGAGCCCCGTAGGCTCCGTGTGTCGGCCCTTAGCTTTTGGGGTGCCAATCCCTTCCTTGGAATTCCGATGGGCCCGACTGTTGTAGGGAAGGTGGTAGCACTTTTACTTTTGTAAAGAAAGAGGATGGGGCCCTTGTAGAGGGCCGTCAGGGGCTCTGGTTACCCTGGTGTTCTTTCTGACAAGACCCCCCCCACTCTCTTGGCGGGAGAGAAAACCGCTATCCTTCCTTGTCCAGTAGAACTTAACCTCCGTGAGGCCTTGCCTCCTGACGGGCTCATCCCTTTCTAAGTTCTAAGTCGACTCCGGCTTCTAACCCTGGGTACCATGCGATGGGGAACCGCGGTAGGTAAAGTGGGCGTTGCATATCAATTCCATTTCTCATCCTTTTTCCTCAAGATCCCTCCCTGCTACTGGTGTGGCTCCCGGAACCGCTAAACAAGGCATATCTTCAATCTGCTTTGGCGAACCAACAGTTTTGTCACCACTTACAACTCCTAAAGTACGAAATTTACGTGCACTCACCAATACACGGCTTTCCAAGCTACGGGAAGCTTCGTTAAAAGAACGAACCGCTGAGGAAAGTCCTGTGGCTACCTTATCCATGTGTGAAGCAAAGACCGTCAAGCGGTTATAGAGTTCACGGCCTAACTCACCGATAGAACGGGCATTGTCCGCAGTTTTCTCCTGCTGCCAGCTATAATACACTGCCCGTAGCAGAGCAATGAGAGTAGTGGGAGTAGTCAAAATAACGCATCCCCTTGCTGCTTCCTCAATGAGCTCTGGATAAACTTGCAAAGCAGCTCCGAAGACGGCCTCCATGGGCAGGAAAAGTACGACGAATTCCGGCGTGTGCTCAAACTGCTGCCAGTATGCCTTGCGCGCAAGCTGTTGGATATGCGTCTTTAATTGGTTTGCATGTCGACGTAGGGCCGCTTGCCGAGCTTCTCCCTCTTGTAAATTCAAGGAGTCTAGATATGCTGCCAAAGGCACTTTAGAGTCCACTACTACCTGTCGATTCCCAGGAAGATGAACTATTAAATCCGGCCGAAACTGTTTCTCTTCGGTTTGAACATTTTTCTGCTCAGTAAAGTCGCATTTATCGAGCATGCCTGCCAATTCAACGACGCGACGCAGCTGCATCTCCCCCCATTGACCACGGGCCTGGGGTTCACGCAGGGCTCGAACTAGATTAGAAGTCTCTCCCTGAAGGCGGAGCTGACCTTCCCCTAAACTACGCAGCTGCTCGACCAGCTTTTCGTAAGCACCGACACGTTGCTTCTCAACGCTATGGACCTCAGCTTGGAATTTGTCCAGCGTTTCGCGCATAGGCTTCACGGATTCCTCAATACGCCTATGGTGCTCAGCCAAGTCCCGATCAGCAATCTCCAAGAATGACCTGTTATTCTCCACCAGTGCTTGTCGAGAAAGTGCTTTAAATTCATCTGATAGCATTTTACGAGCATCCTCTAGGAGGGAGGCACCTTCCGTGGCGGTATTGCGCTCACACTCTAGCGCTTTGCGCAATTGGGCAAGTTCTATGTCCAACCTGTGAGCTTCTCCCAAGAAGTGCGCTTTGCAAACGGACCACGTACAGAATGCCACACTGCTCACTAGAAGAAGAACAAGAATAATGAGAGAAAGTGCCCAAGTCATAGAAAAAATCGGTCCTACGCGCCGCTGCGTAGCGCCTAGCCCCCCCTTGAAGAACCTAGTTTGCTAAGTTACCGTTACCGTACGTGCTCTCTCCCTCGTTCTCCCATTGCATTCACTAACCAATCCCACTCCAATCTGGAGTTACATTACAACAGTTATACAGGGTCAAAGAAACTCCCCAGGTTAACGCATATTCAATACAGCAGATGTCAGTGACTGCGCTGCCCCTATTATCGCCTCTGCTGTGATTCCTAGCTCTTGAAGCACTACAGCGCCGGGAGCACTTAGCCCAAACTGCTTAACAGAGATTGCTCTTCCATCTAATCCAATATGCCTGAACCAAGGGTCTGCAACACCAGCTTCGATAGAAATCCTCCGACGGACCGATTTAGGCAGCACTGCCTCCTGGTAGTCGGGCGACTGGCGTTCAAACCGCTCAAAGCATGGCATAGAGACCACCCTTGTCCCTTCGCCCAATTGTGCTGCTGCCTGCAATGCCAGCTGGAGCTCACTTCCAGATGCGAGTAGGATAAGGTCGAGAGGTGTCGTCTCCTTCCTTGCAACATATCCACCAAGCAAGGGGCCGTCTCTGCGGTCTCGAATAGAGATACTGTGAAGGTTGGGGACACTTTGGCGAGACAGTGCCAAAAGAGTGGGGCCGTCTCCTCTGGAAAAAGCTGCCGCAAAAGCCCCCGCAGTTTCCTCTGGGTCGGCAGGGCGAATGACGTCTAGATTGGGAATGCACCGGAGAGCCGCAAGTGTCTCCACAGGTTGATGTGTTGGACCGTCCTCACCAACTCCGACAGAATCGTGAGTGAAGAGGTACACCACCGGAACCCGCGATATTGCGGCGAGGCGGATGGCGGGCCTTCCGTAATCACTAAACACTAAAAATGTAGCCCCACTGGCACGAAAAATCCCATCGTAGGCAATTCCGTTGAGAGCACCACACATGGCATGCTCGCGGATACCAAAGTAGAGGTTGCGCCCTAATCGGTTCTTACGGGTAAAGTTCCCCCCGCCTTGTATGTAGTTCAGCGTAGAGCCGTGTAGATCGGCGCTACCACTAACGAGCAGTGGGAGTTCCCTCGCGATCGACTGGAGAACTTTAGAGCCAGCCTTACGAGTGGCCAGGATAGCGTCGGAGCCAAAGGCCGGAACGCCTGCCAGTAGATCACTGGGGACCGTCTTTACCCCGCTGTCTAGAAGAGTAGCTAAACTACGGTTGGTATTCCTCCAAGCTTTGTAGGTTTCCATCCATTCTTCGTAGCTACGTCGCAGTCTTTCCTTGTGCCAAGCAAAATACGCCCGAGTTTCCATGGAAACGTAAAAAGTCTCCTCCGGTAACCCAAGCCTTCTTCTGGCTTCCCTGCTAAACTGCGCTCCGCTTTCTCCGTGAGCTTTAGAAGTACCGCTTACCTCTGGTATTCCCTTTCCGATTAACGTTTTGGCAATAATCAGCTGAGGCTTTCCCGAACTAGCCGTCTTCGCTTTCTCGAAAGCGGAAAAAAATTCCTGCAAATTGTGGCCATTGGTCCTGTAGACTTCCCATCCCAAAGCACGATAACGGGTTTCTGTATCCTCACTTTGAGTGACGGATGCTAGAGAGTCCAAGGTAACATCGTTAGAATCATAGATGAGAATTAAATTATCAAGGCCTAGGTGACCAGCTAGCGCAGAAGACTCCTGTGTAACGCCCTCTTGAAGACAGCCGTCTCCTGCCAAAACGATGATATGGTGATCAAAGATGCAGTGTTGGCATGTGTTAAAACGTGCCTCAGCCATTTTTGCCGAAATAGCGTATCCGAGTGCATTGGCTACCCCCTGCCCTAGCGGGCCTGTCGTGGCTTCTACACCTGGAGTAGCACGGAATTCAGGATGTCCCGGCGTAAGACTATGTAGGGAGCGGAATTTTCTCAGGTCTTCCAGGGTAACAGAGTACCCACATAGGTGCAACCAACTATAGAGGAACATGCTTCCGTGTCCAGCGGAGAGAATGAACCTATCACGGTTAATCCATTTTGGTTCCTCTGGATAGATAGAGAGCGCACGTCCAAAAAGCACCGCCCCCATTTCTGCAGCGCCAAGAGGCAGTCCAAGGTGGCCAGACCGACAAGTGACCACTGCATCAATAGCTAAGCCGCGGGCGTCTCTAGCTGCTATTTCAAGAGATTGCAGGTCGGAGAGCATAGAAAAAACTAGAGAAATGTAGCAAACTGTCGTTGCTTGCCAAGCTCTGGCTGCATGCTCTGTACGTCCTTGAAAAGCCACCCTTGCGTAATGGAAATGACTTCCGTGTCCCCTTTTTCTTTTGCAGCCTCTCTTTCTATTGCTCTGGAGAGGAGCCCAAATTCATACCTCTCCAACGTATGAATTAACTCGGCGTAGCGTGGTTGGATGTGCAAATTTGCCAGAGGAGATGGCAGGGGAATGTGAAGATCTAGACGAACTATTCCCAGGTTTTTTATAATCTGGGACCGGTTTGCCTCTAACTTTGCTCTCAACGTTTTATTCTTTACTCGGTCTAAATTCTCTAAAAGTCCTGTTATCCCACCATAAGCTTGTACCAGGAGCGCTGCCGTTTTAGGTCCCACTCCATTTATCCCTGGAATATTGTCCACCACATCCCCCGTTAGTGCCAGTACTTCTCCTATCAAGCAGGGCGCAACCCCCCATTTTCTGAGAACGAACTCCTCTCCCAAAAGAGAGAAACCCTTACCGGTCGAATCTGCCTTACTGGTAGCGTAAATGAAAACGCCCGGGCGGACTAACTGAAAGAGATCTTTATCGCTGGTAGCAATGTTTACTTCTATTCCACCGATTACTGCAGCCTCGGTGTAGGAAGCTAAAAGATCGTCTGCCTCTACTTGAGGAAGGCTTAGGCTAGAAAAACCTAGATACGGGCATAGCTCCTTGAGGAGTGACTCTTGTCTGCGGAGCGGTTGAGGCATCGCCGGACGGTTCTGCTTGTAACTTGGTTGCAGGGCTACCCTACGTGCAGACAATCCTGCATCCCAAATTATCGCCCCCAGATCCGGACGCAGATCCGCTATCATGCGCCGCACCGCCTGAATAAATCCATAAATGGCATTAGTAGGTTCACCCTTTGAATTGCGAAGATTTCCGATTGCATGGAAAGAGCGATAAAGATAGTAATGACCATCTATGAGAAGCAGGCGCATGTGTTATTTTTTGTATAGGAACGACAAACAAGACAGTCTCTAGACTTACATCCCAGACACAAAAGAAAAAAGAGAAAGTTCCCCCCGCTCGTGTTTTTCCATGCGGAAGAATCCACTATTTTTTCCAGTCTTCCTCCTTTTTATGTGCCTCGTATCTGGTAGAGCGCTGCCATCGTACGCTGTGGGGGCTAGAAAGGAGGCAGTTCATCCAAAACCGTCTGCTAAGTTGCTTGAGAGGAAAGCTGCGTCCCACTCTCTTCTTGAGCAAGCGGAGAAGGATGAAAAATCGGGAAAACCGCGCCAGGCTATCCGAAAATACCGCCTGCTTGCAAGGCGGTCCTCTCTCCTATCTGAGCAGGAAGTACTGGAAGTCCACTTTCGTCTCGCCAAACTTCTTCAGGGGACAAACCGGTTGCAGCAAGCCTTCGATGTCTATCAGACCCTCCTGAAACGCTACCCTAGAGCAGGCAAACACTTCAATGACTCGATAGTCGAACAAATCCACATCGCCAACTTCTATTTAGAGAAGCCCGATAGCATCGTCACGCGCATTCTAATGTCGCACAGAGCAACTGCCCAAGGAATGTATGAAACAGTTCTTGCTTCCGCTCCCTACGGGGACTACGCCCCCGTCGCACAGTTCAATCTGTGTCTTGCACATGAGCGGCAAGGGCACGTCCGTGAAGCTGTCCAAGCCTATCAGGCCTTGTCTGAGAAGTACCCCAATAGTAGATTGGCGGGTGATGCGCAATATCAAATTGCTTACGTCCACATGCGTGTCGGACTTAGCAATCGTTCACAAGACCTTGCAACCCTATCGCGGGCAAGGAACGCTTTCCAGGACTACCTATTGCAATATCCGAAAACCAAGCATAGGGCTCAGATTCTAAAGAATATAGAGAGGATCAGCTCCAAAGAGGCTTCTATGATTTATCGTATTGCTACATTCTACGATCACCTTCGGAGTTACAGGTCCGCCTACATCTACTATAAGGAGGTGCTCCAGCGTCAAACTGCCTCCAGGGAGGCCCTATTAGCTAGGGCAAGGATCAAGGTGCTACGCAATAAGCTAGCATGAACGCAATAAGCAATAAGTTTGCATTAATGCCTCCACATATGTGAAGGGAGTAGAGTGAGGAGCAGTTTCTGGGAATCCGCAGTCCAAACATAGGTTTTGGTCTCCCGGTTTATTGCTTGCGTCCTAACCCTATGGCAAATCGGTGATGCTCGGATCAGTGTGATGTACGCTTATGAGCATGGGACTCAGCCGCTTCCCCTCCAGGGGGAAGGTATTGCTGCTGTTTTGTCTAGAAAACGCATTTTCCCCATCCTGCTTTCCCTACCGGTTGCGATGTCTGTGGGCTGCTACCGGCTTGGGAAGATTTATCCTAGCTCAATGCGCGGCATCCAAACATTGGCAATTCCTGTGTTCCAAAATGTAACTTTAGTTCCACGGGTAGAAGCTCTTCTGGCAGATGTCGCTACGCGCGTGTTTCAGGCAGATGGCACCTACGAGATCTTGGATAAAGGCAAAGCGGACGCCGTTCTTGAGTGTAAGCTTATCGACATTTCCCGTGTGGCAGTTCTCATTTCTCCTACTGACTGGGGGGTCACCAAAAAATTTCAACTGCGGATCTTGGTAACCTATCGTGTCCTCGACAGAATTACCGGAAAAATTCTTCAACAAGGCACTGCGGCCGGCGCTGCCAGCTATTTCGTAGGTGCAGATCCCATTTCTCAAGAAGAACGTCAGACGCTACCAGTAGCTGCGCGCTTTATGGCTGACGCCCTCCTTAGCCAATTAACAGAGGGATGGTAACTTCACAAGGTGCTTACTATTGTTCCCACACCCATCGGGAATCTTGAAGACATCACTCTTCGCTCTATTAGCGCCTTTTTGGAGGCGGACTATATCGCAGCCGAGGATACACGGCGCACCTCTATTCTCCTGCGATACCTAAGAGTTTCCAGGCCGCTTATCAGTTTTCATAGACACAATGAGGTTGCACGCACCGCGGAGCTTGTAGCGCACATTAAGGGAGGATATAGGGTGGCATTGAGTTGCGACGCAGGCATACCGGCTATTTCGGATCCTGGCTATCAACTAATAAGCGCCTGCATTCAGGAAGGCCTGCCCTTCACTGTACTTCCTGGCCCTTCGGCAGTACTAACGGCACTAGTAGGCTCCGGACTACCTTGCCATAAATTTTATTTCGCAGGGTTCCTGCCGGTGAAGTCCGGAAAACGCGCAGCAGAACTCCGTCAGGCCGCTACTCGTCCATGGACTTCCGTCTACTTTGAATCTCCGTATCGATTAGTAGGGTCTCTTTCTATTCTCACAGAAATCTGTCCTTCTATCCCCGTGTGCGTTGCCAGAGAGATTTCCAAAAAGTTTGAAGAGTACCGCCGTGGAACGGCTGGCAAGGTACTAGCCCACTTCACGGTTTATCCACCGAAGGGAGAAATCGTCCTTCTAATTCACGGGAACTTCTCCTACCCCCTAGAGTAAAAGGGAGCGGCGCCCATCCCGGCGCTAAAATCTTTTATTAAATTAGCTGCACTGCTCATTATAATTCCCAGATGGTGCAAAGCAACCACCACTATACTAGCTGCTAACCCCGAGGGTTGGTTTGGAAAATCCCCAAAGACTTCTCTAGTTGAAAGGGGAGGTAGGTCACAAATACATACCTCCACCAAGAGGCTCCGACTTAAATGATTAATTCCGCAATTTGAACGGCATTCAAGGCCGCCCCCTTAAGCAACTGGTCTCCACAAATCCAATAGGCTAGGCCATTTTCCATGGCAGAATCTAAACGTAACCGCCCTATCTCACACTCTTCCCTGCCCTCTACATTTAGAGGAGTTGGATAACAGTTACTTGCCATGTCGTCCACCAGTCTTATTCCTGGAGCCTCGCTGAGAGCTTCCATGGCCACCTTTAAGGAAACTGGCTTTTCAAATTCGGCAAAGACAGCGACCGAGTGCGCCCGGTAGACTGGCACCCGCACGCAGGTAGCAGAAGCGCGAAACTTTGGTAGATGCAGGATCCGACGGCCTTCATTCTGCATCTTCACCTCCTCCTGCGTGTATCCAGAGTCAAGAAAGCTTTCAACTTGGGGGAGCACATTGAAGGCAATTTGGTAAGGATAAACTCTCCTCCCTACGCTTTGATGGCCAGCAAGGAGAGAGCGGACCTGCTGATGGAGTTCCGAAATTCCCTGTGTACCCGAGCCAGAAACCGCCTGATAGCTGGCAGCAAAAACACGCTTTACGTCAAAGGCCTTATGCAGGGGATAAAGCCCCATCAGAGTGATGATAGTTGTGCAATTGGGATTGGCAATGATTCCTTTGTGGTACTGTGCTTCTTCCCCATTAATTTCTGGAATTACCAGCGGTACCATGGGATCCATGCGAAACGCCGAGGAATTGTCAATAACCACGGTACCTGCTTCCACCGCAAAATGAGCATAGTTCTTAGCGATCTCGCTGCCAGCACAGAACCAAGCGAAATCTACCCCCCCAAAGGAGCCTGCATCCAATGCTTGCACTATGACTTCTTCCTTGCGGAATCGGAGTACCTTGCCAGAAGAGCGTGGGGACGCTAATAAAGTCAGCTGAGAGACGGGAAAATTGCGGCATTGCAGCACTCGAGTCAGTTCCAATCCTACAGCTCCAGTAGCGCCTACAATTGCTACGTGAAATCTTTTGCTCATCACCATAATCTACCACAAAACAAGCTCATAGAAAGATTCGTGAGCACGACCATCAATCTTAGCTGTCCATGCTCAATCGAATTCACCCCCCTCTGCTCCACTACACTATCGGACGGACTGTCTCCAAAAATTCCTGGATCGGACTACTTACTATGAGAATAGTTGCGAACTGGTTATGTGGATATACACCGAGAGGTAGGGCCTGGGGTTGTTTCTTTCTCTAGCACGCAGAGAATCTCATCTTCCTAGTTCCAGAGGAACAGATTTTCGTTGTAAGCTGCAGAAGATTCGACAGAATGTCCCTCGCAACCAGCAAAGAAAGGAGGGAGTGCTCTATGCCTTTTATAAAAGTCCTCGTCGCCGTCACTATGGCCGGCGCAATTTTTGGACTCGGGGCCTGTAACCACAAGCCACCGCCAATTCCACCAGCGCCAGCTGCTATTGGCACTGCTAAGTAGTGCTCATCCGTTGGGCTGTTAAAAAATGACTCAATCCAGCCGGGTATTCTCGGAGTGCCGCACAGTGTTTAGAGAGGGATGGCCGGCCTTCCGTACCCATTTGTGGCGTTTGGGGAGCCTGTGAACCGGCTGGAACTTGGGTCAGTCCGTCCGATAGTGTAGTGGAGCAGAGGGGGGTGAATTCGATTGAGCATGGACAGCTAAGATTGATGGTCGTGCTCTTGTTTGATTGCCAGGATTTCCTGACTATCCGTTGTTCAGCCAGGTTTTTTTACCTCATGGTAAAACAACGCCAAGACCTGAAATGATAAACGGAGGCGTGGGAAGGCTGGCCAGCCGGCATGGGGATTTATGTAGGGAGTACGAAATGGCAGAAAAAACCTGGCAGGTGGCTCCCTGGTGGTTTCTGGTCCCTTCCGCAGGTCAGTAGGGAGTTGCTGCAGACTGCAGACGTATGCCCCCTCCAGCCTAGTTTTTGGACAGAGTCTCTCTTTCCATTATCGCCCTGTTGGGTGGTCGATAAATTCCCATGGTAGGCTGAGGTATTCGGAAAGATGTTCGGCCACCGATCGAATCCCAAAAGTCTCTGTGGCATAGTGCCCCGCGTAGATTAGATTCACTCTAGATTCCTCTGCTGCTATATAAGTCCAGTGCGCTCCCTCGCCCGTAATTAAGGTATCAATTCCATCCGCTGCAGCTTGCGTAATCATAGAGCCGGCAGAACCGCTGATAATGCCAATATGGCAACACGTCTCTGGACCACCGGGTGCTAGATGCACATCTCCGCACACTGCCCCTGCTACGCGGTTCAGTACCTCTGCTCGGCTTAATCTCACCTCAACGCGCAATCCAACATAAGTTCCGAGGACTTGCAAAAAAGGCTGGTAGTGGGTAAATCCACAGGTCTGTGCTAGCAAGACGTTATTTCCGTGTCTTGGGTGGATGTCCAAAGGAAGGTGAGCGCTGTAAATGGCGAGGTCTCCGGAGATAGCAGAGCGCAACCTCCTATAAGGTACCCCTACCCAGCGTTTATTCTCCCCCCAAAACAGCCCGTGATGGACAAGGAGCAGGGTGCATTCCACCCGGATAGCGCGCTCGATTACCGCTTCGCAGGCATCCACAGCGGCAGCAATTCTACCTATCTTACCAGAATTCTCTAATTGGAGACCATTGTGAGCACCTGGAGCATCTCCCGATTCGTGAATGTGCAAGAGGCGATCCAGATAGGGGATTATATCTCTAAGGAAAACCATACAAGGGTCATAAAATCTTTGGAGAAAAAAGTTTGCATCTGGTCACAATCCACTACAGTTCCCCCCTTATGCCTAAGATCGGTATAATCGGGTTGCCAAACGTAGGGAAGTCGACCCTCTTCAATGCGCTTACTCGCTCTTACAGAGCACAAGCCACAAACTTCCCATTCTGTACTATCAAACCAAATGTCGGAATCGTCAATGTTCCGGATTCCCGACTGGATACTCTCTCGGAACTGACAAAATCCAAAAGAGTAGTACCAGCAACTATCGAATTCGTAGACATTGCAGGACTTGTCAGGGGGGCTAGTGAAGGAGAAGGGCTTGGTAACCAATTTCTCGGCCATATTCGACAGGTGGACGCCATTGTGCAAGTAGTACGCTGCTTTGAAAACACAGAGATTCACCATGTAGCAGGTACTGTAGACCCCATCCGGGATATAGCGACCATTAGCGCTGAGCTAATTCTTGCGGACCTTGCTTTCTTACAGAAGCGTAAGGACAAATTGTCAGCGCGCACCAAAGGACAGGAAATGGAACTCTACCTCCTGGAGCAATTGATCCAACATCTGGACAATGGACACCCGGCTTCCTCTTTGAGGCCCCTAAAAGGGGAAAAGTCTCCTCTTGATTCCTTCTGCCTCCTTACTGCAAAACCTACCCTTTTCGCTTGCAATGTCTGTGAGGAGGATTTGGCTAAACAGAATAATCTAGCTAGAGCCTCTTTTCTTCAGAATGTAAAGGCCCACGTCACCAGTGGTCTTCGTACTGAAACGGTTGCCGTTAGCGCTCAAATTGAAAGCGAGCTTTCAGCGTTACCACCCGCAGAAGCTGAGGCATTTTTGGCAGGGCTTGGAGTTGCAGATAGTGGTGTTAAGCAGTTGATTCGCGTTGCCTATGATACTCTACTGGGATTGCGGACATACTTTACTACGGGCCCAAGGGAAACACGCGCTTGGACCATTCGCGATGGGGACCGAGCGCCTACTGCCGCTGGCATTATCCATTCAGACCTACAGCGCGGCTTTATAGCGGCAGAAATTGTTTCTTATGAAGACTTCATACGGCTGGGGTCGTGGGCAAAAGCTAGAATGACCGGACGCCTTCGCGTAGAAGGAAAGGAGTATATGGTCTGTGACGGGGATGTTATAGAATTCCGGTTTAATGTGTAGCTTTTTCTGGTTTTGTATTTTTCACCACTCTACCACGCAAGAATTTTGAAGGAGTAAAACACGTGCGTACCACAACTACTCATAGCTGATGAGTAGTCTGGGAGCCATAAGTGGAGCCTGCTGTCTCTTACGTCTGTGTCTTCTCTGTACGAGTTGTCTCTGTAAACCCATGCTAGATAGACGACAAAAACTGAGTATAGGACTTATCCAACACCAGTGTACTCTGGATGGAGAGGCCAATACACTTTCCCTGGAAAAGGGAGTCCGCAAGGCGGCCTCTCAGGGCGCACAGATTATCTCTACTCAGGAACTATTCCGTTCTCAATATTTCTGTCAAGTCGAAGACTACAAGCACTTCGCTTTGGCTGAGACCATCCCCGGTTCTGGGACGGAGCGTCTTTGCGCAATTGCTCAAGAGCTCGATATTGTTTTGGTCGCCTCCCTTTTCGAGCGGCGTGCTCCGGGACTCTATCATAATACCGCTGTGGTCATTGACGCAGACGGAACTTTACTGGGCAAATACCGGAAAATGCATATCCCAGAGGATCCTCTTTTCTACGAAAAGTTTTACTTTACCCCAGGAGACCTGGGGTTCTTAGTGTGGGACACGCGGTACGCACGCATTGGGGTGGGTCTCTGTTGGGATCAGTGGTACCCAGAGGCCCCCCGACTCCTTGCCTTACGCGGGGCGCAGATCCTCTTCTTTCCTACGGCAATCGGCTGGCATCCCACCGAAAAATCCCGTCATGGGCAACGCCAATATTCAGCGTGGGAAGTTGTTCAACGAGGACATGCTATAGCTAATGGTTGCTACCTAGCGGTTGCCAACCGTGTAGGCCACGAAGTCTATAGCGGAAATGGAATTGAGTTTTGGGGACAAAGCTTCGTTTGTGACCCTTTTGGGGAAATCCTCCAAAAGGGATCGACTTCTGATGAGGAAATTATTATCGCAGAAATAGACCTGGACCTCATAGACGTGCAGAGGAAGCACTGGCCCTTCCTGCGCGATCGTAGGATCGATGCCTACGGAGGGATTTTGCGTCGATTTATCGACTCGTGACACTCCCCACTTCAGGAAATTTACGAGGACCAATTTCCTTGCCCATAGACCTAGTGCTATACCTGTCTTCCTGCTATAGGCCTTTTTGTCTTTGGAGGGGATTCTTACCTGCCCTAGGCAGAACTAGGCGTCAAGCAACCGACGGTAGAGTATGCCAAGCGCGGCATCAACTGCCAACTGTTTAAAAGTTTCTCGGCTTTCTGGGAACAGTCCCCTGTAAACCTGGGTAGGTACTTGAGGAGAGGCTAGCCCAATAAAGACAGTGCCAATTGACAGCTGTTGTGTCCCCCTAGTGGGTCCAGCTACGCCAGTCGTGCACAGAGCATAGTGCGCGCCGCTAAGATTTAACAGGCGTTCCGCCATTTCTGTAGCTACCTCCTTACTTACTGCGCCACACGACCGGATAGTTGACTCAGGTAGATGCAACCTGTCTGATTTGGCTTTATCAGAATAGAGGATAAAGCCCTCCAGGAAAACTCTAGAACAACCTTCGACATTGGTTATACGGTTTGCCAGAAGGCCACCAGTACAGGACTCCGCTGTGGCCAGAGTCCTTTTCGCTCTACGGAGACACTCCACCACCATCCTTTCTAATAGGGGTCCCCTCCTCATCGTCATTGCAAGCTAGAGAAAGTCCCTCCCACCTTCACTTCCGATCCTTACCATACCACCACATTCCTGTCCCGTATATAAGAAACACTTGGTTACCTGACCCCCCCATATATTCTCGTTGCTAGTAACAGCGCTAAATGCTTTTCGGGATTTCTACGCCCTGGAAGGAATCGTGCAGCCAAAGTAGAAGCAAGCGATGTGGGGAAGTTTTCTCACCGAACTACCTTTAGCTGAGGCTGGGAGCACCTTTGGACGGCGGCTTAAACTATGTACTGGAAGGCTTGCGGCCTACCTTGTCCGAGCTCATTTACCTTCTCCAAACCCCTTAGCTTACCTAGAGGATAGAAAGGAAGCTGCACATTGTATCGCTGCAAGCCGCCGTGCCTCCGCGTCTGTTTCAAGGATTTGTCCAAGATCTGGGGTGGGCGTGCCGTCCCCCATTCGGTCCAAAACCTCTTCCACGACACCCCAAATTCTTGGAAAGGGAATTTCCCCCTTTAAAAAGGCCTCCACTGCTATTTCATTTGCGGCGTTTAAGATGGCAGGCACGGTACCTCCACATTCTCCGGCACGCTGTGCTAGGCGCAAAGCAGGGAAGTCGTCCCAACGAGGAGCAAAGAACTCCAGGCGGTGCAAGGTCGCCAAATTCAGCGCTTTTCTTGGAGGTCCCACACGTTCTGGCCACATAAGCGCATGCTGAATGGGGAGGTACATATCTGAGGCGCCCATCTCCGCAAGCATGCATCCATCTATCAATTCTACCATAGAGTGAACAATGCTCTGTGGATGGATTATCACATCGATGCAAGATATGGGAACCCCAAAAAGTTGTTGTGCCTCAATTAGTTCCAACCCCTTATTAAACAAGGTGGCGCAATCAACTGTTACCTTGCGTCCCATTCTCCAGGTAGGATGGCAAAGTGCCTTCTCCGGTGTCACCCCAGCTAATCTTTCTGAAGGAAGGGATCGAAATGGCCCACCCGAACAAGTAAGTATCAATCGGCTAACCTCCTCCACACTATGCCCCTCAAGACACTGGAAAATAGCATTGTGCTCGCTGTCTACTGGTAGTAGGTGTACCCCTTTGTCTTTCACCGCGCGGGTGACAATGCTCCCTGCCATGACCAGTATTTCCTTACTAGCAAGGGCAAGATTTCTCCCTATTTCGATTGCTGCTAAAGCAGGGCGCAACCCATCAGTACCCGTAATAGCGACAAGAACTATATCTGCTTCAAGCTCTATAACGAGGTCTACCAACCCCTCTGCCCCGCAGAAAATTCTTACTTCTTCCCCAAAGGCCCTATCCAAGTTGCTAGCAGAGATGGGGTCCCCCACACAAATGGCTTTGGGTCGAAACTCCCTTATGGCTTTCTCCATCTTTACTACATTACGAAGGGTAGACATCCCAACGATGTCTATACGATCAGAGAGCACACGCGCCACCTGCATAGCCTTATCTCCAATGGAACCTGTAGCTCCAAGAATTACCACTCTGCGCTTTCTCATAAGGAGTGCATGGTCCAATGCAAATAGAAAAATAAAAATGGTCCAGTGAAAAGTAGACTATCTATCAAATCCAGTGCTCCACCGATACCAGGTAGTAGATAACCCGAGTCCTTAGCCTGTATACTACGCTTAATGACTGACTCTACTAAATCTCCTATAATGGCTATCCCACCCAGAGAGCATCCTAGAAGGAGAACATTTGTTTTGTAAAAGAGGGGGATCCAAGATGGAAAACATGTACGTGCAACGAGAGCCACTATACCGGCCGAGGCAACGGCACCTAAAAAGCCCTCCCACGTCTTTTTAGGGCTGATCTGTGGGGCTAATCGGTGTCGCCCAAAGAAGCCACCAAACATATAAGCCCCCATATCGCTGCACTTGGTGACTATAACTACAAAGAGTGCGTAAAAGGGCCCTGTAGGATCCCCATTTGCCGAAGGTGGTGTCAGGAAAATAATTTTGGACAAAAAGTGGAACGTCCACGGGATGTAGAGAATGCCAAACAGTGTAAAGACGGTAGCCTGGCAAGATGCTAACTGCCCAATCGGAGCGAACACCTGCCGGATGAGGAGGGCTACCACCAGTAGCAAGATCGCTACCAGATCAAAGCCAGTGTGAATGGTATAGGCTTGATAGTAAAGAAAACCCCCTGCTAAAAACACTGCCGAAAGGAGTGTTGCCGTTACTGAAAACGTCTGTACGCCGGCGCTTTGTAGCATCCGAAAAAATTCCCATTGTGCGACCAGCGCTAGCCCACAGATTAGCGCTAAGTAGAATGCTGGTACCTTCCATGCAAGTACCAAGCTAATGACTACCCACAAAGTGATAGAGCTCCCTAGTCGGAGCAGAAAAGTAAGCCGTCTGTCAGCCATTCATATACACCAATAGTAAAAGTGGATGGCTCCAGACCAATAGTGTATCAACTTCCTTTAATCGGCCTCTTGTGGCGCGCATAGATCCGACTGGATTGGCTTTTAGCAGGAAGCCTGCTTTTTAACACTGGATTTTTCGTCCCCTTATTGAGACCATGGCGCATCCTGGCGAGTGTTATCGCTGTTTATGGCTTCTAAAGACACCACTGCTGAAGAAGCAGCCAAAGTCCAGCGTAGTAAGAATCTTGACATGGCCTTGCAGCAGATTACCAAGGCCTATGGGGAGGGAGCGATCATGCGGCTGAGTGGTTCCTCAGCCCTTTCTGTAGAGGTGATTCCTACTGGCAACATCGCGATTGATCGTGCTCTCGGTGTCGGGGGATTCCCGCGTGGTCGCATTGTCGAAATTTTCGGACCGGAATCCTCCGGAAAAACCACTCTCACCCTGACTGCAATCGCACAGGCTCAGCAGCACGGAGGACTAGCTGGATTCATTGATGTCGAACATGCTCTGGACCCACAATACGCCAATCGCCTAGGGGTGCAACTCGGCAATCTTTTGATCTCTCAACCTAACTCAGGAGAAGAGGCTCTACGTATTTGCGAAACTCTTATTCGTTCTAACACCCTAGATATCCTCGTAATCGATTCTGTGGCCGCCCTGGTTACTAAGGCCGAACTAGAAGGTAATATTGGGGACGCTGTGGTAGGCGCCCAAGCCCGCCTAATGAGTGCTGCTTTGCGAAAACTTACCTCCCTTATCTCTAAAGCGAGCGCGTGCTGTATTTTCACCAATCAGATTCGAGAAAAAATTGGCGTCGTATTCGGGAACCCAGAAACGACCCCCGGTGGAAAAGCCCTAAAGTTCTACTCTACTATGCGTGTCGATATCAGACGTGTTGGTCCAGTCAAGAATAGCGATGGAAGCATTAGTGGAAATCGTACTCGCCTTAGAGTAGTTAAAAACAAAGTCGCTCCCCCATTCGCTGAAGCCGAATTCGACATCATTTACAATGAGGGCATTTCTAGCACTAATACCCTACTCGACATTGCCGTGGAAAAGGGTATCGTGGAAAGGAGGGGTTCCTGGCTGCACTATAGGGGAGAACAGCTTGCTCAAGGCCGGGATGCCGCAAAAAATATTCTTAGAAAGAATGCTGAGCTCTATGCAAAGATTGAAAAAGAGGTAATTTTGGCGCTGGATGCTGAGCTCCATGGAAAGAAGTAGTTTCCCTTACCCTGTAGAAACTATGGAGAAAACCGGTTACTACTCGGGCAGGCATCTCGTAGCTGACAGGTAAAGCAACTAGGTTTACGAGCTGTACAACATCTTCTTCCATGCAGGATGAGCTGGTGGCTGAAGTCACTCCATTGCTTCCTTGGAAGAAGTTTCATGAGATCTCGCTCAATTTTTACTGGGTTTGAGTGCGGGGTTAGCTCCAGGCGCCTTGAGAGGCGCGCCACGTGGGTATCCACTGCTATGCCTTCATTTCTTCTGAATGCATTGCCTAGAACTACGTTGGCCGTCTTGCGGCCCACTCCAGGTAAGGTCACCAAAGTCTCAAGTGTTTTTGGTACCCTTCCGCTGTGACGCTCCAAGATCTCTCTGGCTGCAGCGCGGATGTTTTTCGCCTTCCTTCGAAAGAAACCGGTGGAACGGATTAGTGATTCCAGTCTCTCCTGGGAGACTTCCGCAAAGGCGTGCACCGTACGCAATCCCTCAAAGAGTTTTGGTGTCACCAAGTTTACCTGCCTGTCCGTACATTGAGCAGAAAGAATAGTGGCTACTAATAACTCGAAAGGCGAGTGGTAAACTAGCGTACAGTGCGTCTTAGGATATATCGTCTTTAGCCTTTGATAGAGAATAAAAGCCCGTTCCTCCCGTGTCATGGTTACACTAACAGCTAGGGATAAGATACCATCGCACTAACAAGCATTTCCAACTTCCACTGAGAGTTGCTATGGTTCCGCCTTCCTGTTGGCTTGATGTCTGTTTTTCCAAAGTCCAACAAAAGTCCAACATCCAGAAGGATGGTGTCTCGAATATTCCACCACAGTGAGTTTTCAGATCTAACTCTCTTATTAAAACATAAGCTCCAGCAGGGTTGCATCCTCTCACTCTGTATTCCCACCCTCAATGAGGAGGCTACAATTGGCAACCTAATCTGTCGCCTAAGAAGGGCGCTTGTGGAAGCCGTCCCTATCTTGGACGAAATCCTCATCGTGGACTCTGGCTCCTGTGACCGTACAAGAGAAGAGGCCCAAGCTGCTGGTGCTGCTGTTTTTCTCGCTTCTGAAATCTTACCAGAACTGCCCTCTGTTCCTGGAAAGGGGACCAACCTTTGGAAGTCCCTATTTGTGGCTAAGGGGAACCTTCTTTGCTTCCTAGACGGAGATATTCAGAATATACACCCCCGCTTCGTCTATGGTCTCATTGGACCCCTACTACGGTTTCCAGAAATTGATTATGTGAAGGGCTGCTACAATCGTCCGATTTTGACAGACAAAGGCCCACGACCTATAGGCGGCGGTCGCGTTACCGAGATCTTAATCCGTCCGCTTTTTTCCATTTTTTTTCCCAACCTTTCCGAAATTGTCCAGCCACTTTCCGGAGAGTACGCAGCAAAACGCTCTCTCTTGGAAAATCTTTATTTTCCTGCCGGATATGGAGTAGAAACCGCTCTGCTCTTAGACATCTACCGCAAAGTGGGGATCAGGAAAATTGCCCAGGTAGATTTGGGAGAACGTCTTCACCATCACCAGGATGTCCTGGCCCTCGGCGCCATGGCCTTTTCCATCTTGCAAACTTTTTTGAGACGAGTCCCGAAGCTCCAAAACTTTCCGAAAAATCCTCTTCGCCAGTTCTATCTTGGCGCAGATGGTTACCGGTTGCTTGAGACTAACTCGTCCAACAAGGAATATCCCCCAGTGCTTCTAGTGAAAGCTTACCGAAAAAGGTAACACTCCTCACTCAATGCGCATCGCAATTGTCCACTACCATCTACGCATAGGAGGAGTCTCGCGTGTTATCGAGCTAGCCTGCCGAGCCTTATTGCAGAGGACAGACGTTTCCCTTGCCGTATTAGCAGGAGATGTTTCATCCCTCTCGCCCATTCCAGATCTGGTACCAGTTGCCCTGATACCAGGGTTAGACTACAGAGATCCTCCCTCTAACACACACAAAACGGCACTGCTGCAGGAGCTAAAAAGGAGCTCCTGCCGCCTCTTAAAGGGACCCCCAGATGTCTGGCACCTACATAATCATTCCCTGGGAAAAAACCTCGCGCTTCTTGAAGCCACTGCGCGTCTAGCCAAGGAGGGGCATGCTATGCTCCTCCAAATCCACGATTTTGCTGAAAACCAACGCCTAGAGGACTATCAACGTCTAATCCACGCATACGGAAGTCCGCTAGAAGTGGGAAACCTACTATATCCCTCTACCCCCGTATTGCCTATGCATTGCTCAACTCACGCGATGTGACCCTTTTGAAGAGAATACAGTTCCCAGGGAAACTCTTTCTTTTACCTAATCCCGCTCTCCCCCAACCAGTTACCCAGCACCAACCTCCCAAAAGACGGGGGGACGTCCGTTACATCACCTATCCATGTCGATCCATCCGAAGGAAAAACATCGGTGAAGCCCTTCTTTTTGCCTGTGCTCTGCCAAAAGACAGAAAACTCGCCCTTGCCATGCCTCCTAAAATCTCAAATGAATGTCTTTCTTCTCAAATGAATGTCTTTCTTACATGCGTTGGGAGTCTATTGCCAATCGCTGGCTTATTCCAGTCGAATTTATGCACTCTTGCCCTAATACTTCCATTGGGGACTTTATTTCCTCTTCTGAAGCCCTACTTACAACTAGTCTTGAGGAAGGGTTCGGCATGGTTTTTTTGGAATGCTGGCTCTTTAACAAGCCCCTCCTAGGTAGAGACATTCCATTAATCACCGCAGATCTCCGCTCTGCTGGCATTGTCTTAGATTCTCTGTACGACTTCCTCGGAATCCCCGTTTCTCTCATCGGAAAGAGGCAAGTATACCGGTCTCTCTTCCACCATCTACGGCAAAATGCTGCCGCAATCGGCATACCAGTAAAAACTCAGTTATGCGAAAGAATGTTGCAACGAGCCCTTCGCGGCAACCAGATAGACTTTGGTAGGCTTGAACCTCTCCTTCAAGAGCGTGTCCTCCATCTGGCTGCACAGTCCCCCTCAGTTGCTCGGGATTTTTTTCCTCGACCTCTTACCTTAACCTCGATGGAAACTATTCGGCTTAACTGCGGTGTCGTGGCAAGGGAATACTCTCTCGAAAGGTATTTATCCCGTCTTCTAGAGATTTACTCTACTATTGTTTCTGCTCCATCTGGGGCTGCCAGTTTGGCAGGGAATAGCTTGGATATTTTTAAGGAGTTTCTGCTCATCTAAGCCGAAAAAAGGATGGCGGCCGTTCCGTTGCTTTTTACCAAAACAACGCGACTTGCCTCTTGACCACACTCGTGCTCACAATCATAGTTCTTGGTGCGTGTGCCTGTCGGTGAGTACAGCGTGAAAAAAGTGAAGGGGAAGATACCCGCTGTCCTCCCGGCTTGTTTTGTGCATACCGGTTATGAACGCTGAATTGATTGCAACTCTGGATTACTTGGAAAGGGAAAAGGGAATCCGTCGGGATGTACTGGTGGAAGCTATCTCATCTGCTCTCCTTGCCGCGTCGAAGCGCAGTTTCACCGCTGGCACCAGGGAGTTGCGTATCGAAATTAATCCAAGGAGTGGTAATATCCGTGCAATGGCTAGGTTAATCGCTGCGGATCCCGTGCGTAACTCTCACGATGAGATTGCCATTTCCAGGGCACGCCTTCTGAAGTCGGATGTGCAGCTGGGAGAAGAATTGGATGTCGAGGTCACTCCTAGGGATTTTGGGCGTATCGCAGCTCAAACTGCTCGCCAAGCTATCACGCAGCGTTTGCGACAGCTTGAGAAGGAAATGATTTATCAAGAGTTTAAGGACCGAGCGGGAGAGATCGTTAGTGGAACCGTTCGCCGTTTTGAGCGCTCTGATGTTATTGTTGACCTCGGCAGATTCGAGGCCATCATGCCAGGGTGGGAGCGTGTCTCCACTGAGGAATATAGCGTTGGTGACCGAATCCGTGCTTATGTTATTGCAGTTGAGAATAGCTCACGCGGTCCTGAGATAATTCTCTCGCGCAGCCATCCGAATTTTGTTCGTAGATTGTTTGAGATTGAGGTGAGCGAGATCGCAGATCGCACTGTGGAGCTGAGAGGCATTGCTCGTGAAGCTGGCTACCGCACCAAGGTTGCTGTGTACAGCTCCGATGAAAAGGTCGATCCTGTGGGGGCCTGCGTGGGTATGCGTGGGGGGCGTGTCAAGAACATCGTGCGTGAGCTAAATAATGAGAAAGTGGATATTATCCGATGGCATCCTGACCCAAGGGAATTTGTAAAAGAGGCTCTCCGTCCCACGGTGATTAAGAGTATAGCGATGGATGAAGCCAAGAAAGAATTACGAATTACGGTTGCCAAAGAGGGCCTTTCTCTAGCGATCGGTAGGAAGGGTCAAAACGCTCGCTTGACTGCTAGGTTAACAGGATGGGATATTGATATCCAGGAGGATAAGTCTAGAGAGGAAGCACTTGAATCCCAAAAAGCGCAGGCCGCTCGTTCCCTGGCAGAGTCTCTCTGTCTCAGCGAGGAAGCCGCCTCTCTTCTTGCTAGCGCCGGAATGAATTCGGTAGAAGTGGTTGCCATGTCTGATGCCGAGGATATAGCAGGCATCCTGGATGGGGATGCGGGGCGTGCTGCACAGATTCTGGCGGCTGCAAAAAGTCTGCAGAAGGGCACCTTGCAGCAGCAGGGTGCTTCCACCCTTGCAGGTTTGAGGCCTTAGAAAAAACCACGCGGGAGATTTCTGTCCCGCATACACAGAGAAAAAGAGAGATAGAGATACTATGGGAAGAGCCGCTGGCAAACTCCCGGTTGGGCGTTTTTTGGAGAGGGGCCTGTTGTGTCTTTCTGCTGGTGTGTAACCGGGTAGGGTGTTGGCAGATTGAGTCTGCGTGATATGCGGTAGAGTGGTAGATTAGACATCCTAGTTTAGATGTCCTAGTCCTAGTAATTGATGAGTAGAATATAAGAGAGTGATCCAGCCTTGCGATATAAAGAAGGCATATGAGCTCCATGGCCACACGACTTAACAGTAGAAAGGAAAAAGGTGGTAGTGCTCCCTCTGATAGAGGAGAACACGAGGCCTCCCTCCCTAAGGCAGAGGATGTCGCGTCCGTTCGGCAGAAAACGGATGGTCCACCTGCTCTGTCTGCCAAGACCCCTGCGCCCATTTCCCTGATTGCACCCAAAAAGAAAGCTGCTAGGGAGGGGAAGGCTTCCAAGCTCAGACCTCTGGCTCCGATCACTGCTAGAACTTCTGCCTCTCCTTTTTCCAAAGGATCGGAAAAACCGAAGGTTTCCGTGCACCGTACCGGCGTGGAAGAAGACACCCAGGCTGGGGTGGATTTCCCGGCCACCAAAGTCCTTCACATCAAGCCACCAGTTGTTGTCAGAGAACTTGCTGAAAGACTTGGCATCAAGCCGTTTCAGATCATTTATGACCTGATGAAACTAAATATCTTCGCTGCTATCAATCAAACTGTTGAACTAGATACAGCATCTAAGCTTTGCGAAAAGTACGGCTTTCGCCTCGAGCGGGAGAAACGCAAGGCCGGAGAGGGGCACCGTAAGGTAGCCCCCCACTCTACTCTTGTATCCCCAGTTTCCTTCACTGGCAGAGCCTCCGAAGAGCTTGACCCTCGGGCTCCTATAGTTGCCTTTATGGGGCACGTAGATCACGGAAAAACCTCCTTGCTAGACGCCATTCGTAAGACAAAGGTCGCTGCCGGAGAAGTTGGTGGGATTACTCAACACATTGGTGCGTATAGTATCAAACGGGACGGCCATCGCATCACTTTTCTCGATACTCCAGGCCATGCTGCCTTTACGGCCATGCGTATGCGCGGAGCCAGCATCACGGATATCGTTGTCCTTGTCGTGGCTGCCGATGATGGCTTGATGCCGCAAACTATCGAGGCTATTAGCCATGCTAAGGCAGCTGGGGTTGCTGTCATCGTGGCCATAAGCAAAGTGGACCTACCCACTGCCAATATTGATCGAGTTAAACAACAATTGCAGGGACAAGGTTTTACCCCAGAAGATTGGGGTGGAAGTACCATTTGTGTCTCAGTAAGCGCCACTCAGGGTACTGGCATCAATGAGCTCCTAGACATGATGTGCTTACAAGCAGAAATCCTTGAGCTCAAAGCTAGTGTGCATACCCCAGCACGTTGTACTGTCATTGAAGCTCAACTTGAACCAGGCCGGGGACCCACTGCTACACTCATTGTACGCACTGGAAAAATTAAAATTGGCCAGCCCTTTATTTGCGGAAACCACTGGGGTAAGCTTAGGCAGCTTATTAATGACGACGCTAAACCCATCCGAGAAGCTGGCCCCTCCACCCCTGTTAAAATTTTTGGCCTTAGCGGACTTCCTAGCGCAGGAGATGAGTTAATCGTCGTAGATTCAGAACGTTCTGCGAAGGCCTTTAGCAAAGAGAAGCTAGAAAGCCTCCGTGCTAGTAAGCTAGCTGTTGTTCCACAACGTGCTACGCTAGAGAGCCTGTTTCGAAATCCCACTGGTGACCAGAAAAAATCCCTCCAGCTCATTTTGAAGGCAGATGTACAGGGTACCATGGAAGCCATTATTGTTTCTCTAAGGGAGATACCTAGCCACAGGATCACCATAGAACTAATCCACGCGGCTGTAGGTCCGATTTCCGAATCGGATGTGCTTCTGGCCGGTGCCTCCAATGCAATTGTCATAGGTTTTGGCACCAAGGTGGAGAACGGTGCCTCCAGCATCGCCAAGCGTGAGGGTATACAAATCAAGCTTTTTAGCATCATCTATGAGCTTGTCGACCAGATCAGGGAGGCAATGGTTGGAATGCTTGAGCCACAGCTGCGAGAAACTGTTATCGGTCACGCTGAGGTGAGGCAGGTCTTTGAGCTCTCCAGAGGTAAGGTGGCCGGCTGTGTAATTACGGATGGTCGTATTATTCGTAGCGCGCGGGCTCGGATCTTGCGGAAAAGCCAACCTATCTATGATGGTAGTATAGCTACACTACGCCGTTTTCAGGACGATGTTAAGGAGGTTAGGGCAGGACTTGAGTGCGGCATTAAGCTGGGTGATTTCTCTGAATATTTGTCAAGAGATATTGTTGAGTGCTACATTCTGGAGAAAACGCAGCAGTCCCTGGAATAGACGAGGCCTATCTGGAGGTCCCCCACTTGCTCTAGACAGGGTTGGTCAGGCTGCTGTGGAGGCGATAAGAATGCCTCCTTCCAGAAAATGACACCCACCTGGCATGAAACATCGGATTGAGCGGGTTTGTAAATTGCTAAGACGGGAGCTAGGAATCTTGATTCTCAAAGATCTTCGATTTCATGCGCCGCTTGTTTCCATCAGTTCCGTAGAAGCCACTCCAGATTTCAGGCATGCCTATGTTTACGTTACTACCTTGGGTAACAAGCAACAAAGGGAAGAGGCTCTGAGGGTTCTAGCATCCCATCGTCCTCATCTACAGCGCGCCATTTCGAAGCGAATAGCTCTCAAGAACACTCCCTATCTCCACTTCCGATCGGATCAATCTATTGAACGGGGCATTCGCATCACTAAACTGATGGATGAATTGGGATTTTCCAGTCTCCATTCCGACTGATGCCATGAGCCCGATGGCATCCAATTCTCAGCCGCCGGCCAATGCTCGCTTTAAACAGATTCTATCTGCTCTCCATTGGGCTAGAAACATCCTGGTAACAAGTCACCTCAGACCAGATGGAGATGCTTTAGGCTCTACCATTGCATTCGCTCTCTGGCTTCGAAGTCTCGGAAAGAAAGTGACCATCTGGAATGAAGATGGAGTACCAAGTCGGTTTCACTACCTTCCCTATCACTCCTATGTTTCGGTACCTCCCACGGACAAGCATTCCTTTGACGGAGTAGTCGTCCTTGACAGTCCCACTCGCGGTAGATTGGGAAAGGCCCTTACAGCTATCAAGTCCCCTGGTATCTTGATCAATATTGACCACCATGTCAGCAATCAGCGCTACGGTGATCTCAACTATGTGGATCCTTCCGTTCCAGCTACTGGGCAGATTCTTTTTGACCTCTTCCGTTATGCGGAAGTGGATTTTACTCCAGAAATTTCTACCAACCTTTATGCGGCTATCTCCACAGACACCGGTTCCTTTCAATATGCAGGCACCACTCAGCATACTTTTGAGTCTGCTGCATATCTCGTGCGTTCTGGGGTCCAAGTTACTAAGCTCTCTCTAGCAATGTATCACAGCCAACCCAGACGCTGCTTTCGTCTCCTCCAACACGCCCTAAATAACACCCAATTTTCCTGTAATGGCACTGTTGCCCACTTCTCTCTTTCTCTTTCAGATCTTAAGCATCTTCGGATCTTCCCAGAAGACAACGAGGGCATTATCGATCACTTACGCTCTGTAGAAGACGTTCTAGTGGCCCTCTTCTTTGAAGAACTCCCTGATGTTAGGGTACGCATTAGTGCCAGGTCAAAAGACACACGCATTGATGTGTGTAAAATTTGCATGCAGTTCGGTGGCGGGGGTCACCCATTTGCTTCTGGGGCATGCATTCGTGGTTCTCTACCCTCTATTCGAGAAAAATTTCTTACTGCTATCTACCATGAAATCCAAGGTCTCACTTGATGGTATACTACCCGTGGATAAGGCCTCCGGCATGACTTCACATGATGTCGTAGCTATTGTCCGTCGCGCTTTTTCTACGAAAAAGGTTGGCCATTGCGGCACGCTTGATCCTTTGGCTACTGGTCTGCTCCTTGCGACAATAGGCAAGGGGACCAAAATTCAGGACCTCCTCATGAGTGAGGATAAGGAATATATTGGGACCCTGCGGTTAGGAAGCATCACCGACAGCCAGGACGCGGAAGGGACGGTACTTGAAAGGTGCTCTGTACCGCATTTTTCTGCTCTACAGATTGAAAAAGCATTCCGCCGACTCACTGGAGGTTTCTATCAAATACCGCCCATGGTTTCTGCAATTAAAAGAAATGGAGTTCGTCTCTACAGACTCGCTCGTGAGGGAAAAAGTGTCGAAAGGACACCCCGTTTTGTCCATGTACACGCCTTCAAAATTCTGGCAGTTCGGTTACCAGAGATAGATTTTTGTGTGGAATGCAGTAAGGGATTTTATGTGCGCACTTATGCTCACGATATTGGTGCACTCCTTGGATGTGGGGCGTACCTCCAGGCTTTGCGCCGAACCCGATCTGGGAAATTTTCACTTCATGGAGCCGCGACCGTAGAAGAAGTTAGAAACTCCTCCTTAGATCTCTTAAAGAGGCGCGTTCTTAGCCTTCCGGTTGTATCCAGGCTTCGGCGCGCATGATCCTCCACTCTATCTCAGAACTAAGGGCTATTGCAGCTCCTCTTGTAGTCGCCGCTGGAGTGTTCGATGGAGTTCATCTCGGCCACCAAACACTTATCCGCCGTGCTCTAGAAAATGCCCGATATGGAGACGCTCTCTGCCTTATTTTAACTTTTGATCCCCATCCAGCCCAACTCCTTCACCCTACCTCTGCTCTGCGTCTCCTAACTTCCACAGCTCATAAAATCCGCCTGATACAGCAACTTGGTGCAGAGCACATACTCGTCCTATCCTTCAACGCGGCATTTGCTGCACTTTCCGCTACAGAGTTCATTCATCTCCTTAGTCTGCACGTTCCTTCTCTCCAAGAAATTTGCGTTGGATACAACTGGTTGTTCGGAAGGAGACGTGAAGGGAACGTCCTTCTCCTCCGCCAGCTCAGCACAAAGTTCGGATTTCGAGTTACAGAAATTGGTGCCGTGAAAATAGATGGCAAGGCCGTTAGCAGTACCCGCATTCGGGACTGTATCCAATCCGGAGATCTCCATTCTACTGCCAAATTTCTTGGTCGTAAGTACACCGTTTTAGGAACGGTTGTGAAAGGGGAAGGGAGGGGACACTCCATAGGATTTCCCACCGCAAACCTGGCTACAAACGAGCTCTTCCCTCCAGACGGAGTGTATGTAGTCTATGCACGAGTCGACGGTATCATGTTTCCAGGTGTGACTAACATTGGTACCCACCCAACATTCTGTCTTGCCTCTCAGCGGATTTTGGAGGTTTATCTCTTAGACTATTCTGGCAGTTTGTATGGAAAAGACATCGAAGTGTGTTTTGAGGCCTACCTCCGTAAGGAGTGTAAATTCCCCAGCCCTCAACTGCTACGCACGCAGATTGAACAAGATGTCCGTGCTGCTAGGGCCATCCTTCAAAGGTAACCACCCTCCAACCCCCTTTCTCCCATGAGGTGGGGCAAACACCCCATCTACTACATCTCCTCCTCATGCTCCAACAATTCCTAACCGGATATAGCCCTGTCGTGGCTTCGACAGCGCGCGCTCCTTTTTGAGTGGAGGAGCCATTTTGTTCCTAGCCACCATCTCACTAGCTCGGGCTCGGGAAAGCGCGCTCATAGTAGCAGACAGCCAAGTCGTCTATGTCCTACGTGATAGAAACATCGAGCACAGATTCCAGATTGGCAGCCTAGCAACCATTGCCACTGCAATGGTAACACTCGACTGGAGATTGACTTCATGAATTCTCTCCTCGGATTATGCTGCGACTCAAACACTATCCACTATATTAGATCACGCGTCCGCGATCCTGACCCTAATCCTTTGGACCTTTCCTCGGCAAGGAACTTTGTTTTACACATGAACGCACTAGCACATCGTTTAGGGATGCACCGCACTTACTTTCCTAACCCGGATGGTCCACCTACAAATAGGCAACAAGGCTGTTCAATGGCAGCAGACATTATTCGTTGGGCTTATTATACCTATCAAAAGCCCAGTTCCGCTTCCATGCCAGGCAGGCCTCTCGGCCTATTCAAATCATCCGAGGGAATCCGGCACATGCTTTCCATCTCCAAAATACCAACCGATTTCTTGGTTACAAACGTATAACGGGATAGACAATTGTTGTGATAAACACACTAGAAAGCACCTCATTCTAACGGCTGACCAACCTCCACATGACTGGACAACGTGGAAGGAGATGGGTCACACCATTAGTCCTCAACGCCTTCTCGTTGTTTTTGTTGGGATCTACTATAATTGCTTGAACGATGGCTTGGCGTCTTTACGGTATGGATGGAGGCTGTATGATTGTAGGATCACCTGAGGGCGTCCCGTCGGCACGATTTTCTCTTCTAGATTCCCGCCTGCTCGCCTGTGGCGAGAAAGAGAAGAGACTAGTGTCGCCCTCAGGCAAGGGGGATGCAAAGAACGTTACACAATACTAGATGAGAAAGAGAATCAGTGTGCTGACTACCGGTGGGGATTGCCCAGGGCTTAACGCAGTCGTGAGGGCTGTTACCCGCAGTGCGGATCGTTATGGAATGGAAGTGCTCGGATGCTGTGAAGGGTTTGAAGGGCTTCTGCCTCCAGGGAATTTTCTTTCACTTGACCGCTCCGCCACCGCAGGCATTATGCACCTCGGTGGCACTATCCTTGGTACCACAAATAAGGGGCACTTTGTTGCGAAAATAGGAGCTGGAGATAAAACTGTCATCCCACGAGAAATTGTTCAAAAGGTTCGACAAACCTTCGATGCCTGTGGTCTGTATGCCCTTATTATTGTTGGAGGCGATGGCTCACTCACCACCGGATTGCAACTTTTTGAAAACGGGATGCCTGTCGTGGGCGTTCCAAAGACAATCGACAATGACCTAGAAGCTACAGCTATTACATTTGGTTTTGATTCAGCTGTTGCTTGCGTAGTGGACGCTATGGATCGCCTCCATACCACTGCAACGAGCCATCGGCGTGTCATGGTCCTAGAGGTTATGGGACGCCATGCGGGTTGGATTGCTCTTTATGGAGGTATGGCTGGAGGAGCAGATGTCATTCTAATTCCAGAGATTCCTTTTGACCTTGACAGAATCTCAGAGTCAGTTAGGCAGCGTGACAAGTTTGGAGCAAAAAGTACTATGGTGGTCGTTGCTGAGGGGGCTCGTCCAAAGCAAGGAGGACAGTGTCTTCATACTGTCACAGGCGGGGAGTACCGCTTGGGTGGAGTAGGAGAGGTAGTGGGACACGAAATAGAGAACCGTACTGGAAAGGAGACTCGCGTCTGTGTCTTGGGCCACCTCCAACGGGGAGGGGCTCCCACTGCCGTAGATCGCATCCTCGGCACTCGTTTCGGAGTGCATGCCGTCAAACTCATCCATGAAAGTAAATTTGGCATGATGGTAAGCTACACGGATGACTATATTACGGAAGTACCGATTAATGAAGCGGTTAATAAGCTTCGGCAGGTTCCTCCAGATTGCCAGATAGTTCAAGACGCCCGCGCCTCAGAAATCTCCTTTGGGGATTAGAATCTCGGATGCCTAAAGAGGTGCTGTGTGAGCAGTCCATCCGGAAGCTAATTCGTAAGCATTGGCAAGACGAAGAAGTTTTGCCTCTTCAAGGGCGTTGCCGAGAAATTGAACTCCAATCGGAAGAGACGAGCCATCCAACTTCGCGAAGCCGCAGGGCACACTGATACCACAGATTCCAGCTAGATTTGTAGCAATGGTAAAAATGTCCGCCAAATACATACGCAGAGGGTTGTCCCTCCGCTCCCCCAAGCGAAAGGCAACGTCTGGCGACGTAGGACAAATGAGAGCATCTACCTTGCTAAAGGCCTCTTTAAAATCTTCACGGATGAGGGTACGTACCCTTTGGGCACGGAGGTAATAGGCATCGTAATATCCTGAGCTTAGCACGTAGGTGCCAAGGATAATGCGACGTTTCACTTCACTTCCAAAGCCTTCCTCACGGCTACGTCGGTAATGATCGAACAAGTTTCTGGGCCCCTCGGCGCGATAGCCGTAGCGCACACCATCGAATCGAGCAAGGTTTGAAGAAGCTTCAGCGGTGGCCAAAATGTAGTATGCATTGACAGCATACTTCGTATGAGGAAGGGAGAGCTCTATAATCTCAGCGCCCAACTCACGGCATTGCTGGATGACCTTCTCCACAGCAGATCGCACCTGAGAATCTATTCCATCTACGAAATATTCTTTTGGGATACCAAGACGTAGTCCTTTCACACTGAGATTAAGCCCACGCGTAAAATCTTCCCGAGGACATTTCAAGCAGGTAGAATCTTTTGGGTCATTTCCGGAGATGGCATTAAACACCATGGCGCAGTCGCGTGTGGAACGAGCAAGTGGACCAATTTGATCCAGTGAAGAGGCGAGAGCAACAAGTCCATAGCGCGAAACGCGACCATACGTTGGCTTCAGGCCTACACAGCCACAAAATGCGGCTGGCTGTCGGATAGAGCCGCCGGTATCTGAACCTAGGGCTGCGAAGGCTTCGCGAGCAGCGACAGCTGCAGCAGACCCTCCACTAGAGCCCCCTGGAATACGCTGTAGATCCCAAGGGTTACAGGTGGGCTGTATGGCCGAGGTTTCGTTAGAAGATCCCATAGAGAATTCATCCATATTTGTCCGCGTAAACAGGATAGCACCAGCTGCCCTCAGCCGAGTAATAACCGTTGCATCATACGGGGCACAATAGTGTGCAAGCATCCTTGAGGCACAAGTGCAAGGATCTCCTTTCACATGAATGGCATCCTTGATTGCAACCGGCAACCCGCCTAATGGAAGCGAAACGTCCGCCCGATCGGCCAGTTGCATAGCGCTTTCTATATCCCGATGCAAAAGGGATTTTACCCTCGGCTCTACCTGGACAATGCGTTCCTCCAGTGCCTTAATAGCGTCGCGCGGATGAAGCTCTTTGGTCCGAAATTTCCGTTGCAGTTCGTGTAAGGTCAGTGCTGTGATCTCCATCGGTTACTCGACAACCTTGTTCACCACAAACAGCCCACCGGATGCAAGCGGGGCGTTCCCCAGAGCAGCCGCCTTGGTCAGGCCCTCTATAGGTTTGTCCTTACGAAAGACATTGTATATTGGAGCCGCATGGGCCGTTGGCTCCACACTGGAGATGTCCACAGCTTTCAGCTGTTCTATACACTCCAATATTTGCTCTAGCTGGATTTGAAAAAGGGATTCCTCCTGCTCGGTGAGTGCAATGCGAGCAAGGGCTGCAACATCATGTACACTGAAGCGTGGACTACTCATGGATGATCTCCAGTTTAAGTCATCAAAAAGCTTTTTAGAACGTGTTCCCTCTCTATAAAAGGATTGATGTCAAACCAGTATCAGACACAGGCACTTCGCTTCCTGCACGCCCACAGCGTAACATAACAGGAAGAATGCAGCTGTGTAAAGCCCAGAACAAGAACTTCCAAGTATTCCGAAGGTGTATAGGAGGTAAACGGCTCATAACAAAGTGGTAGGTGGGAGAGGAGCGTGTTGAACGGTTAGAGGAGACTATTTCATCGATAGGCGGTATGGAGAAGTTTTTTGCGGCGAAGGGTGGATTAAAAGGCAACATACTAAGAGCTGTCCACACCTTTCTTTCTCTCATAAGGAGACCAATGCAGACCCCCCAACTTAGAGCAAAATCAAACCTAGGAGGCTAGGGAGGGGCCCCCGCTTTTTTATTTAAAGAAGCCAGGATGAGAAAATTGGCCCAGGGCCGCAGGCACGACCCAACCCCCCCCTTCACCAGGGCCCCCATTCTTCTTAGTGCATTGCGTAAAGTAAACAAGGTAGGAGCCGCTAGTAATACCGGGGGCATTAGTGTCTAAAGTGCCGGATTCCTGTGAAAACCATAGCCATTCCCCGTGCATTCGCAGCTTTGATTATCTCGCGATCTCGCATGGCACCACCAGGTTGTATTACGGTAGTTGCTCCAGCCTCAGCGGCTGCAATTAACCCATCTGCAAATGGAAAAAACGCGTCGCTACAGGCTGCACTACCCCGTAGTGACAACCCAGCCTCTCGTGCCTTCCAGGCTGCAATCCTCGCTGCATCAATTCGCGACATCTGTCCAGCTCCAATCCCGAGGGTACAATCCTCGGTAGAATAAACGACGGCGTTAGACTTGACGTGCTTAACGACTTTCCATCCAAATGACATAGCTTCTATTTCCTTCGGGCTAGGAGGACGAGAGGAAACTACCTTATATTCCAATCCACCTGTGTTTGGCGAATCCGCTTCCTGAATAAGTATACTCCCCAGTACAGAACGGGCTTCCAGTGCCTCCACGGAAGGCCACTGAAGTATCCGCATAAGGTGGAGGTTTTTTCTCTTTTTTAGAAAAGAAAAGGCCCCCGTTTCAAAGCCCGTAGCAACAATAATCTCGACAAAGATTTCTGAAATAGCCTGCGCTAACGTGAGGGTAATCGGACGGTTTACGACGACAACTCCACCGAAGGACGCTGGCCGATCCGTGGAACAGGCCTTCATCCAAGCCCTTTTAAGGCTGGGATCGGAGCCTACTCCGCAGGGATTTGTGTGCTTTAGAATGGCTACAGTTGGTTCAGTAAACTCTGAGATCAGTGCCACCGAGCTGCTAATGTCCAGGATGTTATTGTAGGAGAGTTCTCTACCATGAAGTTGACTAACATAGTCGAAAAACGACCCATAGAGTCTCGCATTCTGGTGGGGATTTTCTCCGTAATCAAGGCAACGGGCGAGAGGCAGATCCAACACGAGCCTGTCGCTAACCGCTTGCTCTCGGCTAAGATATTTAGTAATGCTCTCATCGTAGGAGGATGTGGTGGCAAAGGCCTTGACAGCAAGCCTCTCGCGCAGCTTGTGTGTTGTTTCCCCTGCATTCCTCCCAAGCTCCTCCAACACATTCACGTAGTCCGCCGGATCTGTGACCACGGTTACATGGCTATGGTTCTTAGCAGCGCTGCGGATTATTGAAGGACCACCAATGTCGATTTGATCTAGAACCTCTTCAAGGGTTCCCCCTCGGGAAGCCGTTTCTACAAATGGGTAAAGGTTTACGATTACAAGATCTATCGGCTGAATTCCATAGGTCAGCACTTCTTTTACATGTTGCTCCTTCTCTCGCAAATAAAGTAGCCCAGCGTGTACCTTCGGATGTAGGGTTCTTACCCTTCCTCCAAGAATTTCCGGAAACCCAGTGAATTCGGCAATTGCTATTACGGGGATCCCTTCAACTTGCAGTGTCCTAGCAGTACCACTAGTGGCGAGTATTTCAACGCCTAGCTCATTCAATCTAGAAGCGAAAGGGACCAGACCAGTTTTGTCAAAAACGGAAATGAGGGCACGAGAAACCTTCATCAGGAAATAGAGACAATAGAGACATTCATTACCAATGAGAATGAGCAGAAAATTGCAACTCGTAGAGCTTGCGGTAGGTTGCAGAACTTCGGAGTAACTGAGTATGGGATCCATGCTCGACGAGATGACCACAATCCATTACCACGATCTCGTCCGCTTTTAAAATAGTTGAAAGGCGATGGGCAATGGCTATTGTCGTACGGCCCTGTGTTAGGCGTTCCAGGGCGGACTGAATCATGCGCTCAGATTTCGAGTCCAATGCCGCCGTCGCCTCATCCAGTAACAGAATAGGAGCATCCTTGAGAACCGCTCGTGCAATAGCAAGCCTCTGCTTTTGCCCCCCGGAAAGTTGACATCCCCTGTCGCCGACAGTCGTGTTATAGCCCTCTGGTTGCTCGAGAATAAAATCATGTGCAAACGCAAGTTTGGCTGCCTCCTCAATTTCTTCTTGAGAGGCATCTAGACGCCCATACCGAATATTTTCATAGATCGTGTCATGAAAAAGAAAAGTGTCTTGACTGACCAACCCAATGTTCCTACGGAGGGACTCCTGAGTAATGTGCCGAATGTCCACCCCATCGATCAGAATATATCCCTCCTGAGGGTCATAGAAGCGCAGTAAAAGCGAAAGCATGGTAGTCTTGCCCGCACCGCTGGCTCCTACTAGGGCATATTGGCAACCGGAGTGGATCGAGAGTGAGATGTTGCTCAATGCTTTTTTACCGGCCTTGTAGTAAAATGACACCCCCTCAAACTGAATGTTGCCTTGAGGATAGACGAGCTGCTGTGCACCCGATCGGTCTCGAGTGGAGGGCCTCAATCGCAGAAGGTCAAAGATACCCCTGGCGCAAGTTAAACACTTCTGGAGTTCAAGAGGAATTTTACTAAGCTTCTTGACTGGCTCATAAAGAAGGAAGATACCCACAAGCAAGGCAAGAAATTTCATGGCTGACATTTGCCCATAGTACACGTACACTAGTGCGAGAGAGACGCCGCAGGCAGAGATGCCTTCGACGAGCGGCTGGACGATTTCGGCGCTTCTGCAGATCTTGAGGCTATGTTCTAGCTGAGCCTCGCTGGATTTCTTGAAGAGTTGAGCCTGGTAGACTTCTCGTCCGAATCCCTTGACCATGCGGATACCGGTGAAAGATTCTTGAAGGATTACAGACATGGTTCCTACCTCATTTTCCTCCGCTTTTCCAGCACGGCGGACCTTCCTACCGTATATCAGAACTGGTACGATACAAAGCGGAAGAAGTATGAAAGTAGTCAAACTGAATTTCCAGTCGATGCGCACGAGCACACCTACTCCTATCAACACGGAGAGAGGAGCCTTGGTGAGCTCCGAAGCTATCGAAACAAGGGTTCCCTGGGCCGTACGTGTATCATGCATCACACGAGAAATCAGCTTACCAACTCTGGCTTGGTTGAAGAAATCCATCGACTGTGAAAGCAAATGTAAAAAGAGAGTTTGCCTCATATCTGTCAAAAGACGGAGACTGACCCACCGCATGCAATAGGTGCTTAGGTAGGACAGGATACTACGTGCAAGCATTGTCAATGGAATAAGCAGGCAAATCAGGACAACTGGAAGGCTTAGTTTTTCCCCCTGGTTGGATTCCGCGGCATGTATCAATTCAGTTTGACTGACTCCTGTACGAAACACTTTCTCCCCGACATATCTCACAATTAACGGCACACACCCGTTCACAAATGCGAACCCGATCCCACATATTAATCCGAGTGCAAACCGCCTTCGATACGGCCCCAAGAAGGGTAGCATTTGCAGGTAAGGTGTCCAGGAGGCTCTCACCAATTTGAGAGAGGGAAATTTTGCTTTTGGAGAGCGAGGCATAGTCAAGATTTGTTAGACCAACGGAGTACCTGCTACGGGAACTCCGCCTACTGTATCTACAGGGCAAGGGGATCTTTTGCGTTGGGGGAGAAGGGTGGAAGGGACAGGGCTAGCCTTAGCAACAGCCATGTAACAGCCATCTTGGCACCAGTTGGTATCCAAGCAGCAGAATAAGAAAATGGTTGATGGTGGAGATCATTTCAAGCAAGGCAGTAGAGACTATTGTTACTTGCAGAGTGCACTTAATACTGTTCCTCTTTCTCTGGTGCCATATAACAAACAACCTGAGGGGGCTATTGAGTTATTAGTATCCAGGAGAAGTATCCCGGCGGGTAGAAATTGTCTCGTGCATTCCTTTTTACGGCGCGCATCCCTCCTTAGAGGGATACAGCACCCCACCATCCCACGTAGTAGGAGCGGATGGATAAAAAGGGGCCAGGCCATTCTTTTTTTCCTTTCCGTTGCAGGCTGCGCTACCTTGCAGCCGCCTGTTAGGCCTTGCAAGTCAATGGCGCCTCCATTGTCACCTGATAGCCGGTTTCAGCTAAAAAAGGTCCGGCAATTCTTCAACGAACCAAGCTTCTTTTTCCCTACCACTTGTGAGGTAATTAACTTCGAGCGCAATTCGGTCAACCATGGAGCGATTTCCCAAGGCCAATTTGACCGGTTACGTGGAAATTACTTTTCATTCCTATGGTGTACTTCAACAAGAGCAAACACTATAGTGCGCTTCGAGTACCGTCAAAATTCTTTAGGTAACAAGACACGGGCCTTAGAGTGTTGCTACCCCAACGCGCTTGGTTCCTACAAATCCGAGTTCAGAGTGATAGGAGAGGATTACTCAAAATTTGGCAGAGTTGTTTCCTGGAGGATACTGCTTATTGCGGAAGGAAAAATTGTGGCCCTCCGCCAGTCATTTTTGTAGCGGCAGAGTCGCCCCTATTCTTGCGGCAAGAAAAAATCTTGCGTTTTTTCTGTTTCAGAAACTATATAGAGCCGCGCGGGGTTGCTTGCATCGCACACGCGGTCCACCGTTCCAGAGTTGCTCATAGGGAGCCGAGTGGATGTTTCGGAGACGGCATTGCCCGCTTTGCTTGTTGCTCTTATACCTCACTGGAATAACTAACTGGAATATGAGTGTGTACGATTTAGTTGTACAAAAGTCGGCATGATCCTTTGGCATCGGCAGCAGCAAAAAAAGCCTTGACGTAGCTTATACGGGTTGTGTGCCCCGTTCTGTGACGATACACTCAAACTTCTACGCGGACAGAAGCAACAAATGTGCCAGGAGCAATGACTGACCAGAACTCAGTGAGCTCAAAATAGGGTTGTTCAGAGTTTTCTCCAGGTAGTCTGGTATATTTCCAAGGAAATGGTGTAGCGGCAGGGGTAAGCTAAAAAATCTGGAAGGTATGGAGGAGCTCACCCGTAGTAAACGATATTACCTTTTTTCTCACTAAGAAGACATCATGACTACTCCTGAATCGGTAGAGAACGAAATGGAAAAACAAGAAGAAATTACCCAGGAAACAACCAAGGACCAGGATCTAAGAACCAAAGATAAGGACCTCGGCATACCTGCACCCGCAGAAGGCGCTGGCATGCCCCCTGGGGAGGAGCTGGAGGCAGAAATTATCAAGCTGAAAATGGAGGCTGAGGGATTTAAAGATTTGGCTTTGCGCTGCCAAGCAGAGTTAGAGAATTACCGCAAACGCGTCCTCAGGGAGAGAGATGAAGCCATCCGCTATGGAAATACAGACCTCCTAGGGCGCCTTCTTCCCGTGGTGGATAGTTTTGAACTGGGGCTGGAAGCCGCAAAGAATGCCTCTGATACTGCCGGGATTCTCGTTGGCATGAATATGGTATGGGGAAAGCTCCAGGACTTTCTACGGGAGAATGGGGTGCAGGCTATAGATGTAAAAAATGCACCCTTCGACCCTAAGCTACATGAAGCGGTTAGTCACGAACATAGCCATCAAATAAAAGATGGCTACATCATTCGCCAACTTCGGTGTGGCTATAAGTTGGGTGACCGGCTTCTGCGTCCATCTACAGTAGTCACATCTAAAGGTGCGGCGGACTCATGAGGGAAAAAAAGGGATATTACGAAATTCTTGGAATTTCCCAAGACGCGGATGCTAATGCAATCAAGCGTGCATACCGAAAACTTGCAGTGAAGTTTCATCCAGACAAGAATCCTGGCAACAAAGAAGCGGAGGAACGCTTTAAAGAAGTCAGCGAAGCCTATGACGTTCTCATGGATCCGGAGAGGCGTACCGCTTATGATCGCTACGGGCATGCTGCTTTCCAACAAGAGGCAAGTTTTCAGGGAAAGAGTGGTGGCTTCCATGATCCATTCGACATTTTTCGGGAAGTCTTTGGCGGTAGCGAGGAAGGAGGAGGCATCTTTGAGCAGTTCTTTGGAGGGAGGGGAGGTAGAGGTGAGGAAGGCCGTCAGCGCGGATCTGATCTGCTTTATGATATGAAGATTTCACTTGAGGAGGCTGCTAGGGGATGCGAGAAGGAAATTGAGATCCGAAAATTAGATGTGTGCGAATGCTGTGGAGGGCTTGGAGCACAGGCAGGTTCTCGCGATATAGCGTGCTCCATGTGTCGCGGCCGTGGTCAGGTGGTAGCCTCAAGGGGATTTTTCCAGATTTCGCAAACCTGCCCTACTTGTCAGGGCAGTGGACGCGTCATCGAAAAACCCTGCAGGCCCTGTAGTGGGGAAGGTCGTGTGGAGAAGAGTTCTCGCATGAAACTGAAAGTTCCTATTGGAATTGAGGACGGGTCTCGTTTGCGCTCTTCGGGCAGGGGAGAAGCTGGTATTCGTGGGGGTGCTCCTGGAGACCTCTATGTTATTGTCCACATCCGGCAGCATCGCATGTTTCAGAGGGACGGCTCAGACTTGTACTGCGAAATACCAATCCCATTTGCTACTGCAGCACTAGGTGGAGAAGTTCGTGTTCCTACTTTGGAGAACACTGCAACACTGAAGATCCCACCTGGTACACAAAATGGTACTCTGTTTCGCATCAGTTCTAGGGGTATGCCGCTTTTACGTAGTTCCGGCCACGGCAACTTGCATGTCAAGGTCCAAGTGGAAGTCCCAACGAGTCTCAACAGTGAGCAACGCAGGAAATTGGAAGAATTTGCCGAACTCTGCGGGGAGCACAACATGCCTCTACACCGATCTTTCTACGAAAAACTGAAAGGCTTGTTCTCCTAGAAAGGAAAAATGTTGGTTTCTGATTCAGAAATGAGGGCTAGTGAGGAGACTGCTTTTGCACAAGGGGTTAAAGTAGAGGCATTAATGGAGATAGTCGGAGCGGCGGTCGCCAAAATCGTTAATCAATTCTATCCTAATCCTGGCCAGTTGATAGTTTTCGGTGGAAAAGGCAATAACACTGGTGATGCTCTAGTTGCTGCTCGCCTCTTGGTTAATCGGGGATGGCATGTTCAGTTTCGCTGTGCTTTTCCAGAAAACGCATTGAATCAGCTTGCCTCCCTCAAGCTAATGGAATTCAGCCGGTCCATCCTAGCTAAGGATAGCCCTCCCTGTCCTTCTGGTGCAGTAGTTGTGCTGGATGGTTTGCTGGGAACAGGGGCCAATGGCCCTCCATGCGCTGAGATTTGTGTTGCCATTAACCAAATCCACCACCTCCGTGAAGCAGGTGCTTGGGTGTTAGCAGTAGATATTCCTACAGGTCTTAATTCCAACAGCGGTTTGCCAAGTGCCCCCTGCGTGGAGGCTGATCTTACAGCTACCGTAGGATTTGTAAAAAAGGGGCTGGTGGCTGATACCGCAATCAACTATGTCGGCAGACTAGCCCTCATTACGTTGACAGAACTTCCCACCGGAAAGGGAGATCCTGCTGAGCTTATTACCCCATGTCTTCTTAAACATTGGTTATTACCTCGAAAATTCAGTTCACATAAAGGCTTATATGGCCGGATAGGCATCTTGGCTGGAAGTCGGCACTATCCTGGAGCAGCTAGGTTGTGTGTTCACGCAGCACTTCGTGCTGGGGCTGGTATCGTAATACTATTCCTCCATGAGAAATCAGAATTGTATCTGCCCATGGTAGCTTCTTTGCCTCCGGAAGCCATCGTTTTGCCCTTTCAATCTTCCGAAGAGATTTTCCAGCAGCGCTTGGACGCGCTTTGCATTGGTCCCGGGATAAGGGAGGAAGAGGAAATGGAGATCTTAGAGATAGTAAGGAAAGCACAAATGCCGACTGTTGTGGATGCGGGAGCGCTTAACGTTGTTTCCCGTCAACCTCAGGTACTCCGTGCATGCCGCGGATTGCGGCTTCTTACACCTCACCCAGGTGAGTTTGCTCGCTTATCTCCCGAATTAGCACAACTCCCTAGGAGGGAAGCTGCGGAGGCTTTTGTATCTAACTACCCCGCTATCACTCTCCTCCTTAAGGGAGCACGTGCCGTCATTGTAGAGATGGATGCACCTCCCCTGATAAATAGTACAGGCAATCCAGGCATGGGTTCGGCAGGGATGGGGGATGTCTTAACCGGGGTGTGCGGTTCTCTTCTTGCACAAGGACTGACCCCACGGCAGTCTGCGAGCGCCGGTGCCTGGTTATGTGGGAAGGCAGCTGAGATTGCCATCTTCTCTCGTGGACAATCCCCTCAATCTCTTCTGGCGGGAGATATAGTCCAATCACTTGGCCAGGCCTTCATTAGCTTGCGCCAAGGAACTTACTAAACTTACTAAGCGTTTCTTTGTTTTGATATTGCCTCCCACGACGAGACCTAAGCAAAGAAAGCACCCCCTCTAATCGGCGTTTGCTCTTTCGCTCCTCTCTTGCTTTCTTAGGAAAGGCAGTAAACTCTTCTTCCTTCAAGCTATTTCCTTAAGTCTTTCGGCAAGTTTTTTTGCTGGCCATTGACCAGGAATCATGGAGCTCATGGGGCGTACCAACCATCCATAGTTGAATGTAGAGCCGCACCTGGCCAGCACCAAACGGGATACCATACCTAGCGGTCCCATCCCCATTGCTGCTACGGGAAGCAAGGATGCGGCATAGTCTAGGAGTTCGAGAAGGCATGCCAGGTCGCGGGAATCGTTTAGATACGTGGCCACCTTAAAGAGGTCTGCGCCAAGTCGTTTTGCCAGTGAAACCTTCTTTAGAAGTTCAGTGATGGAGGGAGTCTCCGAAAAATGATGAAATGAGGCAATGACCCGTACACCAGACTTTTTAGCTATCTGCAGGATAGGAGATAGCTCTTCCCAAAATTGTAGTTCCAAGTCTACAAAAACTGCAAAGGACATACTTGCGGCGAGGAGCTCCAAACGGCGCTCCATAGTTAGGTCCCTGTTACCTCCTTCTCTTGGATGACGTGCTGTAACAATAAGAGGCCTGCGGGCATTAGCAATCCCTCGCAGGCACGGAGGAAAACCATCTAACAAATCCAGCCGAAGTTCAATGGCGTCTACCCCAAAAAGCTGATCCTCTGACAAGCATTCAAGCTTCTCCACCTTCTTGCAGTGGAGAATTCCTATCACATTTGGCCGGTTAAGGCATAAAAGAAGGGACATTTATCGGATATTTAACTTTTCGGACGAGACACACAAGCTAGCATGTGCTTGGGAGTTCCGCCCTCATCCTAGATGCAGCGATCTCTACGCCTTTTCCTTACAAGAGTCGAAAATTGAGTAGAGTGCCGGGTTGCATGAAGGAGCATTTGTAATGCGTTCAGGATCAAGAGTCACACCCTGGTCAATATAATGCTTTCCAAACCGTTAACAAGCGTGGTTACTGGCGGAGCGGGATTTCTGGGATCCCATCTTGTAGACCGACTTTTGTCTGAAGGGCACAGAGTTGTCGCTATTGATAATCTGACCACCGGTAACATTGCCAACATTAAACACCTAGCCAACAACAAGGACTTTAAGTTTGTCTATCATGACATTACCGGGTATTTCTTCCTGGAAGGTCACGTAGATCTCGTCTGGCACTTCGCAAGCCCAGCAAGCCCCACTGACTACCTAGAACTTCCCATCCCTACTTTAAAGGCAGGGGCTTTTGGGACCCATAATGCCCTCGGGCTTGCAAAGAACAAAGGGGCCGCATTTTTACTTGCCTCTACTTCAGAGTGCTACGGTGATCCCCTTGTTCACCCACAAAACGAGGATTACTGGGGGAATGTTAACCCAATTGGTCCACGAGGAGCTTACGATGAGTCTAAGCGGTTTGCGGAGGCCATGACCATGGCTTACCATCGTCATTACCAGATGGACACCAAAATTGTCCGCATTTTTAATACATATGGCCCGCGCATGAGACTGAAAGATGGGCGGGCAGTCCCCACTTTCATTGACCAGGTTCTTAACGGGAGCCCGTTCACTATTTTTGGTGATGGGTCTCAAACCCGTAGTTTCTGCTACGTGACAGATCTCATTGATGGCATCTGTCGCCTGATGGCGAGTGATTATCACCAACCAGTAAATATCGGAAACCCCAGTGAAATGAGCATTCTCCAGTTTACCAGGGAGGTGACCCGCTTTGTAGAAAGGCCGTCAAAAATTGAGTTTTGTCCTCTTCCGGAGGACGATCCAAAGATAAGGCGACCTGACATCTCCAGGGCTAAGAAAATCCTCGGATGGGAACCAAAAGTTCCTCTTGAGGAAGGAATTCGGGCTACCATCGACTTCTTTCGGAGCAAGATATCTACTACTAAGCATCTTGCCCCGTGACACATTGGTTCTTACCAGTGGGTTCCTTCCATTTTGATTTGTATCGGGAAAATAGATCCCGTCTAAAACGGACGCACACCGCCTTCGAAGCCTCTTCCTTACTGTGCTAGTGCACTTCTGTAGTGTAAAGATGAGAGCCCTCACCCGTGGAGTACAATTTCTAGGAAATTTTCTGAGAGCAACTGGACAACATATCTCCCGCTCCCTTATGGTCGCTCGTCATTCACTTTTCTTAGGAAACTCTTCTTAAGGATGCGGCAGCCACACCCTCCTCTGCACGGGCTACTCCTCTTTCTCATTGCCCCTCTTAATAGAAGCGCAGCGGCAACAGACACGATGCCTATAGCCACGACGCTTTGAAATTCCGCATTCATTAGTGCACAGATATTCTAGATATCATTAATTAGTATTATATTTGTCTTCATCCCAGCGAGAAGAGGCATCCGGTTTGGTAAACTACCAGCGCCACCCCGTATGCTATAATAAACATGTAGGCAAGCTGGAATATAGCCCATCCCCAGCTGCCTGTTTCCCGGCGTGTTATAGCGACGGTGCCTACGCACTGGAGAGAAAGAGCGAAAAACACCATGATGGTGACACAAACAAGAGGAGTAAAAACGGGTCGACCATCTGGCCAGTGGTCTCTGAGAAGTACTTCGCGTAGTGGTTTAGCAATCTCTTCCGCTCTCCCTTCTACACTATAGACTATACCAAGGGTGCTAATAAAAACTTCTCGCGCCGCTTGAGCGCAAAGAAGACCGATACTGATTTTCCAGTTGAATCCTAGCGGTTGGAAGACAGGCGCTAGGGCCAATCCTATTTTTCCGGCGAAGCTATGTGCCAGCGCATCCTCTTGGGACTGGATGCTCGACTTTGGATATGTGGAAAAAAACCATAGAAGAATGGAAATACCAAGAATCACAGTGCCAGCGCGTTTCAAGAAAATTACAGCACGCTGATACACTTGTTGTAGTATAGAGGAAAACAAGGGGAAACGATAAGGAGGTAACTCCATCACCATAGGGCAGGAAATATTGCCCCTGAGAATAGTTCTTTTTAGAATCCATCCACAGGTAAAAGCCACTGCGACCCCTACAGCGTACATAGAGAACATAAGGCCGGCCTTGGCTAAGTAAGCAAAGGGCATTTTGGAAGGTAGAAGCAGTGCAATCATTAGCGTGTAGATCGGTATTCTTGCAGAACAACTCATAAACGGTGCGATCAAGATTGTTGCTAGGCGATCTCTGGCATCGGGAATCGCACGGGTAGACATAATTCCCGGGATGGCACAGGCAAATGAGCTCAAAAGTGGAATAAACGATTTCCCGTGTAGACCAACTCGACTCATTAAGCGGTCCATCATGAAAGCCGCCCGGGCCATATATCCAGTGTTCTCCAAAAGCCCAATAAAGAAAAACAGGATCAAGATTTGCGGTAGAAAGACCAGAACCCCACCTAGGCCCGACATCATGCCATCTGAAAATAAATCTGTTAAATCCCCTCTGGGACAGGTGCTCTTGACCCAATTTTTGGCAAGGGAAATCCCCGATTGAATCCAGTCCATTGGATAAGCAGCAACGATAAAAATGGTCAGGAACATAACCGTCATTACAAAGGCAAATGTCACCCAACCCCAGACTGGATGGGTCAGGAAATGATCGAGTTGGTCGGTCATGTCTAGTACTGCTTGCTGCTGTGAGGAGCAGTAGACAGCCCTGGAGCAAATTCCCTGAATTCTTCGGTACCTAGCGGCAGCAGTTATATACCTCCATCTGACGTACTTGCTATCTAAGGTAGCTTGCTCTTGCACAACTTCCTTGATGAGTGATGCAGGCAATCCATAGAGCGAGAGTCGGCTGGCACAAGGCTCCAAAAGGGCGAGGCGAGCAGCTGTCCTGTGGCCCTCTGGGGTTGCTGTAGACAGGCGCGTTGTGGCTTCTCTCAGAGGAGAGAAAGGTTCTTCTGGAAGTAGGGAGGGGGGCTTCTTTCTGTATTTGACAGCAAGCTGTCGTAGCTCTACCAGTCCGCTGCGGGTAAAAGCGTTACACGGAATGACCGGACATCCAAGCTCTTTGCTGAGCTTTGCCGCATGGATGGTTTTTCCAAGTCTTTTAAGAAGATCCATCATGGTAAGAACGAGGATGACAGGAATTCTTAGCTCAAAGACTTGACTTACCAGAAACAAATGTCTCCGAAGGCTGGTGGCATCTGCTATGCACATAATGCAGTCGGGAGGATAGGTATCAGTTCGTAGACCGAGAAGAACCTCTGTGGTGATACGCTCGTCAGGCGAGGTCGGATTAAGGCCATATGTGCCGGGAAGATCAATTAGCCGTATAAGTTCTCCATGTGGTCCACTAAAGTTTCCTGTTTTTTTCTCCACAGTCACTCCGGGATAGTTACCCACTTTCTGGCGTAGTCCAGTAAGTGCGTTAAAGAGAGTTGTTTTTCCACAATTAGGGTTCCCGACTAGAGCAACTGCAATCTGTTTGGAGGAAGAGCAGGTGGTGTTAAGCATAAAGGGACCCGTAAGGTTTTCTTCACCAACCTCAATCCATAAACTGGCTCCTGATGTCACGGGACGGATACAGGATCTCTCCCGAAGAAAAGTTCACGTTATGTGCAGCGCGCTGTGCCAGTTACCTAGCTCTATCGGGATGGAAGCTGGCAACAAGAGTGTTGCTTCGGTGCCCTTAAAATCCTTGTGGTACAAGGGCGGATAGAGAAACAGACAACTCCAGAAGATATAGATAGCACTTCCGAGCCAAGAGCGTCAAACAACGACCTCCTCACACGGAGCGACAACAATCCCGTCAGCCAGTTGATGGCTAAAGGCAAGACGTACTCCACAGACCCAACAGATGAGGCATACCCCGCCGGATACTTTACGAAACCGAACAGTCTCGCAGAGACCCATTTCCCTCAGACGGTGGCAAAAGGCAGGCTCCCCATTAAGTTGAATCAGGCGGAGAGACTGCCCCACCTTTGCGTACCTCAGAGTGGTGCAATTTTCGCTAGCGATCGTGCTTTTCACTGATGGTCCTCTGTTTGAGACAACATCTCAATACTCCCCTGGGAGAAGTCAACACAATTTGGCGAAAAAAGAGCACAACGGTGTTTTTAGGAAAGTGTAGTAAGTTAGTTACGTTCTCTCTATCTCATGGAAGATCAGAAAACTTTGTCCTGGGTATGTATGCTCCTCGCAGCCTCAGAAGGAGGTCGCGTGCTACGTCCTTTCGTGAGGTCTTAAAACTGAATGAGGGAGCAAACTGGCAATGGAGCAAGTGCGCCTCTACCCCTTAGGAGAGAAATCTCGAGGAAGCACTGCGTAATAGCGACATGTGCGCCGGACTCCTGTACAAGGCGAGCAGCAGCACGAGCGGTGCCTCCGGTGGCCAATACGTCGTCTACAATGGAGATTCTTTCTCCAGTAAGGAACGCATCTTTGTGGGATTCTAGCTCCCCACACCCGTATTCTAGGGAGTAGTGAATTGCACGAGTTAAAAAAGGAAGTTTTCCTTTTTTCCGTATCGGGATGAAGCCGATGCCTAGGAAGGCTGCTATGGCAGCTCCAAAGATGAAACCGCGCGCTTCGACAGCAGCGACTTTCGCAATCTGCTCCCTTTTGCAGACCTCCGCCATTTGAGCTACAGCTGCCTGAAAAAGTGCACCATCCCCCAAGACAGGCGTAATATCTTTAAAAGTGATACCTGTCCTCGGAAAATTGGGAATATCCCGGATGGCTGCCTTCAACTCTGAAGTGAGAGTTGCTTTTGTCATAAGGAGCACTTCGGCTCAGCGGGCTTTTATGGCAATTTATACCTAAGGAGATTCCTACCTGTCATCTGGGGGGGGCGTTTCAGATTAAGCAGAAACAAAAGCGTGGGGGCAACATCTGCTAAAATTCCATTATCCACCGTGAAGCGATGGGCTTCTCTAGAAACAAAAACTAAGTGGACGGGATTGGTCGTATGGGCCGTATATGGCGATCCGTCTATGTTGCGCATCTTTTCACAATTGCCATGGTCAGCCGTAATCAATAGACATCCCCCCAACGAAAGGGTTCCCTCAACAACTTTTTCTACCCCCTTATCGACGACTTCAACAGCTCGAATTGCTGCCTCCAGCACTCCTGTATGTCCTACCATATCTGGGTTAGCAAAATTCATGATAACTAAATCATATTGAGCTAGAGCTTCCACTGCGGTTTGCACCAACTCAGCAGCACTCATTTCTGGCTTCAGATCGTATGTTGGAACTTCTCGCGGACTAGGGATCGTTATGCGGTCCTCTCCAGGAAAGGGTTGTTCTAAACCCCCATTAAAAAAATGGGTAACATGGGGATACTTCTCCGTTTCAGCTATACGAAGCTGATGTAGTCCCGCCTTACTAACAATTTGTCCAAGAATGTTTTCCAAGGGCTGGGGAGGGAAAATAACTGGACACTTATAGTCGGAGTTGTATTCGGTCAGCGTAATGTAGTGCACCGCTGGAGTAACTTCCCTGTGAAATTTGTTGAAGTTGTCCAACAGAAATGCTGCGCTCAACTGTCGGACACGGTCTGAACGAAAATTGAAGGAAAGCACAACATCTCCATCCCGGACACGCGGCTGGTCCGCGTACAAAAAAATGAGCGGTCTCATAAATTCATCTGTCTCGCCACCCGCATAACGGTCCGCTAGCGCGACAGGCGGTAGGCTTTTCGTCTCTTCCCCTCGTCCCAGGACTATTGCTTCCCATGCTATTTTACTTCTCGTCCACCGCTCATCACGATCCATAGCAAAGTAGCGGCCGACCACAGTAGCAATTCGTGCTTGGCTTGCGCTCAACTCTTGAGAAAGACGGGTCAAATATTGCGCCCCACCTGTGGGGGGGGCGTCACGTCCATCCGTGATGACGTGCACCAAAATGTCCTCTACCTTTGCTGCATGAGCAGCGTTGGCAAGTGCCACAAGATGAGCTTGTTGGCTATGGACGCCACCATCCGATACAAGACCCAAAAGGTGAAGCCGGCCTGAGCGCGCTTTAGAAAAAGCCTGTTGTAAAACAGTGTTGGTGTCTAATGCCCCTGTCCGGATGGCTTCATTGATTCGAGTCAAATCTTGGCGAACAATACGCCCAGCCCCCAAATTCAGGTGCCCCACCTCACTATTCCCCATTTGCCCAGCTGGCAAACCGACATCTCCCCCACCTGCACTGAGGATACCATGGGGGAATGCGCCATAAAGGTAGTCATGATAGGGAGTCGCCGCAAGAAGGGTGGCATCACCGCTTTCTATTGCTTCAACATTATTTCTTCCCGGACTGATCCCCCAACCATCTCGAACGACGAGGACAATGGGCTTCTTCATTGCGATCCGACTCAACCACACGCTTACTTACCTTGCTACAGCTACATTAACCTTCTTACTGAGGCACGGCACGCCCACTAAGTGCTTGATATCTGTCTCCTCTTCTTCCAGAGAAGGATAACAAAATGGCTTAGGCACGTTTAGCTTTTAGACTGTGGAACCCATAATAAGCAATATAAAGATAACTTATCGCCGGGATAAAGAACGACTGGTGCAATCCTATAGCGTCTGCCACACGTCCCATAAGCACTGGGACAATAGCGCCGCCTACGATCGCCATAATGAGCAGACTAGAACCGTAACTAGTGAGGTGCCCTAACCCCTGAATACTAAGGGTAAAAATGTTCGGAAACATGATAGAATTGAAGAGACCAACCAATAGTATCGCCCACATAGCAACTGCCCCATGCGAAGCATATGCCAGTATACAGAGCGAAGCGGCAAAAAGAGCATTGAACCTGAGGAGCCAGGCCGCATCAACCCTCCGAAGAAGGAAAGAGCCAAGAAAGCGTCCCAACATTGCCCCCCCCCAGTAATAGGATACATAGCCAGCCGCTATCTTAGGAGATAGCCTTGCCACAGTGGACTCCCCCATAAAATTAATGAGATAACTCCCTATTGCTACCTCAGCTCCCACGTAGAGAAAAATTCCGATGCAACCAAGCAGTAAGTTCGGAACGCACAGCACCTCTATGAAACTCCCGTGACGCTTCTGATCCCCCTCTATGGCAGCTAGCTTTGGCAATGGAAACTTTCTGAGGAGCCAGGCCATGAGTAGGAGAACTCCAGTGATAATTAGATAGGGGACTTTTATAGATGCAGCTCTAGTCACCCTGTCCGTTATAGCTGTCCCAGCCTCTGCCCCCCCGGCCAGGATTAGCCATCCACCAAATGAGGGAGCAACAGTCGTCCCCAGGGAATTAAAAGCCTGGGTTAAATTTAATCGACTAGAGGCAGTTTCAGGTTTTCCCAAAGAGGAAACAAAAGGGTTGGCTGCTATTTGGAGCAGCGTAATCCCGGAAGCCAATACAAAGAGAGCCTCCAGAAAAATCGGATAAGAAGCAAAACTGGCTGCCGGATAGAAAAGCAGCGTTCCAGCCGCTGCTGTTGACAACCCTACCACCATACTCTGCTGGTATCCGAGCCATCCTACAATTTTTCCGGCAGGGAGGGACATTAGAAAATAGGCACCAAAAAAGACAAACTGAACCAGTGAGGCCGTCGCATAGTTAAGGCTGAACACTGCTTTCAAATGAGGAACCAAAATATCGTTGAGGCAGGTAAGAAATCCCCACACGAAAAACAAGCTAGTCACGATGACCATCGCACTCAATGCCTGAGCCGTTGGCACAGCGGCCCCCTCACGGTCGGCTACGGTTACTCGTCGAGTAGAGGAGTAGGACTTCATAAACTTGGACATACAACAAAACAGGCCCAGCCTTTTTGCTCTAGTGTATCTGCCGCAACCCACAACAACCTATGCGACATACCCGCAGCTGGGCTACCTACGTGCCACGGTAGCTTCTTTTATACGCAAGTACACACAAAATATCTTTTCCATCCAGGACTCTACCATTTTCCTAAGATTGATCCAGTGGATCGTACCAAACATGGTGTCATTTCGAACAGAGAGAAAGGATATAAGCTGGAGACGTCCCTTGCAGAAAATCTGGAGACTGCAATCTCACCATCTTCTTAACGGAAGAGGTGCTTAAGGGCTGCAGATTTGCTATCCTCAGAAGACCTTATTCTTCCTCGGATCCACGGGGCAGGATCTGAATCCTCGGTATCAGCTCATTTTTTGAGAGGAAGGTATAGGAAGGTATAAGTATGACAAGGCAGTGTTGCGCCGCTCACTATGAGCACAATCTGCAGGTAGGCCAAAATGCGAGCATCCACTTTACTTGGTTAAGGGCTACTTCCTCTTCAAAGGGATTAAAGACGCATGCAGCATGAAGAGGCGTTGCTTTTACTTTCTTTTCCACCGGTGGATGCATAAACAACGAGAACTCGGTGCCAAGAGAGGCTTGCTATCATGCCCCCTTCTACCCCCCCAGCAAGAGCTAGAGAGAGTCTGCTTCCGAGTTAGGTTAGCTTAAGTTTTCTGGTTAGATGTGAGTAGCTAACCCATAGGCTGCCTCCGCAGCTTCTTTAATGGATTCACTTAGGGTGGGATGTGCATGAAGAGTGTCAATCACATCGTGAAATGTGGCCTCGAGAGTGATTGCCAGGCCAAGTTCAGCAATCACCTCCGTGGCATCACTACCGACAATATGAGCTCCCAGCAGTTCCCCATGGGGCTCACCAAAAATGAGCTTTACAAATCCCTCACTCTCTCCGACAGCTAACGCTTTTCCACTGGCATGAAATGGGAATCTTCCTATCCGATACTGCAGCCCCTTTTCCCTCATATCCCTTTCAGTCACTCCAACGCTAGCCACCTGGGGTTGGCAATAGACACAACTTGGAAAGACAGAAGTTCTTTTGGGTTTCGACGGTCCCCACATGCCATTAACTGCCTGAACTGCCTCGTAGCTAGCCACATGAGCCAGCCATGGCGGACCAATAATATCTCCGGCACCATAAACTCCATCGACACTGGTTGCATAGTAATCGTCAGTTTTGAGATAACCGCGTCGATCAAGTTCAAACGACATCCCAGGCGGTAGGACTGGAGATACACCGATTGCTACCAGCACAGTGGGCGATTGTAGGACCATTTTACCTTCCTTTCCAAAAAGGGTGAGGCAGACACTCCCGCCTTTAATCTCTGCTTGTTCCACCCTAGTATTAGTCAAAAGACGTATACCCTGTTTGGCAAGAGACGTTGCCAGTGCTTCACTAACTTCTGTGTCCTCCAGGTGGAGGACATTTGGCATCACCTCTACAAGAGTTACTCTGGCACCGAAAGCATTGAAGAAGTAAGCAAATTCAATACCAATGGCCCCCCCCCCAACAATGAGGATTTCCTCTGGGAGCTGAGGAAGAACCATCGCCTGCTTGCTACTGATAACTGTTTTATCGTTAAAGGGCAGGCCAACCATTTCGCGTGGAACGACCCCGGTAGCAAGAAGAATCCTGGAGGCTTCTAGTGCCTTGCGCTTGTTATCCCGATCCACTATCTCCACAACGTGAGCCTGAGGGACTGAGCCCCTAGCGAGGATGTAGTCAACTTTATTCTTCCTAAATAGTTGCTCAATCCCCCCAGCAAGCCTATCACTTACCTTCCTACTACGACTAATAACTCTCGTCCAATCAAAGGAAAGATGATCAAATTTAAGCCCAAACTCTTCCCCTCGCTGCTGTACTATGTGGTAGAGCTCGGCGTTGCGTAGCAGAGACTTTGTTGGAATGCAGCCCCAGTTTAGACAGGTCCCTCCGGCTCGATTTTCCTCAACGCAAGCAACTTTCTTTCCCAACTGGGCAGCACGGATAGCAGCGACATAGCCAGCTGGACCTCCTCCAATGACAACAAGATCGTAAACCATGATAGTTTAAATTGGGGTACTAGAAGAAAAGTAGGGATTCTGGGATTTCAAGCAATTTACGGGAAGCTGTAAGAAACTCAGCAGCCGCGACACCGTCTATTACACGGTGATCGCAACTTAGCGAAAGTGACATCTGTTGGCCAACGATAATTCGACCTTCGGATGTTACTACAGGTTTTTTCATGATGGCTCCTACAGCAAGGATAGCTGCCTGAGGAGGATCGATGATCGCAGAGAATGACTCTATTCCATATGCACCCAAATTAGAAACGGTGATGGTACCTCCCCGATACTCTTCTGGTCTCAACTTTTTCCCCCTGGCGCGAGTAGCAAGATCCCTGACAGCTAGGCTGATTTCCCGAAGGGAGAGGTTCTGGGCATTGCGGATGACTGGCGTTATCACCCCATCCTCTATGGCAATTGCTATGGCTAGATGAACGGCTTCATACTGCAAAATGGCGTCCCCGGTAAAGGTTGCGTTGATCTTAGGATAAGAAGTGGCTGCACGGGCAACCGCGAGAAGCACAAAGTCGTTGACGGTGATTTTTTGATTGGTAGCTTGCACGTCCTCACTGAGTTGCTTTCGGAGTCTAGAAAGAGGTGCAGCGTTTACTTCCAGCTGCAAGTAAAAATGGGGGATCTGAGTTTTGCTTTCCAATAATCTGGAAGCAATAGAGCGTCGCATGCTGCTAAGTTCAATCCGGCGAGAACGAACCGGATAGGGAGGAGAAGTAGCAGAGGAACTACTACTGTCCGCCACTGCGGCTTTTACATCTCTAGAGACAATACGTCCACCAGGACCAGTGCCCTGAAGTCGGGAAAGGTCTACTCCCAACTCTAGGGCAATCTTTTTGGCCAATGGAGAGACCTTGACCCGCGCACAAGACCCAGAAGAAAAGGGAGATATTGTCGATGAAGAGGAGGTGGTGGTTGAAGTGCGAAGGGCAGCTGCTGGGCAAACACTGCGAGAAGCTGCAGATGTTTTCCCAGAAAGTCGAGCAATCTGGACGCCTACTCGAACTGTTGTGCCATCCGGTACTAGAATCTTTTCTAATATACCTTCATCAAAGGCCTCCATTTCCATAACGGCCTTATCAGTCTCTATCTCGGCAAGCACATCACCAATTTCAACTTTATCGCCTTCCCCTTTGAGCCAGCGAAGGAGCGTGCCTTCAGTCATAGTATCGCTCAGTTTAGGCATCTCGACGGGAATGGAGGACATAAAATCGTATAAAATGATAAGCTAGATCCGGAAGCTCATTAGCAAATGGAAAGGGCTTTGCTAACTACCCGCTCCGCAGTGGGAAGCTGCCTTTTCTCAAGCTCGGGGCTATAAATTGCCGGAGCATCTAAGGTACAGACGCGTACTACAGGGGCATCTAACTCGTCAAAGACTCTTTCTTGAATGAGGGCAGCAATCTGAGATGACACTGCACAGAAAGGTCTATTCTCATCGACCAAGACAGCCCGATGAGTCTTGCGAATGGCATTTAGGACTGCCTCTTCATCCAGTGGGCGAATCGAGCGTAGATCGATAACCTCTGCATAGATATGGTGCTGTCTCGCCAGGATATCGGCAGCTTTTAGAGCAGTAAGTACAGCCCGGCCATGGGCGATGAGTGCAACATCTGTTCCGCTACGCTTGACATCTGCTACACCTAATGGAATGAGATACTCCTCCTCAGGGACGTCCCAGCGTTCTCCGTAAAGCAAGGTATTTTCCATTACGCAGACCGGGTCGTTATCGCGGATGGCGGCTTTCATTAGTCCCTTTGCATCGTAGGCCGTTGCCGGGCACACTACCTTTAGACCTGGGGTGTTAGCGATGAAATTTTCTGGAGTGTGCGAGTGAGTGGCGCCTACATTCGTTCCACCATTCGCTGGGCCGCGGATGACGAGCGGGAGGTGGATAAGACCTCCTGACATATAACGAATACACCCTGCATTATTAATGATTTGATCAAAGGCCACGTAGGCAAAACTCCAAAACATCAGCTCAATCACTGGGCGCATTCCTAACATAGAGGCTCCTATTCCTAATCCGATAAACCCAGCCTCACTGATGGGGGTATCCACCACACGCCTACTTCCAAAGCGTCTCCATAATCCCTCAGTAACCTTGTAAGCACCATTGTATTCAGCAACCTCCTCACCAATAATCACTACATTCTCGTCACGTAAAAGTTCCTCAGCAAGTGCGTTATTGAGAGCTTTGCGGTAGGTAATCAAAGGCATGAAATCAACTCTCAGCAAGAGAAGGTTATCGAAAAAAATGCGTACCGCTACAACCAGCTTGAGTCGCGTGATCTACTTCATAATAGATATCTTCAAATATAGCTGTTTCCCTCGGAGGAGGGCTTCCACTGGCAAATTGAACGGCAGACTCTACCTCACGGACGGCCTCCTCATCAATTTGATCTATCAGCTTTCCTGTAACAATTGCCTCATCAAGTAGACGTTTAGACCAAAGCCGAATAGGATCGTGAAAGTTCTTGTGGCGCTCAATTTCCTCGGTGGACCTGTATTTCTTTGCGTTTGCATCAGCAACCGAATGCCCATAGTAGCGATAGGTTCTGACTTCTAGAACAGTAGGACGGCAATCTTTATGGGCCCGCTGGATAGCGCCCTGGGTTTTTGCACGGACTTCATAGAGATCTTCTCCATTAGCTGTATCCCAGGCAATTCCGTAACCTTCTGCACGTTGAGCTAGACAATTCCTAAAAGTAGAAGAGCGTTCCACGCTCGTCCCCATCGAATATTGATTATTCTCAATGATATAAACGACCGGCAAGCTCCAAAGACCGGCAAGATTAAGAGATTCGTGGTATGTTCCTTGATTGACTGCTCCATCCCCTAAAAAACAGAGCGTAGCTCCCCGGACTTTTTTATATTTCAAAGCATAGGCAATGCCTAATCCTAGCGGAGTCTGCCCACCCACCACTCCATGTCCTCCCCAATAATGCCTTTCCGGTGAAAAAAAATGCATAGATCCGCCCTTCCCTTTCGAACAACCGGTAGCCTTCCCAAACAGCTCAGCCATACACTCCTTCATGTCCATTCCTACAGCAATGGCATGGCCATGGTCACGGTAGGCGGTAATGATGTGATCGTCTGCATGCAGGAGAGACGATGTACCGACAGCGACAGCCTCTTGGCCAATATAGAGATGAAGAAACCCCCCCATACATCCCTGATTATAATATTTCAGAGCGGCCTGCTCAAAGCGTCGGATGCGCACCATTCCACGGAGAAACTCGACTTTCTGATCGGATGTTAGTGCCGCGTTGGTGCTGACCTTAGAAAAGTCCTGGAGGTCTACTTCCGCCTGGATTTTACTTGCAACGCTAGTTTTGTTCATCCGTCTGCGCGTTTCGAAAGTTTTTTTTGAGATTAATTGACCCGGGCGTGCTCGTGATACCTTATTTCGTAACTTGATTGCACTACAAAAGTAACACCCTCCTCTACTCTTGATGAAGGCTAACGGTTTGACAATAGCAATCCTGGAAAATCGCCCCCGTTTCCAATTGGAGGCAAGAGAGGAAGTGCGAGCTGATTTTAGCGAACGGACGTGGTGGACTCTGGGCAGTTACCGATTTAAATTCTTCGATAATAAAATGGTCCAATAAAGAAGTTTATGAAGCCGGGGGTGGATCTTAACTCATCACTGATGATTGGGAAAGCTGGAGTTTGGTGTTGAGTGGCACAATGGCTTACATGCTTTCTTGGTTGCCAAGCTCTTTTTTTTGCATCGGATACGAACGCTCCACTTATTTTTTTGGCGCTGCGAGGAAGCTCGACTTTCGATAATTTGCCGATTTACCATTGGACACTGGCCTATTTTGTGAAGATAAATGGACACGTCGGTCTTTAATTATCCTGAGAACTTTGACGTAGTAGTAGTTGGTGCTGGGCACGCCGGGGTAGAGGCAGCTATGGCTTCCGTGCGATTGGGGTGTCGCACTCTTTTACTGACGCAGAATGCAGATACTATTGCCCAGATGTCTTGTAATCCAGCAATCGGTGGATTAGCCAAAGGACATATAGTCCGGGAAATTGATGCCTTAGGTGGAGTAATGGGGCTGAATGCGGATGCTACAGGCATACAGTTTCGTATGCTCAATATGCGTAAGGGCCCCAGTGTTCGGGCACCGAGGGCCCAATGTGACAAAAAGGCCTACCAATTTCGAGCAAAGGCTTTACTGGAAAGAGAGCCAGAGCTGAAGATCCACCAGGCCGTGGCAGCCCATCTCCATGTTGAGGAACAACGTGTAGTTGGTGTCAGAACACAACTAGGAGTCTATTACCATACATCAACTGTGGTGGTTACTACGGGCACTTTCTTGCGAGGACTGTTGCATGTTGGTGCATGCAATCAGGAAGGGGGGAGACTAGGAGAAACGGCTACAGGATTTAGTAAATGCCTGCAAGAGCTAGGGTTTGAAATTAGCCGGTTTAAAACAGGCACACCCTGCCGCCTCCTAGCAAAATCTATCTGCTTTAAAGCCTGTCAGCAGCAGGATGGCGAAGAACCCCCGCCACTTTTTAGTGGTATCTCTCATACCCTAAAACGAGGTGTAAACGACATCTTTACCCTTAACAGTTGGGAGGAAGGAAAATTTCACGTGAGGCAGATTCCCTGTTGGATTACGCACACCAATGAAAGGACACATGCAATTATTCGAGATAATCTTTATCAGTCTCCTCTCTATAGTGGACGTATTAAGGGGGTGGGACCTAGATATTGTCCTTCTATAGAAGACAAGGTGGTAAAGTTTGCTGAAAAGTCCCAGCATCAAGTTTTTCTGGAACCAGAAGGACATCAGACAGATGAAGTCTACGTGAATGGGGTGTCTACTAGTCTACCTTTCGGGGTGCAGTATAGACTGATACGGAGTATTCGTGGCCTAGAAAATGCGGAGCTTCTCAGGCCAGGATACGCTGTAGAGTATGATTACTGTCCGCCCACCCAATTAAAGCGCACTTTGGAAACCTATCAGGTTACTGGGTTATTTTTTGCTGGCCAGATCAACGGGAGTTCTGGCTATGAAGAAGCTGCAGCTCAAGGACTTGTGGCCGGGGCGAACGCTGCGCTCCAAGTGCAGGGTAGGCCACCATGGATACTGTCACGCTCCGAAGCTTATATAGGGGTATTGGTAGACGATTTGGTGACCCGTGGGGCACTAGAACCTTATCGGATGTTTACCAGCCGGGCTGAATTTCGCCTACTTCTTCGTCAAGATAACGCCGATCTCCGGTTAACAGGAAAAGGGGTTCAGATAGGGTTGGTACAGGGAATCCGCAAGCGCTGTTACGAAGAAAGGAGTTTCGCCTTTCGGGAATTGATGCTGGAAGTGCGTCGAATCCGCCAGGATGGGGTACCGCTTTCCGTGTGGCTGCGACGCCCAGGTAATTCCTTTTCTGCTATAGATCCGGAGTGGCGTAACAAATACCCAGACTCTGTTTGGGAATCAGTGGAAGTCGAACTGAAATACGAGGGATATATTCACCGTCAGCAGGAACAAGTAACCCGTGCTGGCAGCCAGGAAACCCTCCATATCCCCGAGTGGATAGATTTTTCTCAAATTGTTGGGTTGAGGAACGAAACAATTCAAAAACTTTCTCAAGTACGCCCAGAAACGTTTGGCCAAGCTTCACGCATTAGTGGAGTCACGCCAGCCGATATCGCTCTGCTTTCTATTTGGGTAGAAAAACAGCGCCGTCTGCGTCACAGAGCAGAAGATGTTTAGCTGATCTGGCTGATCTCCGACTTGTGAGAGGTGGAGGAGGCAATGTTTTTATGGAATAGGAGTCATCACTCTCAGAGGAAGCCCTGGCGAGGGCGGCTCTGTTTTCGAAAAGGGGGGTCAGTCCTTTTGACCTGATGCGGGGGAGACAATATGTCAGTGGGATTATGCGGACGGAACATCATTTCTCTGTTGGCTTCCACCTTCCGGCCCTAACCGAAGCGCTGGTACTCAGGTGCCGAGCAGGCATCCCAATAATTTTAAAGGGAGAAAAGACTTTGCCTAGGAGAGCCGCCACTGTCTATTGCTCTGGAAAGGTGTTGCGACAGTTTTCAGGGTGATTATCCCTGCAGCCCAGGATAGTGTAGACCTAAACTTGCTTAAACTTGCTGCTAAGCGAGGCTGTTTGGTATACGTCTTCCAGTGAGTGCACCGGCCCGGGGAATTGCGCTATCTTTGATTATGGAACTAACTCACTATCTTGCCGAGAAGGCTCGCTTGATAGACAAAGCGCTAGACGACTCATTGCCTCATCCATCTATTAAGCCAGAGAGCTTGCATCGTGCCATGCGCTACAGTCTTTTTGTGGGAGGAAAGCGTCTACGTCCCATTTTATGCATAGCTGCCTGTGAAATTTGTGGTGGAGAAGCAAAGGACGCCCTGCCAGCAGCCGTTGCCCTTGAGTGTGTTCATACCTATTCGCTCATTCATGACGATCTGCCTTGCTTGGACAATGACAATTTTCGCCGTGGTTGTCACACTACCCATAAGGTGTTCGGTGAGGCCATTGCCCTCTTAGCCGGAGATGCCTTATTGACGCTTGCATTTGAAATTCTTGCGAAGGCGCGTCCTACACTACGTTATGCTCCTCAGGTATTTCTATCTGAGCTTTCCCATGCTGCCGGCAGCCGCAAGCTCATTGCTGGACAGGTAGCAGATCTAGAAGGAGAGGGAAAAAAGTGTAAGCTCTCGGAGCTTCGTTTCATTCATCGGTGTAAGACATCCGCAATGATCGTTGTCTCTCTACGTCTTGGTGCTATGACCGCTAATGCGACACCATCAAAGCTCGCTTCACTTACAACATTTGGCGCAAACCTTGGCCTCGCCTTCCAGATTGTTGACGACATTCTCGATGTCACCCAGACTACTGAGTGGCTTGGAAAAAGTGCGGGCAAGGACACTGTCGCTAGAAAGGCCACCTTTCCTGCCTACATGGGGGTCAAGGCTTCAAGGAGGGAGGCCGCGCGTCTCACTCACAACGCGCGCCGTGCCATTAGATCTTTTGGGTGCAGGGCCAGGCTCCTAAAGAAGCTGGCGCTCTTTTTGTTGGGACGTAAGAGCTAGTCCATTGGCCAATCTGGGAGAGAATTGCTGAGAGTGATAAATAAAGAAGCTCAAACTTTCCTATACACTCAGTGTATTCAATTACCTTGCTAGGAAGTCGCCAAGCGCGAGGAATAGAGCGATTCATCATTGCTTGGCTCAGGATATGCAGGAGTTAGCAGCCACACAGTTGGATATTTTTTTATGAGGGGATTTTTGCTGTCAAAATTCCAGTTTGCTCGACCATATTGCAAGGGGGCTCTCTATGTGAGCTGCTCAAAAAGCTTTTGTGTTTTTGTTGTTTTGCCTCTATGTTCGTGTTCGCCGAAAAGGCTGGAAGCGATATGATAGGTGAATCTGGCAAACTGTGAACTGCGGAGAGAATTTGGCAAAAGATCCAGTGACTGCCTCCTTGGAGGGAACTCAGTGAGAAATAATAATCAACAGGTGGAGTTTGTGAGCGTGGGACATTTTGTTTCGGTTGGGCTCCGTATGGGTGGAACCACGCCAAAGGGTGCTGCACGATAGGGCTTTTAAGATTTCCTTCCTCTTGGAGGACCTCCTCCTTAATGGGTTGGGTGGCCGGTTGTCGGCGCCAAGCACGTTCATCCATTCAGCCGTAACTGTACTTCGCTCTCCGGATCTATTTACCTGGCTTAAGGTGTACAGACGTACTATTGTCCCCCCGGTTGATATTGTAGGATGGGGTTCGTAAAGTGCTAAACTACAACACCATGGGGATGAAAAAAACCTCCTAGAAAGTCGGATAAAAAAGCCCGGTGCTGCCGTAACGGCCGCCCTTCTCGGTAGAGATTACACAGCAGTTGGTGACTCACACTGAACACCGGTCCCAGAAGGTCTAACCAGATGCAATTCCAGTGCCAAGAAGACCTACGCCCGATAGTTAGAAAATGGCCTCTGGGAAGCGCACTGAGCGCCATCCTCCTTGCTATTTCTCTCCAGGCGGAGTGTTCAGCCACTCTACCATCATCTCTTTTTATTCCTTCTTCGATAGCGCGAAGCCCTTTCGTCGCGCCGTTCCAAACCACTCCTTTTTTTCTACCGACGTTTCTATCAATGCCCTTCTATTCTCGACAGTCCAGTTGGCTGTCGCCAACCCTCACGGCCAACTTTTCCGCCTCTGGAGTACTCTCCGTAACACCACCACTTACTGACGATGGAATTTCTCGTATCCGTTTTGCTAAGAAGAAGGAGCCCGTAATCGGTAATACTAAGAAGCTTACTCTCAACGATGCCGTACGATATGCGCTTCGGCATAATCCAGAAATCCTGCGTTCTATTCAGCAAATCCGATCTATCCATGGGAAGCTTATTAGCACGCGCGCCCAGCTTTTACCACGACTTATCGCAACTATCGCTCTTCGAGATGCGCCATCTTCACCTGTCCCTCCTGCCTTCAGTGAAGTTTCACCTGCAGATAGTTCCCCAACAAAATTGCCTAGTAGGCATGGCGTGGCGAATCGCCTTTCTTGGAATGCGCAACTCAGCGTCCAACAGCTGATATTCGACGGAGGAGGAAAACTAGCTAGCATGCAAGCCGTCAAGCACCAGGAAGCCATGTCCTTCTTTGCCCTCTGTGGCACGATTGATAGCGTTATCGCGCAGGTCAAGACTGCATTCTTTCGAGTCATTCTCAACCGCACTCTCGTCGCAGTCCAGGAGCGATCAGTTGCTATGCTAGAAAATCAGCTAGAAAACCAAAAGAGGCGTTACCAGGTGGGCACCGCTCCGAAGCTTAGCGTACTGCAGGCGCAAGCGGCTACAGCTAGCGCAGCGTCTACTCTTGTTACGGTTCAAAACGACTTACGTATTTCTCAACATCAACTTGTCAAACTTCTTGGAATGAACTACGCGGGGTATGCAGAGATTCCCTTGCATGTGATAGGGGATCTAGAAGTGAGGTTCCACACCATCTCACCGGCAGAGTCCGTTCGAGAAGGACTTACTCGGAATTCGACTCTAAAAGCTCAGCGAGAACACGTCCTCTCGCAGGTAGCCCTAGTTCAGGAAGTCCTTTCCGGCAGATATCCCAAGATCACGTTAGGTGGCGGATACCTCATTCAAGATAACGCTCGTTCCTACATTGGAGGATGGTTTTGTGGCCTTAATGGGACTTGGAATATTCTTGGTGGGAGTGGTCAAGTCAGACAATCTAAGGCGCAGTTGAAGCAGTCCGTCATCAGCTACAATGATAATGTGCGTTCCATTGTCGCCAGCGTCCAGAAAAATGTTGCCAACTTACGACAGGCTCAAGAGATTATAAGGAGCCAACAGGCCAGCGTAGTGCAGGCTATGGAGGAACTACGCTTGGCACGTGAGCAATGCGACAGTGGTATAGGGACTCAACTGGAAGTTTTCGATGCCAAGATTAAATTACTCCAGTCACAAGCCGCTGTCCTTCAGGCACGGTTTGGTTATATCCAGGCCCTAGCACAGTATGAGTCCATACTTTCCCTCAATACCCTACACATAGAGCCCAGAGACCTCTTAACTGATAAAGAGAAACAGCGTTTTGAGAGAGCAATGGTACTGGATAAAACCCTTCCGATTGTGCAGGCAATGCGTTTAAGCGAGTAAACTCCCTAACGCCTGTTCGTCTCTGCAACAAATTCATAACAATACCCACCACTCTTCAAACTCGGCGGATGGTCCTAGAAATATGGATGAGGATCTGTTGTTATCTAACCCCTTGTAGAAGGGCTCCCCCCTTCGGGGCCAACAAAACCGGCCTCAAGGATAAGGAAAATTCCATAGGGCCTTTTGTAAGGTGTGATTTCACGATGCTATCGCGCCGCCTTTGGGGTAGCTACCCAGAATCTTCATGGTCAGACAGCATCTAGACAGCTGCTCTAGCAGGCAGTTTTTGGCTTGTAGCTGCGTGCTGTGTCCTTCTGCTTCCATCAAGAAGAGAAGATCCTCAGTATCTCTCTTCCCGGTGGCCGGTTGGCTAGCCAGTGGTCCAAGAGCAATGGAACGCCCTTTAAGGGGCTCTAGGACGGCTAGCGCCTCAGGTTTGTTTTCTAGGCGAAGCAGGAGTAGGGTGCGGTCTGATCCTGAAGGAGAGGTCGGAATACGACTGAGGACTAAAAACCGGTCTCTCTGCTCTCCCTCTCTAGAATCTAGTAGGATTTCTGCGCATATGCTTAGCTCGGTCCTTGCTAAGTCGCTTAGTACTTGTGCTACTGCCAAGTTTTTTACTTCGGTAGAGCCGACAGGGATTACTCCGCAGTCCGCTTCACTTTCAGAGACTCTTCTGAACACTTCCGAGGCTTCCTGAAAAAAGGTATATTTTACAGCGGAACCAAAACGGCGGCGCGCTGCCTGATGAGTAATTCCAGCTATCAGTCCTAAACAGGCTACCGTTATCTCCTTCTCTAAGGCGCGGCAGGCGGAAATAATTTCTCGATAGATAGCATGAACTGAAGCTGCAGATAAGGCACTTTCATTTTTCTCCGCCAAGTGGCGAAGCAATTTTTCCTCCCTATCGGGAGCATAGATAGGAAGACCCTCCTGACGTTTCAGATCCCCTATCCTGCGGACCGTGGTGACACGTTGGCTTAAAAGCGATAGAATCTGCGTGTCTACTGCATCGATTTGTTCTCTTAGGGTCTGCAACTTAGTAGGGATTCCTACAGAGGTGGTTTCCTGCTGTTGGCTAATGGGTAGTATATCAGCCATGGTTTCAACTCTGGCCTTTACTCTGCTCACATGGTTTACGTGCCCTTGGGAGAGGCAGACCCATTGTTAGGGGAGACATAGTCTAGATAGGTCCTTGATTCGTTGGAGAGCCTTGAACTTTAGCCTTGCCTTACTTGGGCAGAATATTCGTTGTCCATCGCGTCATCCGGTACGGCGCAGGAGAAAAAAACCGCTAGTTTTTCTCCTTTTCCTCCTGAAATGGAGGAAGGGACACGTAATTCCCTCCACCACAAAAGTGTCTTAGAAATAAAGTGGAGGCACCCAATGTAAACGTATGCCAGAATAGGATTCTCCATTTGGTAGTTACTCGGATACGTTCAAATTGCTCCGTTCAGGAGGGTTCCATAGGGAAAACAGCAAGGTCATCCTGGAAGTAAATCTTTGCCGCAGCCCAGTGAGTGCGGATTGCCGAACAGGACCGCGACCATGCGACCATTAGAATGGGAAGCTTCCTCGGGTCAAGATGCATTCCTGCGAATGCCTCCCCTTATGGCTAAAGTGTAAAGTATGAACTGTAAAATTGCCCGACAATCTCTCTGCGATACCTATTTCTAGAGTCGTCATTGCTCTATCGTCTCTTGTACCCACGCTTGCTACCCTCCTTGGAAAGTTGCGAAATGTGCTTCTCCCGTTCTTGGATTCTTGTCTTACGCTTACGCAAAAGCCTTGCTAGTTTTGTGGAGACTTTATCAATGGCAGCATAAAGGTCGTCCTCAGCGTCTTCTGCGTAAATGTCTGGACCTGGAATTGCTAGGTGAACCTTAATCACATATTTTTTCGTTCGTGTCTCGTCATGAAGAAGAACTACGTGGGCTGCTAAGATCTGCTCTGTCATCTCTTCCAAGTGGGAAATTTTGTTTGCTACATACGAATGGATGGCGGCCGTCAGGACTAGATGCCGAGGACTAAGATGAATGTGCATAGGCACATGCTAATAAATAAGAGAGAAAGCTGCGAGAAAATAACCAGTGGCTTCCTTTGTCGGCAGGCATCATAAGTGGTCGTAATCCCCTCTATAAACAATGGGGGTCGAAATAGAGGGGCAGATGTTCTAAGCTTAGAAGCTTAGTGCCGAGAAGACTTTATAATCCCGATAGGGCCATCGCCCAGATGGCCTTGTTGTCCTATCCATGCCCAGTGCAACGGAGTATGTTCCTGCTGGCAAAGGCAGTCATCACGAGAGATCTTTTTCCTTGTCTCATATTCCGAGAAGTACTTACGTGCTAAGATGCGCGGGAGCGGGGACTCTATTACCCTTATTGAGCTTTGAGCTCAAAGATTTTTCCTGTGAAAGATCACCGTTGCGCCCTCTGATGTGTTAGAGGTGGGGTGCAACCACGAGAACGAGAACACGAGGCAGCAGTCGAGGCAGAAGTAAAAGACACCCGCTATCCCAGGGCAGATTAGGGAATTTTGGGAATTTTACTAGGGGTGGGGGGGACTGCCCTGCCTTCATAGGCACTTCAATTCTCAGGCACATAATACAAAAAGAAGCTCTCTACCACGCCAGTTGATAACCACCAAGAGGAATTGGAGGATGAATTCCGGCAATCTGCTAGTAGAAGAAGAAGAGGATACAAGTTGGCCTAGGGCAGTAAGGCCTTTGTCCGGAAAACATGATCCTCCAGTTAGTATTCTCTATAGCATTGGCGCGATAGACTGCAAATTCGGCTGCCGCCAAAAGGAATATCCCCAAACTAAGGACAGGCCTGAAAAAAACGTCCTTCTACTCTGAAACCTTCCGTATGTGCAGAATGTCTAGGCAGCATTCTACCCACCCTTTGAAGGGAGTTGAAGTAGTCCATGGTAATTTACTGAATTGATCCGCCGAGTAGCTTTTGGCCTGAGTTTTTCCTGAGGGAAAAGATTGACTTCTTTGCTATCTTCCCACCCACAGGTTTTCCTTAAGTACTTCTCTGGAGGCCGTCAGAGCCCCCATTTTCTCGTCCATTTTATGGAAGAATGCGTTTTCTCCTTAGGATGGGGAGGGAAGAGGGGGGTGCACTCCCATTTTGGGGGGGGGAGCAACTCTCAATCTATTTAATAATCCGACCTAGAGCAGGCCTGCTCTGTCCCTCTTAGACGTAGGAGGCCATGCTAGTTTCTCAAGGAGTCCAAGGGAGAGAAGCCAATGGTATTTGATTATTTCTTATTTCTTCAGGGATATAATGGGTCAATTGCTCCAGAATGCCCCTTTCCCAGCCGGTGAGACTAGCTGAGCGGCTGAGCGAGCAGACAAAGCACCCAGCTTCTACTGAAGATGGAAGTTTACATTTTTCCTCTTTGTGGACTTATAGGGTACGAGAGGTGGAGGGGACATCCCTACCTTCTGGTAGGCACGTGCAGTGGCGACACGCCCTTGAGCCGTTCGTTGAAGATAGCCCTGCATGATTAGGTATGGTTCATGCACCTCTTCTAACGTTCCTGCTTCTTCCCCAACAGCCACTGCAAGCGAACTAATCCCGACAGGCCCTCCATTAAACTTGTCGATGATGACCCTCAGGATGTGTTTATCCATTCTGTCAACACCTTCCTCATCAATTTCTAGCATTGTCAGAGCCCGAGCAGCTATCTCCCGAGTAACAGTGCCAGAAAACCGAACTTGGGCGTAATCCCGCACCCAGTAAAGCAAATTGTTAGCGATACGTGGGGTGCCACGGGAACGACGGGCAATCTCTAGGGCGCTAGCTGCATCGACAACGATGTCTAGCAAGCTAGCACTACGCTCCACAATCTTTTGTAAATGAGCGACGCCATAGTAATCTAACCTACAGATCATATCAAATCGAGAGCGCAGTGGGGATGAAATCATCCCAGAACGGGTGGTAGCACCAACAAGGGTGAACTTGGAAAGATTGAGGCGGATACTGCGTGCACTGGGACCTTGATCAATAACGATATCTAACCTGAAATCTTCCATAGCGGGATAGAGATACTCCTCAATGGCAGGTTGTAAACGGTGTATTTCGTCAATGAACAATACTCCCCCATGTGGTATATCCGCTAGGAGTCCCGCAAGGTCTCCAGCTCTTTCAAGTAGGGGCCCGCTAGTAGTCTTCACGCTAGTCCCTACGGCCCCGCCAATAATATTGGCCAGCGTAGTTTTCCCTAGACCGGGCGGGCCACTCAAAAGGATGTGTCGCAGAACATCCCCACGCTTCTGTGCGGCCTCTACCATTAGTTGCAATCTCCCCACAGTTTTTTCTTGGCCATAAAACTGTTCAAATACAGAGGGACGCAGAGACTCCAGCGACGTCCTAGATGTTTCTTGAGGACTTTTCACCTAAAAAAAATAATGCCCTGCAATAAAGAGGGGATGGTGGGGACAAGCGGCACACAAAAGGACGTTCGAGATAAATTCCTGTTTCTGTCAATGGCAAAACTCTCAAAGAGAGTGGAAAGTATACGGTAGCCAGGAAGTGGATTATCAATGATCCAGGGCTAACCAGCACACTTCTGACCAGAATGGAACAAAAAAGAATAAAGGTGAGGAATGCAAAAGTACCATGTCCAGGGAAATAAAAATCGGACTTGAAAGGCCACCCACGCAGCAGCCGTAATAGTGGAAACAAAGGGCGAGTGCTCTACCCAGTTGCATTTCTTCTCCCACTCCAAAGAAGATCTGAATAAGAATCCAAAAGACGAGCAAGAAAACAGAGAGGTAGAGTCTAACCCGTAGAGGAGAAATGGGCCATTGCTGTCCCTGGCTTGGGACGGAGAGCTCCGTCTAAAAGAGATGCCAAGGAGACCACGTCAAAAGCGTCGACTGTTCTGTAAATACCAAGAAGGAGGGAAGCTCTGACAGGAAGCAGGCACTCCAGGGAACCAAATGGACCAATGCTAGCACCGCAAGGGCTTCCAGCTCTTTTTTAAGCCTGGGCATGTTTTGTGAGAGCACAATTCCATGCACAGAGAAGAAAAATGGGTAGAGAGATCCACTGCTAACTTGAGTGAATTTCCAAGGATTACACTAGAAAGAAAAAGATGCTGGGGCTTAGCCATCACTTCGCTGATCGACTCTCTACGATTCCTCAAGATCGCCAAACGATATCCCTCCTAAGGAAGGTTTCCGCGGAACGATGTTAACATCACTTGTACCAGAAAACAGCAGATTTTCGACCGGGCTGAGAGGCCCACTTTTATCTGGCAGCTGGACCAAACGTGCAGGTTTACACCGTACCTCCTCAACAAAACCACAGGCCGAAGAACCCGTTCTTGGACCGTGCTGGAGAGAGTTGCATACAAGGCTATAGCATCGAGCTAATAGTGGTGCCGCTCGCGGGGGAGAGCTGTTTTTCAAAATCTGAGAGGCTAGCTCGTACCCCTAGGCTGTCACGAAGCAGCGCAGTGCCGACTAAAGCAGCCTGAAATTTCCCACGTACACGGCCAAGTGTAGAAGGAGAAAGTCCACTCTCCGCCACGTGGATAGTTGCCGCCGGTAGCCTCTCAACGAGCTGAAAGGTGTCTAAGTTTATGCTAAGGTCTTTCCTTGACATGCCCGTAATCCCAACGAAACCTCTTTTATCTTTAAATCTTCTGCTGTTAATTCCCACTATTTGTGCATCTGGTGGAAGGAGGTGGATTTCCTCTTCGGTATGGACCTCGAAAAGGGCTTCCATACCTAATTCTCGGCATAGATCATAGAAGCCACACAGGCGTGGGGCGTCCAGAACATTTGCCATTAGTAGCAAAGCGTCTGCGCCAAAGGCGCGGGCTTCCCAAATTTGGTATTCATCTACGATGAAATCCTTGCGTAAAATCGGTTTCAAGGAATTCTTGCGGATTGCTCCTAGTTTCTGGATGGACATGCCAAAGTAGGAAAAATTTGTGAGCACGGAGATGGCACGCACAATAGAGGACTCCTCATAGGCTTCTGGTGCACTTTTAACATTCTCCTCACGCATGGGCCCTACACTGGGAGATTTTTCTTTAATTTCAGCAACGAGACAAAAACTACCTCTCAATTTCTGATCCAGCGCAATGACTGGTGGTGCGTCTGCCACCATCGACCGTAAGTCCCCGGACGTGCGCTGTATTTTCGACGAACTGAGCTCTTCCTGTACAGTTTTTAAGATTTCTTCAAGAAAGGTCATAGCCGGTTTGCCTTATGCCGATCTGAGGGTTTTAGACTGGGCTGAGGGTTTAGACTGGGCGGACTTGCACATTCTCTCGGCGGACAGGAGGTCAAGCGACAGCCTAGCTGCCAGGCATTACTTAGTAAGAAGTAGGTGTTTAATCTTGGGCCTATTTGAGCGTGCAGAAACAGTGCACAGGGGGCAGACATCGGGAAAGTCGCAGAAGACAGAAGACCACAGATGTCTTTTGCTTGGTTTGCCTACGATCGAGAAAGCGGCGCAAGCTCCCGCCTTCCTTAGGGCACGTGGGTGGGGGAAACTGCGTATAAGAAGGGATTGCCTTAGGAAGAAGATCAAGACTGACTATCCCATCCGTCCTGGTTATTACTCTTGAAATAGTGGCAGGCATCTGAACTTAATGGTGGTTTAAAAAACTATAGTTTCGTACACACTTACGCCCCTTCACTCTGAGTAGCGAGAGACTGTTTGACCCACGCAGCATAGGCCGCAAGGCAGGAATCTGCCTCAAAGGACAGGATTTCTGGCACACTATAGGGATGCATTCTCTGAATTGCAGCCTGTAGTCTTTCCACATAGTCCGAGGTAGTCTTTAGCAGAAGTAGGCATTCCCGATTCTCTTCCAGATTTCCATTCCAAGTATAGATGGAAATTGCCCTTGGGAGGAGGGTGCCACAGGCTGCCAGACGAGCCTGCACTAGCTGGCGCGCAGTTCGTCTAGCCTGAACAGGACTTGGGAATGTTGTCAGAACGAGCCGGATCATGCTGGCATTTTTTTGCGACAAATCCAACCACCACCTTTTACCTGATCGTGATGGTAGAAAACAGCGGCTTGGCCTGGAGCAATCGCACGCTGCGGTTCTTGCAATCGCACCAGAGCACGCTTGCCATCCATTGGATACAATACAGCCATCGTTCCACGGTGAGTAGATCGAATTTTAACACTCGCTTCCATACCCCCCTCTAGAGGAACTCCAAGCCAGTTCACCCCTTCGACCTCAAATTCTTTTTGAATCAGTTCTGTCTCAAACCCTACAATGACCCTCGAATGGGCGGGGTCAATATCCACGACATACAGAGGTTGTGGAGACCCTCCTGGAAGGCCCTTGCGTTGGCCAACGGTATACATTTCAATCCCATTGTGAGGCCCTAGATATTTGCCGGAAGTGTCGTAGATGCCCCCCGCCTGGAGCCCATGCACACCCAGGTGACTTTGGAGGAAAGCTTTGTAGTCATTGTTAGGTACGAAACATATTTCCTGGCTATCCTCTTTATCTGCAACTTTCATGCCTAGTTGACGCGCAATGCCGCGAACTTCCGCTTTAGTCATCCCCCCCAGGGGGGTCAAAACTCTCTTAAGTTGCTCTTGGGAAAGACTGAAGAGAAAATAGGACTGATCCTTAGATGGATCCGTTCCCTTGCACAGTAGGGCCCCGGCTTCTGTATGGTGGACACTAGCGTAGTGTCCGGTGGCGATATAGTCAGCCCCCAGAAGCTTAGCTTTTTCCCAGAGATTCCCAAACTTAATTTTCTCGTTGCACATAATGCACGGGTTAGGTGTGCGCCCTGCGCGATACTCTCTGGAGAAATAGTCAATCACTAAACGCTCGAAATCCACAGCCTCGTCCACTACGTAGTGAGGTATACCAAGAATATGTGCTACCCCGCGTGCATCTGCAACTGCCTGTGGTCCGCAACATTTATCTTCCGCGCGAGATAAACAGTCCTGCGGCCAGACTTTCATAGTAATCCCAACTACTGACCAGCCCTCTTCCTTCAGCAAATATGCGGCGACGCTGGAATCTACCCCGCCGCTCATACCAACTAGCACACGCTTGCTGCGTCCTGCTATCGGACGAGTAAAAACTTTAAAAACCTTCGAATTCTGACTGGCATGCATAAGGATAGAGATCAAGGTAGCCGGAGGCAATCTAGAGGTCAACTATCCTCCTAATCTATAATAATCACTATTATGACGGGTCACGCTTCTCTTATAAGCGCTTCAATGGGAAAATGGCGTTTTTGTCAAGAGAGTCCGGTGGACAAGTTGCCGCATTCAAAAGCAGACTAGTTTGTTGGCTTTGAGGGGTTCTGCTATACGTTTAATCCACGCCCGCAGGGTTGTTGGGGTGACACAAGCCCAACCCAACATCGGAACCTAGATTCAACAAGCCAGCCATGTCCGGACCCACATTCGAAAAATTTGCCCTCCTCCCTGCAACGTAGTGTAAACGACCAGTGTAAACCGACCCAATTATTGTCCCCTGGGCTGCTTAATTAGAAAAGAACCTAGACACGATGTTCCACCCTTTAAAGGGGTAGCCTGCATTTTATCGGCTGGTAGATGGACTGGAATCAAGAATACATGCCACACCCGATCCCGGATACCATGTATCCCTCCCCCATCTTTCCTCTAGCTTTAAAGAAATGGGTGCCTGTGTTATTTGCGGGATCCCCCCTTTCTAAGCTGCTTGTTTTGGCCCATTGCAAGAAATTTCCACAGCTTCGGAAGCTAGATCAGTAGAGCGGCACAGGGTGCACCAGATGTTTCTGGAGCATCGCGAGGGATTACATCCAAAATTCCTTCTCTCTTCCTACCACTTATGTTCCGCTCTAGAAATTCTTCCTCCGGAAAAACAACCAGAGACTAAGGACACGCCATTTCCCAATAGTCCCATTACAGACTGTGGACAAGGCCCTTCCTGGTCTAGTAGCGTAGATGAGGGGACATCTGCTTTGGTAGCCCTTCGGCCTGTATCTGCTCTTTTGCACACACTACCCCCACCAAAGCCTTTTGCATTGTTGTGCTGTTACCACCCATTCTGTGAATGTCGGTGGCACGCCATGCATGCTAGCCTGGCCACAGTTCTTGGTACACCCTTTTTAGGATCCTCTTCTGCCTTCTCATCATCTTTGTAGCTTGCAGTATGGTATAGTCGCTATAGCCGTCAAGGTGTAGCAACCCGTGAATCAGGCAGAAGGCGATCTCTACTGTTGGAGAGTGTCCATAAAAGCCGCTGTTGAAGGCAGCAGTTTCCGCGCTGATAACGACTTCTCCATATGAGAATGTCACAACGTCTGTTGGAGAATCTTCTCTGAAGAACTGTCTGTGAACCTCCAGAATAACGGCATCAGATACGATGGCCACTTCGACAACAGGAAGGTTTGATAGGGTAGATCCATGCCCCCCTGTGTTATCAGAACAGTGAGATAGAGCTAGAAGTCCCATTCGCCTTAGTAGGGGCATATCCACACTCACTCCTTGCTGATGGTTGACTATAACCAAGCGAGTACCAGTTCGTTTCCTCAGATCGTGAACGGCGGACTCGCTAGACTTTTTTCCTTTCCTCATGGAGGGGTGTAGGCAGCGCACTGGCGGCGTGGCAACGTCGAGGTAAGTCGAAGCGTTGTTAATACTTCGTCACCGGCTTTGGGACATTAGAGTTCTTGTGGATAACATCATCTTGGCTACCACTTCTGGGAATAGGACGCTTCCATAAAGCTGGGGGAACTTACCTCTAAGGTAGTCCAAGCTAGGCACAAGCTAGGATAAACTCAGTAATGAATTAATTTGTTTTTCCGTAAGCTGGGATCTAGGTTGGCCGGGGAACGAGACTGCTCTCCAAGCGTGCCGCGAAAAGCCTATCCCAAGGAAACAGATATGCTCATGGCTCTGTCTCCCGGTTCACTGGGTGCCCTTGCTGCTCTTGGGTCAATGCCCCCTCTATAGGTCTTCTGACGTCTAGACTGCCTCGTCTTTTATACGCATCATCGAGCTAGTCAAACCGCAAAAGGCTTTCCAAAAAACACATCCTGACCGCCGAATTGAAGGAGAATCCATTGTGGGGGGCACCTCCACAATTTCAAGTTCCTTAACTCCGCAAGTACCGCCACCATTTTTCATTTTCTATGCGGGGGCCGTAGCTTCTCTACAGACTAAACGACCGCACTACTGCAGCAGAAGTTTCAATTCAAAAGAAAAAGACCCCAGCCGTATACCAAAGTAATGCTCTTAAAAACTCAAGGTTACAACCCTGGAGGGAAGGGTCCGTGCACCCTACCGCACAAAATTCCAGCCGGAAATGCATGCACTAACTCTAAAGACAGTACAACAGGAACTCCGATTGGCATCCAGTTGCTGTCTACACGGAGGAATGCCAGCGTTACCTTCTTCCTTTTACTCGTAGAAATGGATTCTAGCCGCAATGGCCGCGCCGACTACAGGGAAAATTAAATTTAAATTAACGGCAAGGAAAATCCCCCGTTACCCACTCACGTTTCCATCCTGCATTTCTGAGTATGGAAGTGTTGGGTAAGCATCCCACAAATGTGGAACTCCCTTTATGGAGAGGTTGGCCCCAGACCACATTACGCTCGTGGAAGAATAAAATAGGGGGAATGGAGCCTGCCTGGGATCCCAGAACCCCCACCAGATAGGCCTGGGTCCTTTCCCTTCATCGTGCCGCGGAGTTTGTTGCCTGCACCCTTTTACGATAGCCTTGATAGGCACGTATTATGGGCTGTACAAGTGGATGTCGCATGACATCCTCCTCTGAGAAGTGATGGAACTCAATTCCCTGTATCCCCTTCAGGGCTGCTACAGCCTCAAGGAGGCCGCTTCTTTTATTCCTCGGTAGATCAATTTGCGTTCGATCCCCAGTAATAACGCACTTCGAGTCTACTCCTAGGCGAGTCAGAAACATAAACATCTGTTCCGTAGTTGTGTTTTGAGACTCATCCAGGATAACAAAGGCATGACTAAGAGTACGTCCTCTCATGTAGGCCAAAGGAGCAATCTCCACCACGCCCTTGCATATGCTACGCTGAATTTCATCAGTTCCCAGCATATCATGCAGGGCATCGTAGAAGGGCCTCAGGTATGGAAGGATCTTCTCTTGTAAGTCCCCAGGTAAAAACCCTAGAGCCTCTCCGGCCTCAACTGCCGGACGAGTAAGCACAATCCTGCTGATCTTGTCCTGCTTCAATGCGGCGACAGCTAGTGCCATAGCCAGATAGGTCTTCCCAGTACCAGCAGGCCCTAACCCAAAAGTGATGTCAGAGCTCTTGATAGCCTCTATGTATGCTTTTTGCCCTGCAGTCCTGGGAACAACCGGAGGTTTATTAGGGGAACACTCTATCTTTGATTCCACAAGGTCAGAGAGGGTATTCTTGCCACGTGGCCTTGTGGAGGAAAAAAGTGCATGCTTAAACTCGTGCTGTCGGATGATAACTCCACGCTTTCTGGCATTTGCCAACTCCCGAAAAACAGAACATGCTTGCTCCACAGCAGAACGCTTACCCTCGATACGTATCCATCCATCCCGAGTCGTCATTCGAACACCGAGTTCACTTTCCATGTCACACAGAAAACGCTCCTCGTCTCCGTAGAGAGACCACAACGTGCGGGCACTGTCGAATTCTAGAACCAGCGATTCCATACTGATTACCGTACCTGTCTAGCTTAGTTATGCTTATCCTACCTTCCCCTCCACATCCCCAAATGAAGCATGCGATCCCTCTGGTGCAGTAGGAATCGGATGCATAAGTAAAAACAAGGAACTGTTAAGTACCCACTGTTTCTGTGGCAGCGCAGCAAGAAGAGGCGTAAGGCGTAAGACTCTCTCGCCGAGCTGCGTCGCGTCTAAAGCCATCCATGGCCCCCTCTCGTTTTGACAAAAATCTGTCTCTCCTTCATGGACATTCCCATGGCCCTATAGGGTTGAGAGTCTGCCGGGTGATCTTGTTACAGGGACTGGCCAGTACATTTGCAGCGGAGTACGCTCCTATCTTTTACGTATGTTCCCCCACACACGTTGTTCCTTCTTCCAGGAGCCTCTCCTTTCTATCTGTGTATTAACCCTGTGGCAAGACCGTCTCGATGGGTAATGGAGGTTGCTTGCTATAACCGCTCCTTTACCAAGGGCAGGCGGAGTTTTACGCTGGGCTTGAAACAACTCTTCTATTCACTGTCATGTCTCTCGTTATTGTTGTATATAAGTGCGTACCTAATATGCACTAACGAGCAGTTACAGTGCTACTGACTGCAATAGAGGAGGTGACTCTCGGTTCGATGAATGTCCACAGGTTACAACAACTTCTTTGCGCTTTTGCTACCAAGCGATTGGCTGTTATCGGAGATATTATGCTAGATGAATTTATCTGGGGAAGGGTTTGTAGAGTTTCCCCAGAGGCACCGGTCCCAGTAGTAGAAGTTCAAAGCGAATCCCATTACCCTGGTGGGGCTGCAAACGTGGCCCGAAATCTTAAGCCGTTTTGCCAATCTGTGCATATTTTTGGCCTCCTTGGGAGGGATCCTTCAGGAGATCGTCTGGCTCGGCTGCTGAGGAATGAAGGGATTTTAACAGGCTATCTTGTTAGGGGGGAAAATTTTTCTACAGTTTTGAAGACCCGCATTATTGCTCTCCATCAGCAAGTGGTCCGGGTTGACAGGGAAAACAAGGGTTTCTTTTCTGCTGCCGATACAAAGACAACAAGTGAACAGGTCCTGAAGATATTTAAACAGTTGCTGCCTTCACTAGATGGCGTCATCTTTGAAGACTATGGCAAGGGATTTCTCAACCAAGAGTTGAAGGATCGATTGTGTCATATGGCTAACGGGAAGGGCATGATTGTAGCCGCCGACCCAAGCTCTAGCAATCCTCTAGATTGGTCCGGGGTAACCGTCATAAAACCGAATCGAAGTGAGGTTTTTGATTTTGCAGGCGTTCCTTCTTCACTCGTTAATGTTTCCAACCCATTGGAAGATAAAAAGTTACTACAAGCCTGCGAAAGGCTACAAGCGCGCTGGGATCTTCCCCAACTACTCATTACTCTTGGGGAACAGGGGATGCTTCTAGTCCAGCCTGGATCCCTACCCTATTATATTCCAACCCGTGCCAAAGAAGTTTTTGATGTTTCCGGGGCAGGGGACACTACTATTGCTATATACACTTTAGCATTATGTGCTAATGCAGCACCTGAGGAAGCTGCTGAAATTTCTAATCATGCGGCTGGCATAGTAGTTGGTAAGTTGGGTACAGCCACCCTAACTAGAGAGGAGCTAGAGGGGAGTTTTGAATAGTAAGATGGCGGCGGGGAGTGGTAAAAAACAGCCTGCCGTTTTTTTTGACCGTGACGGGACACTAATGAAGGAGGTCCATTTTTGCCGTAATCCTGCAGATGTGCATGCCATCCCTGGAATGTGCGAGTCGCTGCGTCGATTACGGATCTGTGGACGGTTAGTTTTCATTGTCACTAACCAGAGTGGCGTTGCATATGGGAGGATTTCACTCTCTGAGTATGAGGCGGTTCACTGTGAGTTAATGCGCCAACTGGATTATCAGGTTGATGCTACTTACTTCTGCCCAATTTCCAATGGGACGGAACAACGTCGCAAGCCTAATATCGGGATGATTCTGGAGGCCACGAAGATATTTTCTGTGGACTTACTGCACTCTTACTTCGTCGGTGACAAAGCCACCGATATCGAATGCGGAAAACGAGCTGGAATGACCTCCCTCCTTGTAACTACCGGATATGGTACGCAACACTTGAGTTGTGGAGCTGACAAAATCTTTGAGAATGCTGTGGCAGCCACAGATTTCATCTTGCGCCAACCGGTACTATGAGGCACCTAGTTACCATCATCCCGGCAAGATGGGCTTCCACACGTTTTCCAGGCAAACCCTTATGCCTTCTTGCTGGGAAGCCCGTACTAGAACACGTGTGGGAACGCTGTTGCCGTTGTATGCATAAGGAAAACGTCTTTATCGCTACAGATGACGAGCGGATCTTTCAAGCAGCAAAGCTCTTCGGTGCACAGGTTATCCGCACTGCCCACACACATCTTACCGGAACCGACCGCGTTGCTGAAGTAGCCACTCGCCTGCCAGGAGCTACCCACATCATCAATGTTCAGGGCGATGAAGCAATCTTAGATCCACACCTCCTGCACCGCTTTGTGCAAATCCTCAACGGCTCCAGTCGCTTGAAAATGGTCACGGCGGCAGCTCCATTCCCAAAGTGGGCCGACCCAACCAATCCCCACATGGTCAAAGTAGTAGTCAACAGCCAAGGGTGTGCGCTCTATTTTTCTCGCAGTGCAATCCCATTCGCTCAGAGTGAGGATTATCCCCATCGCCTGTTGCATATAGGGGTATACGGTTTTGAAAAGGCGTTTCTTTTAAAATTTGTTTCTTGGAAGCCATCTCCACTAGAACAATGGGAAAAGCTGGAACAACTCAGAGCACTAGAAAATGGTATCCGGATTCAAGTGCTCCTTACAGAGCGTGCTTCCATTAGTGTAGACACCCCTAGCGATATTAAGAAAGCGGAAGCAATTCTTCAGGAAGAACACAAGTGGGGCAATGCTTCCTGAGTTGCTAGTCAAAAGTCAGAAGGTGCTAATCGAAAGTTAACAGCTACTTTATGTTGGCTGTAAAAGGGATCTCCAACTATTGATGACTGAGCTTGATCAGCCTTTGTAGTCGGAGAAATGCCTCACCGGAATTGATGGCCTCAGAGGCAAGTTCTATGCCGTGAAGAAGATTAGTTGCAATTTTACAGACGCAGAGGGCAGCAGCAGTATTTGCCAGGACCATGTTCCTTCGTGGGCCGCAGTCTAAGCCCTTCAGGATATCCAGAAGTATACATGCATTTTCCCTAGCGTTTCCTCCCAGGAGATCATTTACACGAGCTGTGGCAATCCCGAAGCAGTGTGGAGAGATCTGCAACAGCCTTCTCTTCCCGTCTTGCTGAAGGGTACACACTTTTGTTTGCCCTACTATAGAAACTTCGTCCATGACTCTTGCCGACGATTCAACATTTCCACAAACTACCCATGCCGCTTCTCTACCAAGTAACCCCAAAATGTAAGCGTAGCTCTCCATTAACAGTGGGTTAGCAACCCCCACCAACTGGTAGTTGGGACGAACAGGATTAAGGAGAGGACCTAAAAAGTTGAAAACGGTAGGGATGTTTTCTTTGGATAGGAGGCGACGTACCGCAGTAACCGCTCGAAATGCCGGGTAATAGGCTGCTGCAAAGAGAAATATACAACCAGTGGATTCCAACACTACAGGGACCTTCCAGACAGGTATAGATAAGTTGACCCCAAGAGCCTCTAATACGTCAGCGCCGCCACTGCGTGAAGTGAAACCTCGGTTGCCAGTCTTCACCACCAGAGCTCCACACGCTGCAGCAACAAACATTACCGCGGTTGAAACGTTAAAAAGCCCGAGCCCGTCTCCACCTGTCCCGCAGACATCTAGAAAAACGCCAGCATTGCGGATGGCAGCTGGTATAGGGTTAGTACTCTGCTCTAGTAACACTTCTGCAAATGAAGCTATTTCCCTGGGGGTTTCTCCGCGGTAATGTAGCGCACGCAAAAACTCTGCCTTCGTCTCAAGAGTATTTTTCTCGTCGAGAAGCATACAACATACCTCTTGTATTTCTTTTCGACTTAACTCTTTCCTAGAGAGGATTCTCCTTGTCCATGTGTCGTTCACGCCATTTGCTGACTAATAATGACCTCGATACTAACTTTATATAAACCAAATATAATTACACCATTCCTTCTATTTACCAGATCACCATCATCTTCTAGTCAGTCATGTCCACCAATCTCTGTTGTATCACTTATACCCTGTAACTCCTGTATCGCTCGAAGAGCATCTGGTTGGCTGTCTGCCAACAGCCCCTTTAAGGGAAGAATTATTACACGGCCCTCATCATTTAGTACCAAAACTAACAATAAAACTTAACCTAAAAAACCGTTAAACGCCTAGCAATTGGATTCTCTACTGAGAGGCCACGCGAAGCTCTTATAGCAAGAACCTGTGTAGGACTTTATCGCTGAATTCATTAGTACTAATGAATTCAAGTTATCCAGCTCGTCGCATGATGCTATCTAGCTGTAAACCCTGCGCCATGACGTAAAATGCGCTCCATGGCATGTATAGCAGTTTCTATGTCTTTTTCTGTAGTGAAGTGTCCCAGAGAAAAACGGATGGTCGACTGTGCAAGATTTGTAGAAACTCCCATAGCAAGGAGAACGTGAGAAGGTTGCGTAGATCCTACCATGCATGCCGAGCTGCTAGAGACGCAGATCCCTTCCAAGTCAAGTGCAATAAGTAAGGTTTCACCCCCTTGCACATTAGGAAAACTGACGTTAAGTGTATTTGGTAAGATATCTCTAGGATGTCCGTTGCATACCGCTTCTGGATAAATACTGCTTAGACCTCTCCACAGCTGTTCGCGCAATACCATCAGTCTAGAAGTCTCTTTAGGCATACGCCCCACAGCCATGGTTGCTGCTGAGGAAAGTCCGACAATGCCAGCCACATTCTCAGTACCCGGCCTGTGTCGACTTTCCTGGGATCCCCCAAAATGAATTGCCTCTATGGAAACTCCTGAGCGGAGAAAAAGAGCTCCGATTCCTTTTGGACCGTAGAACTTATGAGAGGCAATTGAGAGTGCGTCTACACCAATTTCGTGAGGCGAGATCGGCTGCTTACCGAAACTTTGCACCATATCACTATGGAAGAATACCCCTCGCTCCCGACAGATTTTCGCTAGAACTGAAATGGGTTGTAGAGTTCCGGTTTCATTGTTTGCCGACATGATGGACACTAGTACAGTCTCTGGGCGAATCGCGGCACTAAGTTGGTTGGGATCGACCTGCCCAAAACTGTCTACTGGAAGAATGGTAACCTCAAAACCCTCCTGATGACGAAGATACTCAAAGGAGTGCAGCACCGCGTGGTGTTCTGTAGCACAAGTAACAAGATGGGTACCCCTCTTCTTTGAGGACTTGGTCCGGGCTAAACCGAGAATAGCTAAATTATTGGCCTCTGTACCCCCCCCTGTAAAAATGATCTCATGCGGGCGCACCCCCGCTCCCAGCAATGAGGAAAGTTCCTCGCGGGCGTTGTCAATGGCTACTCTAGCTTGTCTTCCTGCCCTGTGCTGACTAGAAGGATTACCATAATTATTGGTCAGATAGGGCATCATGGCATTGAGCGCTTCTTCAGCTAGAGGGGTGGTCGCGTTGTAGTCTAAGTAAACCATCGCCCTCCTACTTCTTTCACTTTGGTATTATTCTTAGCTGTGTTCTTCATATAGCTTCGATATGCCCTTCTCCAAGAGCTGACTCTACAGGACGCCCCCCTCCTCGCTCCCTCCTCGGTAGAGCGGCCATCCAGCCGCCTGCCACTGTGCGGCAACCGCTGTGATATGGCAAGCTTCTCTAAAAAAGCAATAACTTCAAGCAGGGGATGGCTCACAATCCTCCCTCCCCCACGAGGGAGGGAGCTATTGAAAGGGCGGGACACCCCCATCCATCTTCTCCCTTTGCTAATCTCCCTGCTGTCCCGCCTCTGCCGTCCATTTTAATAAATAGTCAATCTCCCTTCATTGCACACGACACGAAATGCGCAAATATAATAAACGTCGTCTCAAACATCGTCTCTTTTTTTCGACACTGCGGTAAGGAGAGGTAAAAAATATAAACAACCTGCTGTGAGGGGCACGGTAGTGTGCGGTAGAAAATCGGATGAGCTGGTGGGCGTTTTGGGCCGCTACTTTTTACCGTTAATCTTTATACTGAGGGGGACGGCAGCCAGCACGGTCCTCCTAAGGGATTGCTATAAGGCTACTTGTTGGCTCTGCCTAGAGCAGAAGTTCAGAGAGATGCTCCAATGTTGACGCTAGTAGTCCCCAATCATGCTTGCCAATCGCCAGGCGTGGGGAGTAGTTTCAGACGAACATCGAAGAGAAACAATTCCCCCCTATGTTAGATCCAACTGAAACCATCTCAACTCCGGAAGATACTCCGGCATCAGCAAAGAAGAAATTGGAAAGCAGCTCGGAGCATGCCCGAAGAGCATGGGAGGCTACTACCCAGGCTGCAAAACATGTGGGTGATACGGCAAAAAAAGAGGCTAGGGCCGTATTTTCCAGTAGCAAGGGTCATCTTGGAAAGGCAGTCCAAGACCTCAGTGAGGCCGCCTCCGATGCTTGCGAAGCTTTGCGCAGCCAGGCTTCTCAGGGGGTCCACACTTGTCTAGAGCAGGCCGAGACTGCCGTTGGAGAGGCTTCCTCTAAGGCAAAAACTCTTCAGTCCAATATTGAGGATTATGTTCATTCTCATCCGCTAAAATCCATTGGAATCGCGGTGGGGATTGGCTTTTTCTTGGGCGTTGTCCTTTGGCGACGGCAGTAATGGCCGGTGTTGCACACAATAAGCAATAAACGTGTCCACGCCAGATTTACCGTCTCGGGAAAGGCAAGGAGTAAGAGGAAGGTTTGGTGAACTGAAGGCCTTAATAAAGGGAGTAGTTCGGCACTTTATTGCGCGGTTGTTTCTCTTAGTATGGGAAGGCCGCGAGGCAGGTGTGCATTGTTTTCGTCTCGTCATCACCTTAGTGGTTGCAATCCTCCTCTTTCTGATCGGTTATTTACTCCTGCTTTCATTCCTAATACTTTCTCTAGCCCGTTGGGCTGGAGAGGCATGGGAGTGGGTGCTGCTGGTACTTGCTGCGTTCCATGCGGTAGGTGCCCTAGCATGTGCGAGCATCCTTGCCAGATGGATAAATAAGCCGGTTTTTGCGGCTACTCTAGATGAAGTGAAGGAAGACCTAAAGACTCTTAGATTCTTTGCTGAGTGAACTCTTTTCCCACCAAGCAGCTCCTTTTGGCGGAAATCAGACAAAGCCGACTGGCCATAGGGAAGAATTTTTGTGCATTGACCCAAGAGTTGAATGCCGCAAAAAAAATTCGATGGTCAAGGTGCACCCACCCAAATCTTTTTTTTTGGATGGCTGCTGCCGGCAGTTTTCTACTTGCTCGATTTCTCCGAAGAAGAAAAAAAAGTCTCTACTTCCAGGGAGAAGGTGACCATTCGCCGGTACCATTGAAATCTTTCACCCTGTGGGGAATTCTGTTGGCGACTCTCAGATTTCTGGTTCCTTTAGTCAAACCGGAGGTTCTAGCATATCTTGGCAAAAAGGTCCACGAGTGGTACGTTCAGGATCGTAGTACCTAAAGGGAAGCGCAAGATGGTGGGGGATTTGGCTATTCACAATGAGAACCTTCATTGTCGGGCATAGGAATCCAGATGTAGATGCTATTTGCTCAGCCTTGGCATACGCAGCGTTCAAACACGCCCATGGAGAAACTGCTACCACAGCGGCACGCTGCGGAAACACCAACCAGAGGATAGACTATGTTCTAAGAAGATTTGGCTTCTCTGCTCCCCTTTTTCTGAGCGATGTTTCTCCACGTGTTGAGGATGTCATGGAGAGGGCAGTAGTGACGGCAAAACTAGATGAACCTATCCTACATGCGCTCTCTCGGATGGAAGCTCGCCGCGTACGCAGTTTACCCGTAGTGGATAAAGCCGGTTATTATGTCGGTATGCTTTCCACCCCAAAGCTCACCGACTACTTACTCCTCAATGGTGATAGGAAAACAGCCCCTTCGGGCTGTACTGTATATGCTAGCCTCGCTGATATTTGTGAGAGTCTTAATGCCAAGAACGTTGGGCCGTCTCCTCCGTCCAAGCCGGAGACTTATTCACTTTTGATAGGAGCGGGGGGGGAGAATTCTTTCTCCGCTGTGCTTAATAAATCCACTGATCTTAAAAGTACCATTGTTATTGTGGGGGATCGCCCTTCCATTTTGGAAATGGCAGCTGAGTGGGGGGTTGGGGCTATTCTCCTTGTGGAAGGTGCCATCCCCACAAGAAAATTAGTGGGGGTTTGTAGAAAAAATGCAACTGCCCTCCTTTTGACCCAATTGGATGCTCCTAGCACCATTATCCACGTACGCTGCTCCGTTCGTACTCGCCAAATGCTCCACAAGAACTCCCAATTTCTCCGTGCTAACCTCTCTCTAGAGGAGGCGCGTAGGTCTCTGGCATTTTCACCTCAATTTATATTTCCTGTACTTAAACAGGGAGGGGGAACGGTGCTGGGAGTTTTCTCCAAAAGCGACTTTCTAAAACCTATCCCCAGGCAATTAATTTTGGTAGATCACAACGAGCTAAGTCAGGCGGTTACGGGGGCTAGTGAAGTGCCGATCGTAGAAATTCTGGACCACCATCGCTTAGGATCTATCAATACCGCCGCGCCAATCCTCTTTATTAATCGCCCTGTGGGCTCGACCTGCACTGTCGTGGCAAGCTGCTTTCAGATGGCAAGACTATCAATTCCGAAAAATGTAGCAGGTATCTTAATGGCAGGCATCGTTTCCGACACGCTTAACCTCACTTCCCCCACTACTACCATTGAGGATCGCGAGATTCTGGCCAATCTCGCGAAGACTACAGGAATAAGCCCTTCCCAACTTGCAGATGAGATCTTTTCTACAGGATCGCCTCTACTGACTACAAGTGCACAACAGGCTATCGTCGCAGACTGTAAGGAATATTGTGAACAAGGCTACACTTTTACAGTCTCTCAAATCGAGGAATTAAATTTTTCTCATTTACCTCAAAAACAAGAAGGGCTGGCAAATGTACTAGAGGAGTATCGCCTTGAGCATGGCTATCTCTTCTCCGCTCTACTCGTTACAGACATTAATACGCAAAACTCCCTTCTTGTCTTGCGCGGTCGCGAAGATTATTTACGTCAAATTGACTATCCGATGAATAGTCCCTTCATTTGGCAATTAGACGGGATTGTTTCTAGAAAGAAACAACTGTTGCCCTATCTGAGTGGGCTACTTAACAAGATTGCTTAGTTGGAAGAAAAAAGTTCACCTGCCATTTTTTGTCTCCTGCCCTTGCTCAGTCTTGTCTTGCACAAGAGTAGGGATTGGTGAGTAGCCTCCAACAGGATTCCTTCGCCGCGTGATACATTCCCCCCACGGATCTGATAGGTTGCAAATTTGGTTCCCTCTTTCCCTCCGAGGAGGAACTGAAAAGGCTTTGAGGAAACATGTATCTTTTATGTTGCGGCTGTTCTTTTTTGCCTCCCTGTATTTATTTCCCGTATCTGTGCCGGCATTCCCAGAATTCCCAGGTCTTTCTGGTTCTCTCTCAACTGCCCCCTCAACACCTTCGACCGAAAAAACTCTCGATGAACAATTGCAAGATGCTAAACGGGGAATTGACGAGGCTCAGTCTACATTGACATACATGCAGAGTGAAAAAATATCCGGAGCCCTCTCTGCAGCAGGCCTTCCCTCAACGCTACGATTGGATCTCGTTACTGCCGCTGGAAATGTTTTGCGAAATGCACAGCGTTACCTGGAAAATCTGGAGACGCTCCATCATACTCAAAAAAATGCTGAAGCCCGTCAATTTTTAGTAAAGCTAGGCACGGAACCGGGGTCTTCCAGCGCAGACGTTGAGTTGGCTCGAGAGCGCTTTTATGCCACTCAGCAGGCCTTGGAGGCAGCTCAAAGTGAAATGAAATTCTTGTTGGATAGAACCCAACAATCCGTGAGTCACCTGTCTAAATTAGACCAAGCAATCCGGCAACTTAGTCTCCGCTCTGGTGGAAACAATAACTGGAAGCAGGAGCTAGTTAAATTACAAAAAAAGGGGGTAGAATTGTTAATTTTGGCTGATCTTGCCAGAAAAAACACCCTGACTTTGCGAATAGGTGCCCTTAGACAAGAGGCAATTGCCGACAAAAAATTGATTCAGGCAGATGTTACCGCCATCCGCCCACAGCAAGGGAAGGAAGCTCTGAGTCAGCTAGAGAAGGAGCGGATGGATATCAATCACTGCATTCAGGAGGCGCATAAGCGCGATCAACCCGCGCAAGCTGCTTTGAATAAAGCGCGAGAGAGCTATCTCAGAATCCGATCAGACCGGGCTGCCAGCAGTAGGGAGGTGACCTCGGCCCGTCAACAATATGAGCTTGCGCAGGTAGAGATCGAAACAGTTGAGGAAATAATTGAGGATGGACGTAGCTACCTCCATATACTGGACACCGAGACGGCCTACTGGAAGTCTCTCACTAAACTAGGCGATAGGATTTCTACTACAGACGCACAGAGGGAGGCTTCTGCTCTTAAACCGAAGTTGGAGCTGATCCAAAAATGGAAACCACACTTAGAACAGGAGGTACGTTCCAAGCAGCTTACTATCGAAGGTATTAAAAGACATATTGACGAGCGGAGACTAAAAGACTCGGATCGTGAGTTTTTTACTAAAAAGCTCAGGTTGTTTCAGGAGCAAAATGAGATGCAACAGCGGCTTCTCTGGAGGGTAGAAACTCTTCAGTGGAGACTTTCGGATGGGCTGCGCCAACTGCAACAAATGGCTCCACCACTACCATTGCCTACCGGGTTTAAGGAGATATGGGGTGCCCTGTATGCAACGGTTGCTGGTACTTTTAATTACGAGGTTCTGCATTCCAAGGAAACCAAAATGGTCGGTGGGACCCAGGTGGTTATCGAAGAGCACTCCGTCACCGTAGGACATATCATTACTGCTCTAGTTCTCTTTCTACTAGGTTACTCCCTGCTGGGAAAAGTTGCCCACTCCTCCGTAAGGGCTGCCCAAATTCGCTTTCAACTTCCTGCCGCGCGTATTGCTTTGTTGGAAAAACTTGTGCTTTACCCTATGATCCTACTCCTAGCGCTCTGCGTGTTAAGTTGGGTCAGGATTCCTCTCACAGTTTTTGCCTATTTAGGTGGAGCGCTTGCCATCGGTGTGGGCTTTGGAGCCCAGAATCTTATTAACAACTTTATCAGTGGAATTATTTTACTTTTTGAACGTCAGGTAAATGTAGGTGACATTGTGGAAGTAGACACCCACACAGGAGCGATTACGGCTCTTGGTAGTCGCTGTTCCCGTATGCGTCGCGGAGATGGAGTGGAAGTGCTAATCCCAAATAGCCTTTTGCTAGAAAAAAATGTTGTCAATTGGACGCTCACAGAGCCTAACCATCGATTCAGCTTCACCTTTACTGTGGCCTACGGCGCTTCCATAGAGAGAGTTATGCAATTAGTCACTCAGGCCTTAAACGAAACTCCGTACCTTCTAAAACAGCCGCCGCATTGCGTGTTTTTTGAACAATTTGGAAGTGATGGCCTTATATTCGGCGTTTACTATTGGGTAAAATTAGGAATCGAGGTGGATCCACGACAACCAGGAAGCGATCTCCGATTTCGAATCGACCAGTTATTCCGCATAGAAGGGATCCATATGCCTTTTGCCCAACGGGATATTCACCTAGATAGTGCTTCTCCGGTCCATGTGCATATCGAGAATGAGCCCCAAAATCGCAATCCTGCTTGATTAAGAGAGGACAATACGCTACCGTGCCTAGCTTACCTGTTCCGTAACTATGGCATACACTGTACCACTTCTTGGATATCCGTTTGGGGCCTTAGAACCACATATCGACGCCGCAACTATGGAGATTCACCACGATAAGCACCACGGTGCCTACGTGGGAAATTTAAACAAAGCATTGGAAGGTTACCCTACGCTGCAGAGTCAGTCTGTCGAAAAGCTTGTCTCACATCTCCCGACTATCCCCGAGAGAATTCGCACGGTTGTTCGGAATAATGGTGGTGGACACGCTAACCACACTTTCTTTTGGACGATCATCAGTCCGGGTTCTAGCCCTGTTCCTACAGGGGGGTTAGCGTCCGCTATTGACAGTCAGTTTCGTGGATTTGAGGAGTTTAAGACTCGATTTGAGGCGGTGAGTGTTGCCCACTTTGGTAGTGGCTGGGTGTGGCTAGTAATGAACAAGTCCCTTGGCCTCGAGGTCATTTCTACTTCCAACCAAGATAGTCCGATTTCCCAAGGGCTTGCTCCGATCCTAGGTCTCGATGTCTGGGAGCATGCTTACTACCTGAAATACCAAAACCGGCGTGCTGACTATGTGAGAGCCATGTGGAATGTCATGAATTGGGACCAGGCGGAGAGGTATTTTTTAGCTGCTAGCGCCTCTTGAGGCTCTATCCTATCTTTCTGAGCAAAATCCCCCTGCTCTCCCTTTGTTTTTTTGGCTTTGTTCGGCTTCTTTAGGGATGGATTTCGGGGGTGTCCCTTTTTTCTTACCTCTTGAAAGACCTCTTTCCAAAGATAGAGTGGGGCTTTGCCTCTGTGTATGGCTTTCTTGAACTCCAATTACCTGAAACTTAGAGAAGGATATCTCTTCCCAGAGGTTAGCCGCCGCATAAAAGCGTTTTTGGGTTCCTGTCCTAGTACGCACCTCATTTGGTGTGGAATCGGGGATGTCACGGAAGCTCTGCCGCTTGCTGCTCGGAGCGCGTTCCACAAAGCGGTGGATGAGTTGGGAAGCGGAAAGACCTTCCGTGGGTACGGGCCAGAGCAGGGTTACCAGTTTCTCCGCCGCACTATTGTGGAAAATGACTATCAAAGCCGTGGCATACATTTAGATGAGGATGAAATTTTCATCTCGGATGGATCCAAATGTGATTGCGCCAATATTCTTGACATCTTTGGGGATCAAAACCGTGTCGCAATAACGGATCCAGTTTATCCTGTCTATGTGGATACCAATGTCATGGCTGGTCACACTGGAGCAGTGGAAACCTCAGGAATGCGTTACGCAGGTCTTGTTTATCTTCCTTGTACTGAGGCAAATGGATTTATTCCAGACCTTCCTACTGAGCCAGTAGACCTCATTTATCTTTGTTGCCCCAATAATCCGACTGGTGCAGCAGCTACCTACCAGCAGCTTTCTATGTGGGTAGAATATGCGGTGAAGCACCGTGCCATTATCTTTTTTGATGCAGCTTATGAGGCTTACATTTCTGACTCTGCGCTTCCCCATTCAATTTATGAAATTCCGGCTGCAAAGCGGTGTGCTATAGAATTCCGTAGCTTTTCCAAGAGTGGAGGATTTACCGGGGTACGGTGTGCATTCACTGTCCTTCCTAAGGAACTAGAGGCGGATACAGGAACAGGTGAATGCAAAGCACTGCATTCTCTTTGGAACCGGCGTTTCAGCACAAAATTCAACGGTGTAGGATACGCCGTTCAGCGAGCAGCTGAGGCTTTATACTCCCCTGAAGGGAAGGTCCAAGTCCGTGAGTTGGTAAGCCATTATATGGGCAACGCGTGTATACTCCGCAAGGCACTGCAGGGCCCTCAAATGACTGTTTTTGGTGGTGTGAATGCTCCTTATATCTGGGTGCGCGCTCCGCATGGGGTTTCCTCTTGGCAGGCATTCGACTATATACTTAAGGAGAAGAACATTGTGGTTACTCCCGGCAGTGGCTTCGGAAGACAAGGTGAAGGATACTTCCGAGTTTCTGCTTTTGGCAGTCGCCAAAATGCTCTAGAAGCTGCTCGGCGTTTTAAAAGCCTTAGATGGTAAAGATGGTAAAGAGACCTGACAAACCTAGTAGACATCGCGTCGATAACGCCTTTCACGTTTCAACCTTGCAACGTATTCTCTTGACTGGTCGCCATCTTTATTTCCGGCCCTTTCTATAATTTTGTGTAAGGCGTCTTCGACCTCCCTTGCCATGCGTGCAGCGTCCCCGCAGACGAACAGATAAGCGCCGGATTCCAGCCAACGGTACAACTCTTTGGCTTTCTCCAGCATACGATGTTGAACATAGATTTTAACCTCCTGATCCCTAGAAAATACAGCATCTAGATGGTGCAGCGTACCTTCCATACGATAGGCTTCTAGTTCACTCCGGTAAAAAAAGTCGGAGGCATACCTCCTCCCTCCGAAGAATAACCAGTTTTTCCCCACAGCTCCAGTAGCCTTACGCTCCTGTAAGAACGCCCTAAATGGCGCAATACCAGTCCCAGGTCCCACCATGATTATTGGAGCATCCGGATCTTTTGGCATATGGAAGTGCCTAGCGGAGTGTATGAACAAAGGGATCATTGCCGCGCGCTCAGCGAGAAAAGTAGAGCATACCCCACGTCGTAGGCGATCGTGACTCAGGTAACGGACTATGGCCACAGTAAGATGAATAGAATGTGGATGAGCCTTCTGGGAAGAAGCAATGGAATAGAGGCGAGGCTGCAATTTTCTCAAAAGCCCAACAAATTCTTCTGGTGTAAAACGGACGGATCCAAATTCTTCTAGAAGATCTAATATATCCTTTCCGAAGAGATATTGATCTAACTTCCCAGCCGCACTAGGGTTGAGCAAATTCTTAAGGAAAGCAGCCGAAGAATTTCCTTTGGCAATTGCTGATAAAAGAGACTTTGGGGGTTTAGTGAGAGCGTAATCACTGAGCAGCGCTTGCTTTAGTGGAACCGTAGTTCCTCCAAACGTCTGGACAAACTCCCCGCCGGAAAATTTAAGTGTCCCCAAAATTTTTTCCACCAACTGCGGATCGTTTGTTGGGAGAATTCCAACTGCATCTCCCACCTCATACTGTAAATCCTCTCCTTTGATAGAAATCTCAAAGTGGCGTGTTTCCTTCCCAAAACTTTCTCCGTTTAATCTCCTGTTGACAGTCAAGCACCCAAGGGAAGTTTTCTCTTTAGAATGGGGAGACACTTACTCTCGATACTACTAAAGCACTTTTTCAGAACTACTATAATCCTCTTGGACCTCAACAAGTGTGGAAGCTATACTGGGGATGGCGTCTCGATACGACATCCAGTGTGGAACCCATTGCCTGTCACGCAGTTTTTGGTTGCTGACGCGTTTGTTGCTATGTCCTCGCTTGCGCTCTAGATTTTCATGGCCCTCCCGAGGCAGTGGCATTTGGAAAAAGTCCGCCAGCCACTGATATATCTCGCATTGCCTAGCCGGTCTGCAATCACAAACGTTGTAGATACCTTCTGGAGCGTGTAAGAGACATACCAGAGCCCGCGCTGCATCCTCCCGATGAATTTGGTTGATCCAGCGCTGGCCATCGCCTTCCAGTCGAGCCTGACCTGTAAGAAATCTCTTCATGAGCACACTGCGCGCTGGTCCATAGATTCCAGCCAGTCGCGCGACGGTTCCGCCAGTCCTTAGTATCGCGTTCTCCGCTTCCAGCAGGATTTTACCCGCCAGGTGTTTTGGTTCTGCAGGGCTTTGTTCATCCACAATCTCCCCATCCTCTTGGGCGTAAAGGGAAGTGCTACTGGCAAAGAGGATCTTTTTTGGACGAAGAACCTTAGAAACGTTGCAGCTTCCCTGAAGGTACAGTGCCTGGTAGGCCTCTGCTCCCCCTCCACGAGAGCTAGCACAGAAAAAAACCGCATCCAATTGCAACTCAGAAAACAGCTGGAGGCTCGTGCCCTGTACAACATCACAAGCCCTTATCGGATAAGGCTTATGGGATAGACGGCCGGCTGATAGATCGCTCCTACAGGTCGCGCAAACTTCCCATCCCATCTGGAAGAGCAAATCGGCTACAACTTCCCCAATGAACCCGCACCCAATAATTAAAGCTCTAGGCACGGCTAGCACCATAAACTTCAGTGCACATGAAAGCGAAGTTTCATCTTATTCCTCCTGGCGTTATTTTTAGCCTTCCGCCTGGCCTTTTGGGCAGGAGTTTCGAAGGCACGCAGACGCCGCACCTCATCCAGTATCCCATCCGCATCGATCTTGCTCTTCAGGCGTTTCAGCGCCCGATCGATGGGTTCTCCTCTACGAACAACTACTTCAGCCACAATCTCACCTACTTTCTTCTTTTCATCCCTTTCCTACAGGAGGGGCCAGCCTAGCGGAAGTTTCCAAGGACGTCAAACGATACCTCTCGGGAAGGGAAGCCAGGGCAAGCCTTTTTTCTGACAAGGATCTCATTAGCAATCTTATCTGTAATTTCCCCCGAAAATTCCTCCTTTTCGGCGTGCATACCAAACAACGATCGGCGGTGCTACAAACACCGAAGAATAAGTCCCTACAAGCACGCCAACAAGGATTGTAAAAGCAAAGTCTCGAAGTATTTCTCCCCCAATAAAATAAAGTGCCACCACAGAAAGTAATGTGGTACCACCAGTTAAAATAGTCCTACCAAGGGTCTCATTAATACTCTGATTTATCAACGCCTCGATAGCTCTTAAAGATTTACCACCAGCCCACTTCTCCCGGATGCGATCAAAGACTACTATCGTGTCGTTGACGGAGTACCCAGCAATAATTAGAGTAGCTCCCACCAGAACAAGAGAGAATGTACCTCCTGTGAAGGCAAAGAGGCCAATTGTAATGAGAACGTCGTGCACAACTGCAACGATTGCTCCTAGAGCAAAGGCAAATTCGAAGCGTATGGCAACGTAGAGAAGAATGGCTGCTACGCTCAGCCCTAGAGCAAGGGTTGATCTTGTAGCAAACTCCCTTCCAACTCGAGCGCCAACAGCATCCTGTTGTATCACCCGCAGCCCTCGATTTAAGGATGTGCTAGAGAGGGCAGCAATGATTGCTTTAGAGGAGCCTTTCGGGCCCTGGATGACGAGTCTTTCGGGACCGATACCATGCGCAAGTTGGACAGAAATAGTCCCAAAGCCTAGCCGGCCCAGCTCATGATCCACTTCTTTCAGGCTGGTGGGGTGCTGGCATTGCATAATGAGGAGATCCCCTCCAAGGAAGTCGATACCAAAATTCTTCTTCCCCCGCAAGGCAACGAATACCCCGGAACTGATCAGGAGCAACAACGAAATTCCAATGGCTAGCTTCTGATTCTCTAGGAAGTCAAATTCCCATTTAGGAATCCAGTCCAGCAGGTGTAGTTTCCGGAGATATCCCCTGGTGACAAGATAGTGGAAGAGAATGCGGGTAACGATCAGTGATGTAAAAAGAGATGTCACGATGCCTAGTGTAAGTGTTACCGCAAATCCTCGTACTGTCCCAACTGCCTGCCAAAGGAGGATAATTGCCGCTAGGAGTGTGGTAACATTGGCATCCAGAATGGCGCTGAAAGCCTTTTCATAGGCCCCCCGGAGGGCAATATCTAACGCCTTTTTGGTCCTTAGCTCTTCCCGCAGACGTTCATAGACAAGCACACTGGCATCCACAGACATGCCAATTGTCAGAATAATGCCGGCGATTCCGGGCAGCGTAAAGACAAAGCGAAACATGGCCATCATACCCAGAAGGAAAAGCATGTTCACAGCGAGCCCAAAGAGAGAAATTAGGCCAGCCAAACGGTAATATATTCCCGTAAACACCATCACCAATATTAGCCCCACTAGCCCGGCAAAAAGTCCCTGGTGCACTGAGTCGTGTCCTAATGTGGCTGATACACTGCGAATTTCCTCAATCTCTACCGGCACGCGGAGTGGATTCTGTAAGATATTTGCCAGATGTCTTGCTTGCTGCTCCGTAAAGTTGCCGGTGATCTGGGCTACCCCGCCGTAATGGCGTGCCTTGAGAATAGGAGTGGATTGAATCTGCCCATCTAATAGTATTGCAAGAGATTGTCCCAAGTGAGCCTCTGCCAATCGATCAAAAAGCTTAGCCCCCTCGTTGTCTAAGCGAAGACTTACTCCGTACCCTTGTTGATCGAAAAAAATATGAGCAGCAGCAACGTGGTTTCCGGCAATTTCTGGACGCCTTCTGATAAGGCGTTTGGCTGTATAAAGGCTCCCCTCAGGGTTTTTAAATTGCTCCTTCTTAACAGTGTAGCCAGGTGGGATTATTCCTTGGCCAGATTCGATTAGCGGGATAAGACGCTGACTTTCAGGATGAATGGATGCAAACTCCAGCCTAGCCATCCGCTGCAACTGGGCTTTTGTTTCCTCTATCTGCTGTGGGGTTTCTACCCCAGGAACCTGAACAAGTATGCGACTCTCCCCCTGCGGGGCAATAACGGGCTCGTTTATCCCAAGCAAGTCGATACGCTGGCGGATAATTTCTACCGCTTGCCATACCATTTCCCGCGTAATTCTTTCTCCAGGTAGATGGACTAGCTTAATTAGGAACGAGCTGCCCCCTCGCAAATCTAGCCCCAACGGGATTTTTTTCGAGGGAGGCCATACTTGCTGTAGGCAAAAAGATATTAACAGACCGCTGAGGATTAGGCCGAGAGCAGGTCGGCGCCCAGCAAGATCCTCCATGCAATACCATCCAAGTAGAACCACGATGGTAAGCCAAAAGGCAAATAGGAGGATAGGCGGCACAGGATCTTGTCAGGTTCCAATTGGATGGCTCCTTAATCAGGAATTTTTCCTTGGCTAGCTTGGCCAGCGGTTGTGTCTACGACCGCTATAATACTCGACTTCTCAAACTCAATTTTTACATTGTCTGCTACCTTCAGGACAACTGTCTTGTCTTTCACGTTAGCAATAAGACCATGTATGCCTGAGTTGGTAAGGACCTTACTTCCCGCTTTGAGGTCCTGTAGTAAACGCTGATGCTCTCTATGTTTTTTCTGTTGTGGGCGTACCATTAGAAGATAGAAGACAACAACAACGAAAACGAAGAGGACGAGTTGGTTAAGCATTGCTGGTCCAGTAGTTGATTGAAAAGCTACACTGGTAGCTTGGGCCAGGGTACAGAAAGGTGTCATATTAAATCGGGTGATGTGGCTCAAAAAGTTTGGCTGAAGAGGCGGGTAAACGCTAGAGTGAGGCCTGGCTAAATGAAGGACTTGTCGTCTCAAGCACGGGCGCGGATTCCTATGCGGCCTCGCTAAGAAAAGTAAAAGTTGTAGGCTACTGAAAATTTATAGGTAGGTTCAATGAACGGCACTTAGTCTTGTACCCCAATGGGAACGTGTCACTTAGAGCGAACCAAAAGCACGCAGGATTGCTGGATCTATTGCCCGGACACCTTATACTCTGCCTTCCTTTGGGAGTAGGATTTTGAGCGACATAGCGATGCTTGATAACGTGAAATTTCACAAAAATAGCCCCTGCCTGATTGGGTAGACACCGCATTGCATCTTTTCGCCTACGCTTCTAGGATACTACAAGAGCTGTCTATCCTGTTAATCTCCGGACTTCTTCCCACCTTTGCTCACTGCTAACTAGAAGAACGACCCAGATAGGCACCCGTACGGGTATCGACCTTTACTGCTTGTCCCTCCCTAATAAAAAGAGGCACGTGGACCACCTTTCCAGTCTCTAAGGTGACAGGTTTCAGCACATTGCTAACCGAATCCCCACGAACCCCCTCCGGGGATTCTATGACTTTTAGACTAACCGAAGAAGGTAATTCGATTTGAACCGGCCTATCTCCTATTTTTAGGATAGTTACTGAGAGGTTTTCTGTAAGATACTCTTTGATGGAAACTACCAGATCCTCCTGTAGGCTGATTGTCTCGTAGGTTTTGGGCTCCATGAAGTGGTATCCATGGCGGTCAGCATAGCTGAACTCAAGAGTCTGTCGCGTTATCTCTACAAGCTCTACTTTTTCAGTAGAGGAGAACCTTACCTCAGCTGACCTCCCAGTGCTGATGTAGCGGATTAGCACCTGAACAAAGGCCCTCAGATTACCTGGAGTCCGGTGTTGTACCTCCAGTACAATAGCTGGATGTTTATTGTAACGAACAGCCATGCCCTTACGTAGGTCATTCGCGAGAGCCATTAGTGTGGGATCAATAGATCTTTGCTAGGTATTCAAAAGCGCCTAAGCCAGCTTTAGGCGTGTTAAGTCTTGTGAGTCAACCAGTCCTATGGGTCGGTTGGAGGTGTCTACAACCACCAGGTCATCGATCCGATGTTTCCGAAGAATACGGAGAACCTCAGCAGCAGGTTGGCTATCAATAACCGTTACTGGGTAACGTGTAACAAATTTTTCGACCATCTGACCCCCAATATCAGGAGAACTAGGGAAATGTCTGGCAAAATCACCTTGGGTAAAAATGCCGGATAGATAGCCAGAAGAATCTACCACTGTAACGCACCCACACCGTTTGTGCGTCATCTTTTGAACAGCCTCCAGGACGGTAGCTGAGGGTAAGACAAGAGCCATTTCTTCACGCGTGCGCATGACATCTCTCACCTTTAGCAAAAGAGAACGCCCCAGGCGGCCGCCCGGGTGAAACTTGGCAAAGTCTTCTGCGCTGAAACAGTTTGTTTCCAGAAGCACCATTGCCAGCGCATCTCCAATTACCAACATTGCCGTCGTACTGGAGGTGGGAGAAAGAGAGAGCGGACAAGCCTCCCGTGAAACAGCCACGTCTAATACGATGTCACTGGCCCTGGCCAGACTAGAATTGATGCTACCAGTCATTGCAATCATTTTGACATCAAAACGGATGAGAGCTGGAAGGATACCTACTATCTCTTCCGTTTCACCACTATAGCTTAAGAAAAGGACTACATCCCCGCCGGCGACAATGCCAAGGTCACCATGTAGCGCATTTAGAGAACTTAAAACAACAGCTGCACTCCCTGTACTAGTAAGGGTGGCTGCAATCTTTTTTCCAATATGACCTGACTTCCCTACACCAACTACAACGATCTTCCCCCTTTTTTGAAGGGTAGCCTTAATCAAATTTACTGCATCCAAGAAACTAGTACCTAAACGCTGCCCAACGCGACACACCTCCTCCATCTCAATGGAGACAACGCGCCTGGCCCGTTCTAAGTAATCCATTCCGGATTTTTTTAACCTGGATCAAGAGGAAACAACAACCCTCCTCCCCCTCCTACAGAAGGGGAGTATACCACACGCTGTCGGATAGCGTCAAAAGAGAAACACACACTACCGTATGATGCCTCGATGGCTAGAGGTAATAAAAGAAATAAGAGTATTAATATTGCTACTAGAGCCCATCTCCTGTCGGATCCTTTTTAGAGCCTGTTGCACGTTGAGATTAGAACGATAGAGGATGCGAAAAGCTCCTTTCAATGTTAGAAGTTCACCTTCCCCGAATCCAAAACGTTTCAGCCCTACAACATTAATTCCGTGGATCTCCGCTGGGTTTCCGTCTGCAATCATAAAAGGAGGGACATCTTGTACAATTTTGGAACACCCTCCCACAATAGCGTGTTGACCGATTCGACAAAATTGGTGCGCTGCGGTCAGGCCGCCAATAACTGCATGGTCTTCCACACAAACATGTCCGGCAAGTGTAGCACCGTTTGAAAAAACAATATGATTGCCAACTTCGCAGTCATGGGCTACGTGGCTGTATGCTAGAAAGTTACTGTAATTCCCAATTACAGTCTTTGATTTTTGGGTAGTCCCCCGATTAATGGTGACACCCTCTCGAAAAGTATTACTCTTTCCAATTTCCAGGTGAGTGGGCTCACCTTCATATTTAAGATCTTGCGTGCGCTGACCGATAGAACAAAAAGGATAGAAGGTGTTCTTCACCCCTATCGTACAGGGACCATGAAGAACCACATGACTGTGAAGTACACAGCTTTTTCCAAGAAAAACTTTAGGACCCACGTTGCAGTAGGGACCAATACAGCACCCTTCTTCCAGGATGGCCGTGGAATCCACAATGGCGGTATGGTGGATCCTTGTCATGATGAAACGAGACCGAATAGTAAACTAGCTTCGGAAACTACTGTATTATTGACGAGACATTTACAGCATGCCCTGCCCAAACGCTTGGTGGCATGAACCATCTTTGCGTGGATGAAGAGGGTGTCTCCTGGTACCACTGGTCTGCGAAATTTAACGTCATCAGCGCTCATGAAGTACCCAATTTTTCCTGAGTTCTCTGTTTTTCGCATCATTAAAATACTCGCTACTTGGGCCATAGCTTCCAATTGAAGGACACCCGGCATGACCGGATGTCCTGGAAAATGCCCCTGAAAATATGGTTCGTTGATGGTAACGGATTTAACTCCGACAGCTGTCATGTCATCCCGGAGCTCTATAACACGATCGACCATTAAAAATGGATACCGATGAGGCAGCGTTCTCATCACTTCATGAACGTCCAGCACTGGTGATCTGGAAATGGTTGGAACTGGAGTTGTAGCTAGTAGTTGTGTGTACCGTTTGGCAAGTAGCTTGGCTAGCTCCGTATTGGGCCCATGTCCTGGTCGGACAGCGATCACATGAGCACAAAGTCGGCGTCCCATTAAGGCAAGATCACCGACAATATCCAGGATCTTGTGCCGCACAAATTCATCTGGAAAACGAAGCGGCTCTCTACTAAGAACAGAATCCCCACGAGCCACTATCGCGTTTTCCAGACTTCCTCCCTTTATCAGTCCATCCTGCATCAGCATTCTTACATCCTCATAGAAGACGAATGTGCGTGCTGGGGCGATTTCTTTCTCATATATCTCCGGAGTAATAATGGAAGAAAGAAATTGAGTAAACTGCCCCTTAGGGCCTACCTGTGTACAAGAAATCCGAAACTTATTGTCAGGTACAACAGTTAACAAAGAGCCCTCTCGGCTTTCTAGATGGATAGGCTCTAGGACCTCAAACTGAGAGAGTGCCGCCTCCTGCTCAATGATGCCTGCTGCACGAATAAGCCGCACAAAGGGTTGAGCACTACCATCCCCAATGGGGGGTTCATTAGCATCCATTTCTACAAGTGCATTGTCAACTCCCATACCGGAGAGTGCAGAAAGGATGTGCTCAACAGTATGAACCTGGACATTTCCATTAACGATGGTGGTAGCACGCTCGACAGTTTTCACATTTTCAGCCTTTGCCTCTACGATGGGTTGGTTGGGTAAGTCCTTGCGTTGAAATTTTACCCCATAGCCTGGATTGGCAGGATGAATGGTGAGGTGAACATTTTCCCCGGTGTGGAGGGAAATACCAGTTAGAGTGGCTGATTGTGCAAACGTCCGTTGTTTTTCCACGCTCAAAAGAGTGCATTTGATACAGGAACAGCTTCCTAGCAGGAAAGGTGAGATGGGTCTACGCTCAATCTAGAGGGCAGGCCAGATTTGTTTTTTTGCAGATCGCTTATCCTTCTTATGTAAGCATGTAAGATGCGAGGGTTGCTAGGCTGACAGGCCACCTGGGTGTTAGGGTATATAGCCCTTGATCCTGTATGATCATGCCAATTTTTTCCTTTAGGCAATTCCTCTCAGGAGGGGTACGCCCTAACGGGCAGATGTCACGAAGTCCTTTTGCAAAAAAGTTGGCTTCCAGTTGGGGATTGGTCACAGACGATCTCGCGCGATGGCGCCACAAGAAAACGAACTGACGTTACAGGAAGAAATATACTTATCACAGTGCAGGTGAAGTACGTTGTGCGGGGCCACTGTTCAGTCACCTGAAACTGATTTTGATGTCAATTTACCCAGGATGGCCTTAGTCTCGCCGACAATCCACCATGCCCGGGGAGGATAAGCATGGAGTGCAAATCAAGAAGAAATGATAGACGAGGTGCAAGCTAGGACATACTCTCCCCCTTGGGAATGATGTATAAGGAATGGGACGCTTACTTTACAGAAAGGGTATGCTCGCAAAGCGCATTATTCCCTGCCTTGACGTCAACAAGGGTCGTGTGGTCAAGGGAAGGTGTTTTTCGGCGTTGAGAGATGCTGGCCATCCCGTTGAATGCGCTAAAGCATACGATGCGCAGGGGGCGGATGAGCTGGCTTTTCTGGACATTACTGCCTCTCGCGAGGGAAGGCCAGCCCTCCTCTCCTTAATAGAGGATGTGGCTGAGGTATGTTTTGTTCCCCTCACAGTAGGTGGTGGAATCCGGAGTATAGACGATGTGCGAGCTGTGCTCTCATCAGGAGCTGATAAGGTTAGTATAAACACCTCAGCCGTTCAAACTCCCTATTTGATCAGAGATGGCGCAGAGAGCTTTGGTTCGCAGTGTGTGGTGGTGGCGATTGATGCCCGGCATGAGCCAGGATTCGGTTGGCGCGTTTATTCCCATGGAGGGAGCAAGCCTACACCGTTGGAGGCAGTCACGTGGGCCTGTCGTGTGGCAGATCTGGGGGCAGGCGAGATTCTCTTAACCAGCATGGATGCAGACGGGACCTGCAGTGGCTATGACTGCAGGCTTAGCAAGGAGGTGAGCCAATCCGTTGGGATTCCGGTAATTGCTAGTGGGGGCGCTGGGGAACTGGCCCATCTGGCCCAGGTTCTGACAGAGGGTGGTGCCGACGCCGTCCTGGCTGCTAGCATCTTTCACTTTGGAAAATACACCCTCCAAACTGTCAAGGAGTTCCTTCTTTCCAAGGGGATCACGGTGCGGCCGCCCCGCATAGCAGCCAAATAACCGTCCACCGCCCCGTTATAGTGAGTCGCTCCAATTCAACTCTTCAATAGCTCAGCAACGACCGCACGTTCCTCCGTGAGCTCGCTTATACTAGTTGCTATTTTCGACCGGCCAAACGGGTCTATCTGGAGACCCTGGACAATTTCCACGCAGCCTCCTCTGGAACGGACAGGAAAGGAAGCAACGAGGCCCTTCTCTATACCGTAACTTCCGTCCGAAGATAAAGATACGCTATGCCAGTCTCCGGGACTCGTTGGCTCAGCGATGCTACGAATGGTTTCCACAATCGCGTGTGCAGCAGATTGCGCCGAAGAAAGCCCCGTGGCATGAATAATGGTGCTACCTCGCTGCTGAACACTTTGAATAAAATCACCCCTTAGCCATTCCATATCCGGAATGACTTCGCAAACTAAACAACCCCCAATGCGAGCATTCAGGAAGTCTGGATATAATGTGCTGGAATGGTTGCCCCAGACGGCGACATTGGTAACCTCTCGCCAATGTTGACCAGCCTTTTCTGCAAGTTGAGCCTTAGCACGGTTTTCATCGAGTCGACTCATCGCAAACCACCGATTATTAGGAATATCTCGCGCGCTACTCATAGCAATTAGGCAATTCGTATTACACGGATTACCAATTACTAGTACTCGGACATCGGCTGCGGCATTCCTTTGAATAGCGTGTCCCTGCTTCACGAAGATCTTCCCATTGGTGCTCAATAGATCCTTGCGTTCCATGCCAACTTTTCTTGGCATACTTCCCACAAGTAACGCCCAATTTACATCTCGGAAACCCTCGTCCAAGTCATCAGTAGCTATAACACTCTCCAGAAGGGGAAAAGCACAATCGAGCAGTTCCATAAGGATGCCTTCCAGTGACTTGAGGGCAGATGGTACCTCAATGAGCCGTAGAATAATGGGCTGGCTAGGGCCGAAAAGACTTCCTGAAACGATTCTTGGGAGCAAGGAATAACCAACCCGGCCAGCGGCACCGGTGACAGCAACATGGATAGGCTTCTTCAAGGCAAGTTTCCTCCTCTTCCTTAGGTAATTATCAGAATGAACCCCCTCTCAGCAAGCTCAACACCCTCCCTGACCAAATGACTAAAATGACTAAATGACTAAAACACCAGATCCCCCTTCTTGCTTCAGGCCAACGACAGCTCCCGCGTAGGACGGACCCACAAGCCGCCAAGCTGGCTACTCACACCGGCTGCCAGCTTAGGCCTGGGCATCCAGTTTTTGTCAATAAAGAATTGGGTAAACTTTAGACACTTGCCAGAATTTAGGCTCTCGGAGATAGGGCTACTGAGCTGCGCCTGTCTATCATTCATTCTCGTCTGGGTTTGGAACTTTGAAAGAATGAACAAGGAGAACCAGGCAATTGGGAAAAAGGATGTGCCAATTAAGCCATCCAAGACCCACAACTCTCCTGCAAGGGATCCTTTGATCCTCTCCTTGTTTGCTACAAGATAAGAAGACAAGATATATGAGACGTGTTAGGGACGTGTGCTTGTAGGTCCTATTAGGACAGAAAACTCACGGGGGGATTGTACCAACTTGACTCTGCTGGTAGATATCTTGGCTATGAGCAAGCTAGTGAAGGAGGTGAAAGTGCGTGGGGTAATTCCGGCTGATAGCAGCTGTGCAGTTTTCCTTGGCAATGAGGAAAAAACTTTTGTGATCTATGTGGATGTCGGAGTGGGAAGTGCAATTAGCATGTTCCTTAGTAGCATCCAAAAAGATCGGCCGCATACACATGATCTTGTCGGACTCATGCTAACTGCTTTTAGTGCTCGCGTAGATCGGGTAATCATTAACCAACTTAAGGGAACCACCTATTATGGACGCTTGATCATTGCTGCTGAAAATGAGCTCCATCAGCGGAGGATCATTGAGCTAGATGCGCGCCCTAGCGATTGCATTGCGATGGCTGCGCAGCAACGCGCACCGATCTATGTCAGTCAGGAAGTTTGGGATGAGGTTGAAGACATGTCTGATGTTCTCCATGGCATAGAAGAGGAACGCCGTCGGGAGGGGGATCAGGGGTAAGGGTTCTAGAAGCCTCCCTTGCCATCGCACATGCGTTCCTATTCTACTGACATAGGGTTTGTGACCCGTTACAGAGGCTTTCCAAGGAGAAAAAGCCCAAGACTTACAGCAGCAGGGCTAGCTATCGGCTCGAGGGGGAGAAGGTTCCGCACACCGCACATAATATAAACGGATAGACAGCCACCTACCTCGGAGTTCTGGGAAGCTTGGGGCCATAACACTTATGGAGGGAGATTTTTCGCCCTGCATTCTGTGCTGCGCTCTGCTACTATCCATCTGAATTCTTGGCGCAGCTGATTCCTGTGTTTAATCGGCCAAAGAAAAAAGGTCGGATGATAGCGATGATAAAATAGAACTCGCCGACGTTAGCCGCCGCCATAAGTGTGCCCTCCAAAACGGACCTGAGCCTTGCAAACTACAGCTAACTGTAGCCTTCCTCCCTACTCTATTCTTGAGTCTTGTAGGAAGGATGAATAAGAGGGGTTTAGAAGAAGAGTTGTTACTAAGAGCTTTACTAAAGGGGACCAGTTAGTAGACAATTTTTCCGATAGTATTCGATTAGTTGCTATGGGACTAAGGGGGGGATCTAAGCTCTCCAGATCTCGCCTATAGCAAGTCTTTGGCAACAAGCAGGGTGCTGCTGCTCGTACTCGCGTCTTTTTCCGGTATTTGTATGCACTAGGAGATGTGAGGAGGGGGAGTGAAAATTAAGTTCACGATCAGTTTCCTAAAAAGGTAATCTGTTAATAATATCCAGCAGGGACGGTGTGCGGTTGTCCAAGCCCCTATGTCTTCTCACAACTCGGAGGCAACAAAGCAAAGCAAGAGTAACATAGGAACAGGATGAGGTGGAATCACAAGCATGCGTGTAGTCATTTTCCCCATTCCAGTAACTTGTGGGGAGAGATAAGGAAGAAAGTCGCGGCGCGACTTTGTCTTCGTCCAAGACACGAAGCATAGATATCTGCTGACGAGAGAGTCTCTCTGGTAGGAACTCTTGTTGAGCTGGCAGGCTCCAAATCGAAGTATGGTCCCCAAAACCAGGCTAAAAAGCCCAGGGCCTTACGGCATCGCGTGATCCCCGCCTGACCAATAAATTCTCTTTGTCTAGGATAGAACTGCCTTATCTCAAGCTCTCTACAAGAATCCACATCTGAATCCACATCTTGTACAGGAGGGTCTTATCCCATAGGGGTTGGATTCTTTCCTGACGGAGGACAAGCACCAAATAAGACTAAATGCAACGATTGAACAAATTATGAAGATCCACGTTGACGGTACCCTCTACGAAGAAGAGAATGCGAAAATCTCCGTGTTCGACCATGGCTTACTCTACGGAGATGGAGTTTTTGAGGGAATTCGATTCTATAACGGCAGAGTGTTCCAATTAGAGGCCCACATAGACCGCCTCTTTGACTCTGCCCATTCCATTTGCCTAAAACCCCCCATAACTAAGACGGGGATGCAACAAGCGCTGTTGGAGACCGTTCGGGCCAATCAGCTACAGAGCGGGTACATCCGACTACTTCTGACTAGGGGCATCGGCAACCTGGGACTTAACCCGGAACATTGCCGTCTCCCAGCGGTGATCATTATTGCTGACTGCATTAATCTATATCCAGCGGAGATTTACAGGAGGGGACTGAAGGTTATAACCTGCACAACTCGCAGGACGACCTCTACAGCGCTCAGCCCAATGGTTAAGTCTCTCAATTACCTCAACAATATTCTGGCCAAGATAGAGGCTTCCCAGGCTGGTGCTGAAGAAGGTCTTATGCTTAATGAGTGGGGGTACGTTGCGGAGTGTACGGCTGACAACATTTTCATCGTGAGAAAGCAGGGCATAGTTACCCCTCCGGTTACCGCTGGAGCGTTGGCAGGAATTACCCGTTCTGTCATCTTCGATCTAGCGTTAGATCTTGGAATTTCCCTAAAAGAAGCTGATATTACTCGCCATGAGGTTTTTGTGGCAGATGAGTGTTTTTTAACTGGAACCGCAGCGGAGATTATTCCAGTAGCAATGTTGGATGGCCGGAGAATAGGAGTGGAAGTACCTGGTCCCATAACGCAGCGTTTGAGCAGTGAATTCCATCAGTTGACACGAAGGGTAGGTACTGTGATTTACTGACTGCATGCGATGTGATGTTTGCCAGAGCAAGGAAGCAACAGTTTTTTTGACTCAAATCGTCGAGGGCAAGATGCAGAAGGTTAATCTCTGTGAAGCTTGTTCGAAGAACAAGGGAGTAAGTGATCCTGTAGGTTTTGAGTTGGCAGAGCTTTTAGTAGGATTAGGAACAGCCCCGAGTATAGATGTGCAGCCTCCCATACCAAAGTGCGTTGTCTGTGGATTTACGCAAACAGAATTCAAGAAAACCGGACGTTTGGGCTGTAGCAATTGCTATGATGCCTTTTCAAGGTTGCTTTTGGGCATGTTGAAAAACATGCATAAGGGCGTTCGACACAGCGGTAAAGTGCCTGCTCGATACCATAAGCTCCGCTCCTACCGGGAACGCTTGAAGACATTAAACGATACACTGCAACGGGCCGTAGAGGCCGAGGAATATGAAAAAGCGGCAGCAATCCGGGATGAAATTCATCAGCTAGAGTCGGAACGTGCGTGATGAAACTCTCCAAAATTATTTCCAATACAGGTGAGTGGCTAAAAGGGGAGGGGCCTCACCGGAACATTGTCATTAGTAGCAGGGTGCGCCTGGCACGGAACCTGCGGGGCAAGCCTTTTCCCGGTTGGGCTAAAAAAGCGGAGCGTTTGGGAGTAGTACAGATAATCAAACCTGTTGTTGAATCGCTTCCGGAGATGCAAGACGCCTTCACGGAGCATCTAGAATCGCTTTCTTCGCTGGAAAAACAAATTTTGGTAGAACGTCATCTCATCAGTAGAGAACATGCAGCCAGGGGGGTGGGAAGTGCTGTTGTAATGAACACTGCTCAAACCCTTAGCTTCATGATCAACGAGGAGGACCATCTACGCATGCAGGCTATCTGTTCCGGTCTCCAGCTGACCAAAGTGTTCGATATGATTAACCAAGCGGACAGCAAGCTAGAAATGGCACTTGACTTTGCCTTTCATGATCAACTTGGATATCTTACAGCCTGTCCTACAAATGTCGGCACCGGTATACGTGCTTCTGCTATGCTGCATCTGCCTGCCCTGGTGATGAACGACCTAGTAAACAAAATTATTAATTCAGTTAATAAGATTGGCTTAGCTGTCCGTGGGCTCCATGGAGAGGGATCTGAGGCTATTGGCAATCTTTTCCAGGTTTCCAACCAGACCACACTAGGTGAGTCAGAGGAGGAGATTATCGATCGACTCAACAAGGTAATTGAAACCATCCTCGAGCATGAGCAGAATGCGCGCCAAGTTCTTCTGGAGCAGCGTTCTGTCACATTATTAGACCAGATTGGGCGTGCCTACGGTATACTTTGCCACGCCCGCTCGATTGGTTCGAAAGAAGCGCTTAATTTGCTTTCCATCATTAAGCTTGGGATAGACTTAGGTTTGTTTCACGATGGTGCCAGACATCTTGTAGATGAGCTTTTTATTGAGACCCAACCGGCGCACCTCCAAAAGGGTGTACAAAAGATGGCAGTCGAAGCTCGAGATGCATTACGTTCTTCTATCATCCGAACAAAATTGAATGCTATATCTCAGCCGGATGTTGCTAGGATTAGCCCTATGCCGGGAGAGGATGGGAAGACCTCATGATGAAAAACTTCACACCACGGGCACAGCAAGCGCTAGCGCTTGCTCGTAAAGAGGCAGATCGCTTTAACCATAACTACATTGGTACCGAACACGTATTGCTAGGGCTAATTAAATTAGGGGAAGGTGTGGCTGTTAGCGTACTGCAAAGAATGGGCTTGGATCTAGAAATGGTGCGCGTGGAAGTAGAAAAGCAAGTAGGAACCGGTCCAGAAGCTAAAATAGTGGGAAATATTCCCTACACTCCTCGTGTAAAGAAAGTTCTTGCCCTAGCCGGAAAGGAAGCCAAAAACTTCCAGCATTCCTATATTGGTACTGAGCATGTGTTGTTAGGGCTGCTGCGCGAGGGAGAGGGGGTTGCTGCAAGGGTTTTAAAAAATTTGGAAGTAGATCTTGAACGTGCCAGGAGCGAGGTCATGAGGGAGCTGGATCCTAATTTCGGTGCTCAAGAGGGAGAAGGTGGGGAGCCTATGGTGGCCGAAGCAGTGGGAGGAGGAGCAGCAGGGGGAAAGGGAGGCAGAACCCCGGCTCTACGTGCTTTTGGGAGAGACCTTACTGAGTGTGCCAAAAGGGGGGAGATAGATCTGGTTATTGGACGGAGTGACGAAATTGAGCGAGTAATTCAAATTCTTTGCCGTCGTACGAAGAATAATCCGGTTCTTATTGGGGAAGCCGGGGTTGGCAAAACTGCTATTATTGAAGGACTGGCCCAAGCAATAATTCAAGGAAATGTTCCGGAAATTCTGAGAGACAAACGAGTCATCACCTTGGACCTCGCGCTTATGGTGGCAGGGACAAAATATCGTGGCCAGTTTGAGGAGCGAATTAAAGCGGTGATAGATGAGATTCGGAAAACCAAAAACGTTATCCTTTTTATCGATGAGTTGCACACTATCGTCGGAGCTGGATCTGCGGAAGGAGCAATGGATGCCTCTAACATTATCAAGCCCGCCCTAAGTCGAGGTGAGCTGCAGTGTATTGGGGCAACTACGTTTAGTGAATATCGAAAATACGTTGAAAGGGATGCTGCCTTGGAGCGGCGTTTTCAAACAGTAAAGGTGGAGGCGCCGTCTACTTCGCAGACTGTCCAGATTCTCAAGGGAATACGTCCAAAATATGAGGCTCATCACGGAGTCAGAATTACTGATGGGGCTTTAGAGGCAGCGGCAAGATATTCGGAGCGCTACCTTACTGGGCGTTTCCTTCCGGACAAAGCCATAGACGTGATGGATGAGGCAGGCGCTCGTGCCCGTATCGCCTCAATGGCTAGACCGCCTAGCATAAAGGACATAGAAAACGAGATCGAGGTTGCTCGATCGAACAAAGAGTCAGCTATCAAACTGCAAGACTTTGAAAGGGCTGCCTCGTTGCGTGACTGCGAAAGGCAAGCTAGAGAGAGGTTAGAGGTCGCTCTTGCTGAGTGGGAAGCGAGACGTAAGGAAAAGGAGGTTTACGTCACGGAGGAAGATGTTCTTCATATTGTTTCGAAATGGACCGGGGTACCACTAAGTCGCATGGAGCAAAAAGAGGCTTCCAAACTTCTTGCAATGGAGAATGAGCTGAAAAAGCAACTTATTGGGCAAGATGAGGCAGTGGTTACTATTTGTAGAGCCTTGCGACGTTCTCGTACGGATCTTAAGGACCCGAAGCGTCCCATTGGCTCCTTTATCTTCTTGGGCCCCACTGGAGTGGGCAAGACGTTTCTTGCACGGACATTAGCCGAGTTTATGTTCGGGGACGCTGACGCCTTGGTGCAGCTTGATATGTCCGAGTATATGGAGAAGTTCACGGCTACACGTCTAATCGGTTCTCCACCCGGCTTCATCGGATACGAAGAGGGAGGCCAACTGGCAGAGTCAATACGCCATCGCCCATACTCGGTGGTGCTCTTCGACGAGATCGAAAAAGCGCATCCGGATGTAATGCACCTCCTTCTGCAAGTCTTGGAGGAGGGTAGGATAACAGACAGTCTTGGCCGAAGGGTGGATTTTCGGAACACGGTCATCATTCTAACGTCCAATGTGGGGGCAGAGCTAATCAAGAAACAGACAGCCTTAGGATTTGGTGTCTCCAAGCCCCAGGACAACTACGAGTCCATGCGAGAGAAGATTCTAGCAGAAGCTAAGAAGGTTTTTAAACCAGAGTTTTTAAACCGGCTGGATGACGTTATTGTTTTCCATTCACTCACACGTCTGGATCTGGAACGCATTGTTAATCTGGAGGTGGCAAAGGTCGTCGAGCGCATCCGCACCAAGGAAATCAATTTATGCCTGGACTCAACTGCGATCGAATTTTTGATCGAGAAAGGATACGATCCTGCCTACGGTGCTCGTCCAATGCGACGAGCTGTTGAGCGTTTCTTAGAAAACCCTATGGCGGAAGAGCTGTTGCGTGGGAACTTGAAAGGGGGGGATCAGGTAGATGTAAAGAGAGATGGAGAGAAACTCTCCTTTCGTATAAAGGAGGGTTCTGTAGCTATTACCACTGATAGCTAGCTAGGCTGAGGGCTAGGCTAAATAAAGCAAAGAAGATTGCCCCCCTTTATCCTCAGTGGGAGCTTACCCCTCTTCTTCCCCTCTTTTTCTCTCGGGCCCTTTATAGCCGGCCGTCAGCCAGCGCTCGGCGTCTATGGCGGCGGAACATCCTTGTCCTGCTGCTGTAATGGCCTGACGGTAGACAGGATCGACTACGTCTCCGGCTGCAAAGACTCCGGGCAAGCTCGTTTGCGTCCTACGCCTCGGCACGATATAGCCAGCATTGTCGAGTTCAAGCTTGCCCTGAAAAGGCGCCGTATTTGGGGTGTGGCCAATAGCGATAAAGACACACTTAACCTCAAGCTCCTTTTGGCTCCCGGACACAGTGTTGCGAATACAAATGGCACGCATCGCACCAGATTCATCTGGGAGATATCTTTGTACGGTAGAATTCCATACAGGCTGAATTTTTGGATGTGTGAGAGTTCGTTCTTCCATGATACGTGAAGCACGTAGGGTTCCTCTACGGTGGACTAGATATATAAGAGAACAGAAGCGAGTAAGGAATAGGGCCTCTTCACATGCAGAATCCCCCCCACCGATAACAGCTACGGGCACGCCTTTGTAAAATGCTCCATCACAAGTTGCACAGGAAGTAAGGCCATGGCCAATTAGTTGCTCCTCCCCTTCCAGGTCTAGCCACTTGGCCGAGGCACCGCTAGCAATAATTAGTGCACGACTCTCACGCCAAATGCCATCGATCTTCACCCGTTGGACTTGGCCAACAGCCTCAAAATCTTCCAGTGTGCCGTACTCAGACCTTGCTCCAAAACGGCCTGCCTGCATACGCATACGCTGCGTCAGGTCTGGCCCATCAATTCCATGGGGGAAACCAGGAAAATTTTCCACACTAGTTGTGAGAGTTAACTGTCCGCCGGGCTGGGCGCCTTCTATAACTAGGGGCGAGAGGTTTGCTCGGGCGGTATAAATAGCCGCGGTAAGACCAGCACACCCGCCGCCGATGATGATGACATTTTCCATAAGGAGAAGGGAGCGTCTCGTTAGTTTTTTTGGTATTTGGGGGTATTCCCGGTCACACAGTACAATCCACCACATAAAGGGTTTTACTTCCACAGTCTCTTTTGGGAGAATGCCCCTACCATGTCAGTCTGTTCGGACCAGTGGATATGCCGGATGGCCATCGAGTGCTCTATGATTGAACCCTTCGTGGATAGGCAAGTCCGGCTCAGCCAGGATGGACAGCGGGTTATTAGCTATGGGTTATCCAGTTACGGTTATGACCTACGGGTTTCAGACGAGTTTAAGGTTTTTACCAATGTTTTCAATACAGTAGTTGATCCCAAGAACTTTGATTGCTGTTCTCTAGTGGATACCAAAGCGGATGTCTGTATCATACCTCCCAATTCTTTCGCGCTGGCAAGAAGTGTTGAATACTTTAGGATCCCAAGGGAAATACTCACTATTTGCGTCGGAAAGTCCACATATGCGCGCTGCGGGATCATCGTTAACGTTACTCCTTTCGAGCCAGAGTGGGAAGGGCATGTTACGCTGGAAATCTCCAATACCACTCCATTGCCAGCAAGAATCTACGCCAACGAAGGACTTGCTCAGGTGATCTTTTGCCTTGCACAGGAGCCCTGCAGTGTAAGTTACGCGGAGCGTGGGGGAAAGTATATGCGCCAAACGGGCATTACAACACCCCTCGTATAGAACGCGTGTACCTTTCCCAAAGTGTGGGTTCGCATCTCTTTTTTATGTGCCGAGGGAAGAGAGAGGGGGGTATGTAGCACTTGCTTCCGGCAGTTGTGTCAGTGTGTCGGCGACCCATAGCCTTTTCTGGTAGTGTCCTGGACTTTCAATTTCCGTCCGACTTTCTTAATTCCTTAATTCCACGTGCAATATATTTTCGTAACTGGAGGTGTTGTAAGCTCCCTAGGAAAGGGGATTGCGGCTGCTTCCCTTGGGACTCTTCTTGAGCGAAGAGGCTTGAAAATTGCACTCCAGAAGCTGGATCCCTACCTCAATGTAGATCCTGGCACCATGAATCCGTTCCAACATGGGGAAGTTTATGTATTAGCGGACGGCTCTGAAACCGACTTGGATCTTGGCCATTATGAGCGGTTCACACAGTGTGTTCTCTCCCGTTCCAATAACGTCACTAGCGGACAAATCTACGAAGCAGTTCTATCCAAGGAGAGGCGAGGTGAGTATCTCGGGCGAACCGTACAGGTGATTCCACATATCACCGAGGAAATTAAGGCCTGTATTCGCCATCTTGGTTGGACGTCTGGTGTAGATGTAATGATTACCGAAATCGGAGGCACAACCGGAGACATTGAGGGCCTGCCATTTCTTGAGGCAATCCGTCAATTCATTCTCGAAGTTGGTACTGGTAACGTCATTATTGTGCATGTAACCTTGATTCCCTTCATCAAAGCTGCCGGGGAGCTAAAAACCAAGCCTACACAGCAAAGTGTAGCCAAGCTGCGCGAGATCGGCCTTCAACCTCAAGTCCTGATCTGCCGTAGCGAGAAGCCTTTGGATGGGGAGGTGCGCCAAAGGCTTTCCCTCTATTGTAATGTTCCTTACGAAGCGGTGATTGAGGCGCGCGACGTGGAGCATACCATCTATGAATTTCCCCTTAACCTAAGGGCTGAGGGATTGGACTCGTTTGTCTGCAAAGCATTGAAACTTAGAACTCCGGAGCCAGATATGGCTAACTGGGAAGGCTTTGTGCAGCGGGTAATCTACCCAAGGACGCGTGTGTGTATCGCCATTGTGGGAAAGTACATTGAACTTCAAGACGCCTACAAAAGTATTTACGAGTCTCTAACACATGCTGGAGCTGACAATGATTGTGGAGTTGATTTGGCTTTGGTAGACGCTGAGCGTGTTGAACATGAAGGACCGGAGAAATATCTGTGTGGGATAGCTGGGATCCTTGTGCCCGGCGGTTTTGGAGACAGGGGCGTGGAGGGTAAAATTCTTGCCGCTAAATTTGCTCGGGAGTCTCGCATCCCATTCCTTGGGCTCTGTCTCGGTATGCAGGTGGCAATTATTGAATTTGCTAGAGGAGTCTGTGGATTAAAGCGCGCCAACAGCACAGAGTTTGACCCTGCAACTCCACATCCTGTCATTGTTATTCTCAACAAGCAGCTTACAACTTCGAATAAGGGAGCCTCTATGCGGTTGGGGAAGTGCCCAAGCGTCATCCAAAAAGATACACTCGCCTATCGGGTGTACGGGCAGACGGAAATTCAGGAACGGCATCGCCACAGATATGAGTTCAACACACGTTATCGAACACGGATGGAGAAACATGGCTTTGTGATTAGCGCCACGTCACCCACTGATGGCCTGGTCGAGCTAGTTGAGTTGCGGGATCATCCTTGGTTCCTCGCCTGTCAATTTCATCCAGAATTTCAGTCTAAACCTAATAATCCACACCCACTCTTTCGAGGCTTCGTTGCCGCTTGCCTCGCAAAATCAGCCGCAAATTTGACAGCTTCCCATACCACCTAGCTTTTATTCCGTCCGGACAATCAGTTGCAAAAGCGTCAATCCTCCTAGAGAGAAGGGGGGAGTTGGCGCCTTTTAGTCGAGGATTTTTTCTAGTGCTCTCCTGCATTTCTGATGCACTCCATCACCTACCGCGGGAGCTAGGACGCAGCCGTTTTGTCGAGAGGGAATTTCTATCCATGAGCGACATCCACCATATTCCGTCTTATGTGGAATGTAGTGCGGAGGATTCAAGCGGAACACTCGTACCAGAGCTACGTGGACACCCAATCCTCTATTCTGAAAGCGCTCTTGGACCACAAAGTCCTGTAAGACATGAAACTCACGAAGCTTAGCGATCTTTGCCTTGTCCTGTACAAACCGCACCCACTCCGTGGAAGCTAAATAGCGGATTTCCAACGCATTCCCAACAAAAAATGGAAACGGACCATCCCGTAGTATTGTCTTTTCTAGTTGTCCATGAAACCAAGTAGGAAACAAAAAAAACTCTTTATGTCTAAACCAGAACCCCGCTTTACCTTCAGAAATCCCTCCCTTTCGAATCAAGATATTTTGTTGCCCATTTCCAAGGGCTTCACACACTAGCGCCCACTCTTTAAATGCTGGAAACATGTCCATTTTTAGATAGCTTGGATAAGTGATATCCCCCCTTGTAGGAGGGCTTCTAGCGTAGATGCTTTATCGCTTTGATTTTCATACCCACTCGTTTTTTTCTACGGATGCTTCCAGCAGCCCGGAGCAGCTCGTAGAAGCTGCTAAGTCCCGTGGACTAAGTGGGATTGCCATCACTGATCACGATAATTGTCAATCTCTTCAGTATTGTATTCAAAATAGACTCGTACGGGAAGATGGTTTACCGGTAGATAATTTTTTGATCTTCCCAGGAGTAGAAGTTTCTACCGCCGAGGGACATCTGCTATGTATTGGGGGTACGATCCCTAATCGGAAGGGGGCTCCCGCCCTTCAGGTGGCGGAAGAAATTCGCATGTGTGGAGGGATCCCTGTACCTTCCCATCCTTTTGATCGATGGCGTGCCAGTATTTGTCCTGAAATTATGGATCAGATGCAATTGGAGGTAGTGGAGGTGTTCAATGCAGCGGCTTGCCGAAGAAAATATAATCAGCAAGCCCGTGTATATGCTACAGCACGTTCGCTGGGGATGGTTGCTGGGAGTGATGCTCATCACCGAACAGCCGTGGGAACGTGCTGGACAACGTTAGATTTGGAGAGGCTCTCCATCGCCAGTGTCCTATCTCAACTCCCCAAGGCTACTCAAATTGGGGGACGCTATTCCCCTTTTTTGGAGAGCCTGAAGAAATACTCTGGAAATTGGTTCCGTTGTTTCTAGTAAGAGGGTCGGCAAAGCATCTGGAAAAGTGAGTGCCCCCTTTTTGGTCTTTAGACGGACAAGAGGACTGCATGCGTTCTGTCTAGCTTGAGGACGCCCTGGGAACCTAAGGTGAGTTTTACGTACGGATTGGCAATTTTTTCCCCCCTCCATCGTACGCTACCCTGCTCGATGAGGCGCCGTACTGCTCCGTGGGACTTATATATGCCGAAGCACCTAGAGTAGACTGTGACGACGGTCGATATCAAATCATGTTCTCCTTCTCCGAGAGAATAAGAGGGAAGGTCAACCTCCTCGAAATTTTGCTTGCTGAATCTAAGATTAAAGCCTTCCAGAGCCGTCCTTGCCGCTTCCTGTGAGTGGTATTTACTGACTATCCGACGAGCGAGTTCTCTCTTGGCATCCATAGGATGAATGCTAGGTGGGATGGAGTCGCGGAGTAATAGTTCATAATAGCGGCCCATTGTGGCATCCGGAATGCTCATAAGTTTACCAAACATCACTTCCGGAGTTTCCGTGATACCTATGGCGTTGTTAAAACTCTTGCTCATTTTTTTGATACCATCCATCCCTTCCAATAGTGGAAGAAGCATGGCAACCTGCTGAGGCTGCCCTTCCCCCTTTTGCAGATGCCTCCCTATCATAATATTGAAGAGCTGGTCCATTCCACCTAATTCGATGTCCGCTAAGACCTGCACGGAATCCCACCCTTGCATGAGCGGATACTGAACCTCATGGAGGCGTATAGGCAATCCCAGATTTATGCGGTCCCTAAAATCTTCCCTTCGGAGAATTTGCTGAATGGTAACGAGGCTGTTTAGGCAGATTATCTTCTCAAGAGACATCGCTCTGAACCACTTGCTGTTAAAGACAACATGCGTCCGTTCCTGATCAAGAATCTTGAATATCTGTTTTTGATAGGTAAGAGCATTGGACATGGCTTCCTCGTAAGTTAACTTGGGACGGGCAATCGAACGCCCACTAGGATCTCCGATTGTGGCTGTGAAATCTCCAATGATTAGAATGCTGTCGTGGCCTGCTTCCTGGAACTGGCGCAGTTTAGTGAGAGCGATGGTATGTCCAAGATGGATGTCTGGCGTGGTAGGGTCTACTCCCAGTTTTACCCTAAGAGGACGGCCTATCCCTAGTCTGTCCTCTAGCTCTTCTGGGCTAAGGATCTGCAGGCAATTTCCCGCAAGAGTTGTAAAAATCTCGGATCGCATTGATGTATCAATGGTCAAAGACAATTTGCACTGGACCGTGGACTACTTTGCACGAAACTTACTCTCGAGTTTTTTCTACTTTAACTTCTTCTACTGCCCGCTTCTGAAAGCAGACGGCCCCTTGTGGACCGGTTGAGTGTGACGCATACGCATTAGGTTGGATCACATGGGAGCCTTCCTCTATAAAGACGGCAGTGCGTGCTTCAGCTTTCGTGGAAAAAAGTAAAGACGATCTTACCACAGGAGCTATACAGGTCCTCCAACTCATAGACACGGTTTTTTTAAGTTAGGTTCAGACAAAAAAGCCTAGGCAGCTTCTTTCCTCCCCGGCCTGCTCTGTCTCTCAACGATGGCCAAATTCCCTTTTTAAGTTGTGGCCATATTTTGCTCTAATGAAATCATTATTCATGACTTGATCCCCATACTTTCTTCGTTTTTTCCGCACGGAGAGCCAAAGCTTCTTGGCAGGAAATCCCCCTTGCTTGCCCTCAGCAAGCTCCCCAGAAGGGACCTTGTCAAGTTCCATCTGACTGGGTTCCTCAACTCTGGGCATATAAAAAAGTCTGGGTTTGGACCGGATTGGGGACATGGAGGCACAAAACAAAATTAAGGGAATTGCGAAAATTTGAGACGAGAAAGACAATCTATATGATTCTTAAAATTGCTAGATATGGACATCCTGTGCTTCGCATGAGGGGTAAAAATGTTGTCCAGATAAATAGGCGTGTTCTCCAACTTGCGGCAGATATGACTGAAACTGTGATAGATGCCAATGGAATCGGCCTAGCGGCTCAACAGATAGGGTTGCCACTGCAGCTTTTTGTGTTAAACCTACCTCGGGATAAATCGTGCTTAAATGTAGTGTTCCCAGAAACAGGTTTTCCTAAGCTTCCAATGCCTATTGCGCTGGTGAATCCTGTAATCGAGCCCTATGGGGAAATAGACTATGCCCTGGAGGGATGTCTTAGTTTTCCGACTATAGAAGGATCTTATCCTATTCAGGGGTTGGTACCTCGTCCCACTTGTGTTTTTCTGCGGGCACTCAATTTGGAGGGAAAAAAGATGGAATTTTATGCCACGGGATTACTAGCCCGTGCTATTCAGCATGAATTTGACCACCTTCAAGGGGTCCTTTTTATAGACCGCATGGATCCAGATACTCTGGAAACGCTGAGACCTGCCGTGGAGGGACTGCTTGAACTCAAGACTGGTTAATTTTTCCGGAGAGAAGGTCTAGGGTGTGCTAGGCATTTCCAATGAGCATACCGGCGAAGAAGACAAGTAACCCCCCAGCAACCACCTGGAAAAGCGCTGATGTCCAGGGGATAGCCATATACCTGTGCCGGACCCATGCAATGGTAAAAAGTTCTACTACGACCACGCTGATGGCAATGGAGGTTGCAATGGTGATCTCTCGGATTACCAAGTAGGGAAGAGTGTGCCCAATGCCACCAAGGATAGTCATAAGCCCACAGACACTTCCACGGGTCCATGGTCGGCCTCGGCCAGTAAGACTCCCGTCATCGGAAAGGGCCTCTGCAAATCCCATGCTAATTCCGGCACCCACACTGGCAGCAAGTCCAACCAAGAACGTTTCCCAACTTCTACGTGTAGCCAGAGCAGCGGCGAACACTGGGGCGAGTGTGGAGACGGAGCCATCCATTAGTCCAACAAGCCCTGGCTGAACCACTTGCAGCATGAAGAGACGCGTACGGTTCGTGCCCCCCTCCTCTGCCTGGCGTAGCTGTTTAATACTGTTCTCATGAGAGCGTTCTGCCTCAGCAAGGTCTTCCAGAAGTTGTTGGACTGCAGTATCATTACTGTTCCGAGCAGCAAGTTCATAAAAACGTTTAGTTTCCGCTTCGATGGTTTCTGCCTCACGTGCGGCCGTCTCAGCATTGAATGGATGAATTAGCCAAATTGGATTGCGGGATATAAAGCCTCGAATGTCTCGGCGGTGAATGGAGGGTATATTGGTAACCCCAAAGAGTGTTTGATAGAGTTCTAGGAGATGGCGGCGATGCCCACTTTCTTCTTTTCCAAGCTTTCCATAGTCAGAAGCCCTCTTAGGGTGGGTGGGTTGGAGTGCATCTGCAAAGTTTCTGTAAATTCTTGCATCTTCCTCTTCCAAAGAAATTGCGAGGGCGAGAATTTCTCTGGAATTCAGACTTTCGAAGGTTCTCATTCTAAGGCTTATCTAGCTTGAGTAGATATTATAAAAATTGTGACAAAGGACATAGTTTACTTCGACTTGGAAACACAGAGGACAGCAGGAGATGTGGGGGGATGGAATCGTAAGCAATTGATGAAGGTATCCCTAGCAGTAATATTTAGTACGAAAGATGAAAACTACACCATTTATCCAGAAAAACGGGTGGGGGAACTGGTCGCACGGCTTCAGCAGGCAGATATGGTAGTCGGCTACAATATCCTCCGTTTTGACTATGAAGTTCTTATGGGGTATACGATTCTAGATCTGCCGCACTATCTGCCGACATTAGATCTAATGGTAGAAGTAGAGAGGATAGTTGGACACCGCTTAGCGCTGGATGCACTGGCTCAGGCGACGTTGGGCATTGGGAAGACAGCCGACGGGCTGGAGGCTATTCGATGGTGGAGGGAAGGGAAACTTCTACAAATTGCGGAGTACTGTTGTTTCGATGTAAAGGTGACCCGCTTAGTACACGAATATGCTCTCCAGCATGGAGAGCTGTTCTATGTAGATCGATTTTTTCGGAAGAAGAAAATTTCCATCAATTGGCACTGCTTGTAGTGCTATCCAAAAAATCTCTGGAACTGCCTATTCAGTTACTCTATCGGACGAAACTTCCGGCCCTTTGGGAATGAAGATGCTACTTGCCGACCAAGCATAGTGGCCATGCCTGAGTGTCGTAGGGATCCATGTTGGAGTTGAACCGTTAGATTGGGGGTGTGTTCCATAGACGGGACAGCTCATGTATATTCGACTTCTCAGTCTTGGATCTGTTTCCTGATTGCTCTATGAAGATCGGTCTTTACGGTGGGAGTTTTAATCCTGTCCATCACGGTCACTTAATTTTGGCTCGAGATGCCCTGGAGCAGCTGAGCCTAGATAAGGTGATTTTTCTTCTCGCGAAAGTTTCTCCATTCAAACTCTCCTTGCCCTCCTATGTTCCGGATAGGTTTCGCGCTCGTTTACTTAGAGTCGCCCTTAGAGGAGAGCCTGGATTGGAATGGGATGATTGTGAGTTAGGACGCGATGGTCCTTCCTATACCATTGATACGGTCTGTCAGATGCGAAGGCGCTATCCCTCTGCAGAATTTTTTTACTTCATTGGAGGTGACCACCTTCCCACTTTGTCCTCTTGGAAAGAGTACAAGACGCTGTGTCGTCAGATCCGCTTTGTTGTACTGAGTAGGGGAGATGTTGTCTCCGAAGCTGCTTTTCCTACCCTGAAGAGGAGGCTAGACATTTCCTCTTCAGAGATACGAGCTCGACTTTCTCAAGGATCTTCAATCCGCTACCTACTTCCGGAGCCCGTGCACAAGATATTACTCAGCTCTAGGTGGTATCGACCTTGCTTTCATTAAGAGGACAGATAGAAAAGCCCGTCGCAGTAGTTCAATTCATTTCTTCGAGATCCTCACTTAGTTCTGGGCTAATCTGCCGGTCTCTATTCCATCTCTATTTAGTGCCCAAGCCGAAGGATTTTACTATTTCTACACCAACTATTTAGTTAGTCTGTGACAGTGAGAGAGAGCTTCGGTGTGATAGAGGCTTGTGCCCACGCAGCTACTGAGAAGAAAGCGGAGAATTTGGTGCTCTTAGATTTGCGTGGTATTTCTTCATGGACGGACTTTTTTCTTATTGGGAGTGCACTCTCGGAGCCACAGCTCAAGGCGATTGTTTCCTCCATCCGTGGGCAACTGAGAGATCGTCTCCGGCTGCAACCGTTATCGGTAAGTGGCCTACCTGCTAGCCAATGGGTAGTGATCGACTACGGTGAGGTGGTAGCGCATCTTTTTCTGAAAGAGAAACGGAAATTTTATGCTATTGAAAACCTTTGGCGAGATGCCCCCCGCCTAAAGTTAAGGGAATAATTAAAAAAGGTGGAGGGGGGGGTTCTTTTCGGAGACGCGCTTCAAAAGAGGTCCGCACACTAAGACCTAAGACAAGAGGCAGCTCCAAAAAGAACAGAGCTGCCCCAAATAGAACCGCCCCCCAACAGAGAAGGGGGGCGGAGCGACGAGACCTCCCGAGGTGCCCGTGTCTCGGCGCTGCCCTAACCAAAAAAAGGCCAAAAGCCTCCTTCTGCCTTCTGACCTAGTAGTCCATGCCTCCCATTCCACCTGGAGCAGGCGGGGTCACTGTCTTTTCTTTTTCTGGAATCTCTGTAACAAGGCCCTCCGTAGTGAGAAGAAGTCCACTGATAGAGGCAGCATTCTGCAGTGCAGTGCGAGTCACCTTGGCAGGATCTACCACACCAGCTCTTACGAGGTCCTCGTAGGAGTCAGCAGCTACATTATAGCCGTCATTGCCTTTGCGCTTCTTCACTTCTTCGACAATCAAAGCGCCTTCTTTTCCAGCATTGTCGGCTAACTGACGCAGTGGGAACTCGATGGCCCGACGAACAATATCTGAGCCAATTCTCTCGTCTCCCTCGAACCGGAGACTATCCAAAATCCTCTGCACTCGGATGAGGGCCACCCCTCCACCAGGAACGATACCTTCCTCAACAGCCGCACGGGTAGCGTGCAGTGCATCCTCAACACGAGCCTTCTTTTCCTTCATCTCAGTCTCGGTAGCAGCACCTACATTGATGACGGCCACCCCTCCTGCAAGTTTAGCGAGACGTTCTTGAAGCTTCTCGCGATCATAGTCGCTGGTAGTCTCTTCGATTAGACGACGAATTTGAGCCACACGACCCTGAATATCCGAGCTCTTACCCTCTCCTTCCACAATGGTAGTATTTTCCTTGTCAATCGTAATCCGCTTGGCACGCCCTAAATCCTCGACCTGAACATTCTCTAGCCGTATACCTAAATCTTCTGTAAGGCAACGCCCACCGGTAAGAACAGCGATGTCTTCAAGGATCGCCTTACGACGATCTCCGAATCCAGGAGCCTTAACAGCAGCAACCTGCAGCGTGCCACGTAACTTATTCACTACTAGCGTGGCCAAGGCTTCTCCTTCTACATCCTCAGCAATAACCAGAAGCGGACGGCTAGCCTTCGCTATCTTTTCAAGCAGTGGAAGTAAGTCTTTTAAGCTGCTAATTTTCTTCTCGTGAATAAGGACATAGGCGTTCTCTAAGGCCACTTCCATGCTTTCAGTGTTAGTTGCAAAGTATGGAGAAAGATATCCCTTATCGAACTGCATGCCTTCTACTACTTCCAAGACAGTTTCAATCGACTTGTTTTCTTCGACCGTAATAGTGCCATCTTTGCCAACTTTCTCCATAGCGTCGGCGATGATTTGTCCAATAGTAGAGTCCCAGTTGGCAGAAACGGTCGCCACTTGAGCAATTTCAGTGCTATCCTTAACCTTCTTAGAAATTTGGCCAATCTCCTTAACAAGAGCGTCGACTGCTTTTTGAATACCACGCTGAATTTGGGTAGGGTTCGCACCTGCAGTTACATTCTTCAACCCTTCACGATAGATTGCCTCGGCAAGCACCGTTGCGGTCGTAGTGCCATCACCTGCCAAATCAGAAGTTTTGGAAGCTACTTCGCGCACCAGTTGAGCACCCATATTTTCATAGGGGTCCTCTAACTCAATCTCCTTTGCGACAGTCACACCATCTTTAGTGATAGTTGGGCTTCCAAATTTCTTGTCCAAGATAATGTTTCGACCTGAAGGACCGAGAGTCGCCTTAACTGCCTTGGACAGTTTTGATATACCACGCAGGAGAGCCTGCCTAGCTTCTTCGTCAAACAGTAATTGTTTTGCTGCCATAAGAATATCTACTATAAGTGAATTTTATAAAAAAAACTATAGGTGGTACCTAAATACCAATGACTCCCAAAATGTCATCTTCACGAAGAATGAGATACTTTTCATCGTTGAGCTGCACTTCTGTACCACCATATTTTGAGATGAGAACCGTATCCCCAACTTTGACGGTAAACTCAATCCGCCTACCGTTATCGTCGATTTTTCCGGTCCCAAGTGCCATCACTTTTCCCTCCTGTGGCTTTTCCTTGGCCGAGTCCGGGATAATGATGCCATGTTTCACTTGTTCCTTCTCGTCACTGGGTTTTACAAGTACCCTGTCAGCAAGAGGCTTAAAGTTACTAGCTGCCATAGTTTTATGATTTTGTATATGTTAGGTTGTTTGAGTTTTAACAAGAGTGCCTTCCTGGGGGGTAGGATATTTTGTTAAAAGTATTGAAATCGCGATCTAATCTAACCTTCCGGACGTTTCTTCTTATCTTCGTCCACTACTTCAAATTCGGCATCAACGACACTTCCGTCTTGCTTACCCCCAGTCTGGGAAGCCGCGCCTTTGGAGTCAAAGCTACCGGACGTCTCTGAAGCCTGAGAAGATGCAGCAGCTTTCTTATAAAGCTCAGCACTGACTGCTTGGAACTTCTGCTGCAGGCTATCGTAAGCTTTAGTGACAGCGTCCACGTCACTCTCTCTGAGAGCCGCTCGGACCTGAGCAATTGCTTCTTCGACAGTTTTTCGGGTCTTGCTGTCTACTTTGGCATCAAGTTCTCTCAGTTGCTTCTCGCACTGATAAGCGAGGTTGTCGGCATTATTTCGGGTTTCGATCTCCTCCCGCATCTTACGATCTTCCTCAGCATGGGCCGCCGCAGCATGCTGGGCCTTTTCGATATCTTCTTTGCTAAGGCCGCTGGACCCTGTAATGGAGATCTTCTGTTCTTTCCCGCTTCCCAAATCCTTGGCAGACACATTGAGAATTCCGTTAGCGTCGATATCAAACGTTACCTCAATTTGCGGAACACCACGGGGAGCTGGAGGTATTCCATCCAGGTGGAATACGCCAAGCTGCTTATCATCACGTGCCAGTGGACGTTCTCCCTGCAGGACCTTAATTTCTACTCCGGGTTGATTATCAGAATAAGTCGAAAACACCTGAGATCTGCGCGTAGGAATCGTAGTATTGCGAGGGATCATCGCTGTGGCTATGCCACCAGCAGTCTCAATAGCAAGGGTAAGTGGGGTAACATCCAAGAGTAAGATATCTTTTACATCTCCCTTAAGCACACCTCCCTGAATTGCAGCCCCCACTGCTACCACCTCATCTGGATTTACACCCTTGTGCGGCTCCTTACTGATGAGTTGCCGCGCAGTCCCAATTACTTTCGGCATCCTCGTCATACCCCCTACAAGCACTAATTCTTCAATGCTGGACTTTTCCCACTTTGCGTCCTTTAGACAGCTCTCCACTGGCTTGATGGTGCGCTCGAATAAATCGTCTGTCAGCTGCTCTAATTTTGCACGAGTAAGCTTCTTCTGAATATGTTTCGGCCCAGAGGCATCTGCTGTGATGAAGGGCAGGCTAATTTCGTATTCCTGGGTGCTAGAAAGAGCGATTTTTGCCTTTTCGGATTCTTCTTTAATGCGCTGAATGGCGTCTTTCTGCCTAGAAAGATCCATCCCCGCGTCCGTTTGAAATTCCTTTATGACCCAATCCATAATACGGTTGTCCCAGTCATCTCCCCCAAGATGGGTATCTCCGTTGGTGGCACGCACTTCAAAAACACCATCACCTATCTCCAATGCAGAAATGTCAAACGTGCCACCTCCAAGATCATAAACCGCTATCTTCTCATCTTTTTTCTTGTCTAGGCCGTAAGCCAGAGAAGCTGCTGTAGGTTCGTTAATAATGCGCAAAACTTCTAGGCCAGCAATACGCCCAGCATCTTTAGTCGCATTTCTCTGTGAGTCATTGAAATAGGCCGGGACAGTAATCACCGCTTGTGTGATACTTTCCCCCAGCTTGGCCTCGGCATCAGCTTTGAGCTTCGCTAGAATGATCGCTGAGATTTCCGGGGGGGAGAACGTTTTTGTTTCATCCCCAACCTCGACTTGGATGTGGGCGTCTCCGTTAGCCGACTTAATAACTTTGTACGGAATGCGGTGCAGCTCATCCTGCACCTCGTCGAACTTGCGGCCCATGAACCGCTTGACGCTGAATATGGTATTAGCCGGATTGGTGGCGGCCTGGCGTTTAGCGGACTGTCCTACTAGGCGTTCCCCGTTCTTTGAAAAGGCTACCACCGAGGGTGTGGTTCGAGCGCCTTCTGAATTTTCTAGCACTAACGGCTCTCCGCCCTCCATGGCTGCCATGCATGAATTCGTCGTTCCCAGGTCAATTCCTAAGATTTTAGAGGATTTAGACATTCTCGTTAAATGTTCTCCTTAAACGAAATAATTAATTCTACAGCATAATTTGTTCCAAAAGCTGGAATTCTTAAAAAGAATCTTGAAGCGAACAATTTATGAATATAAAGCCTCACGGGTATGTGGCACCCCATAGCTAAGAGAGGGCCATAATGTCCCAACTTCTGAGACAGAAGGCTACTGAGTGACTAACTGACTCTATGTGCCTTTGCCCTGACCCTAATATTTGGAGGCCCCCTCACGACGTAATCCACTGGTTTTTTGGGAGAGCGAGGATATTCTTAGAGGGAGGAGTGCTAAACATATCTCCACCTCTTCGGGAAGTGGGCTTCCTCGCGGGGGAAGGGGACTCTCGTTGCTGAGCCTGTCTTTGCAAAAGACTAAATCAAAGAGACCACCTGTTCCCTACTAGCCGTGTCTCCAACTGCTACTACCCAACGCTCTAAATTTCAATTTCAGGGGCCTCAAGAAAATTGACCCATAGGCCTTTTTCTCTTTTCTCTTTAAAGGTGAACGCAAGGTGAACGCATCCCCCAAGAGCGAGAGCGAGACAGAGTAGCAGCGGCACCCCTTGCGCCAGGGTTTAGTTTTGGTGAGAAGGGGAAAAAGTGAAAAGGCCGGGCAAAACCCAGAAAACGTTGCTGCCCTCCGCATACGAAAGAGTACACGCAGGGCAGCCCTTCATCTAGCTAGGTCTCAGTAGAGACTAGCTACTCCACTTTTAAGCAAGCCTCCTTTGCTAAGAAAGAGCTTCCTTTTTCCAAGCGTTGAAGGCATTCCACTTTTCCTTAAGGATCTCCGGACGAGAGAGACCAAGCGGAATGAAGAACTTGCCATTCTTTTTGCTTAGGTCTACGCGCTCCAAGTCTGCGTCTTTCTTAACATCCTTTCTGTCTTCTTTTCTGTCATGCAGTTTAGAGGATCTTAGGTCTACGCGCTCCAAGTCTGCGTCTTTCTTAACATCCTTTCTGTCTTCTTTTCTGTCATGCAGTTTAGAGGATCTTAGGTCTACGCGCTCCAAGTCTGCGTCTTTCTTAACATCCTTTCTGTCTTCTTTTCTGTCATGCAGTTTAGACTTAGAGAGAGCAACCCTCTGATTTAGGAGGGAAGAAACTGGCCCCCTCTTCTCCTTCTCTAGAGCCAACTCCTCTTGAGTTTTGCACTTCTCTTCATAGCACTTGCTCCCCCTGACTACATCACTTCCGTTGGAACGATGTGTCATTATGGGCACAATAATACGAGATGTGTTATTTATGTTATTCATAAGGTAATGAAAGTATCAACCAGTGACTACAGATAGTCCATACCTCAGTTGAAGTCAAATGATTGTGAAAAAAATTCTTCTGCACACCCGTGAGTTCTGAGGAATCCATCCGCCCGAACCCCTCTTGCGGCTTCCTGGAGCTAGCCTGGATAGTGCACAGCAAGGCTGCCTACCCGTTTCAATGATGAATTCCGGAGATCCCTTCAAGGTAGAAAGGTAGTAGAGGGTTCCAAGGGAGCATTCACAAAACTACCTCCTTTATGTAGAGAGCAAGGCGAAGAACTCACAAAATTGCACCTTCATGAAGGACAGGGGCACATGGAAAGCAGGTAAAGCAAAAGCTCCTTTCTGCGGAAGGGTACGAGGAAATGTACTACCCATGGTATGGTCATGGGGCGGCTCGTTCCTGGGGCAAACACGGGGAACGGTGGGCAAGAAGCGAAACTTCTTCGGCAGTTTTAAAGTGAACTTTTGCGATTCTATGGAGAATCTGTAGGCCATATTTTTCTATAGCGGTAACAGCCGCCTTCTTGACAGTTTGAGAGACACCACGCGGAAGATGAAGAGCGTACCGTACGGAGGCAACATCTAACCAGTCGATAAGTCTTTCTCTAGCTAGGATAGAAGCAGCAGCTACTGCGATGTCTGATTCTGCCTTAGTGCGTTGCTTGAGAGAAAGCTTTCTGCCGTGAGTCATTAAAGCTTGCTGAAGGAGCCTTGCATCTGCAAATTGGTCGGACAAAGCATACGAGCAATCTGGCTGCTTTTTGCAAAGGTTTTCCAGAACACGAGCGTGGCCCCACGCAAGAAGTTTGTTTAAGTTCCTAAATTGGAGAAACAGTTCGTTATACCTCAGTGGCGAGATAGCAATGACCTCCGACGGAGTGCCGGATTTGCGAATCTGTTGCGCAAGGGTGCGTATGCGTTTATCTGAAGCGACGCGCTTGCTATCTTGCACTCCGAGTGAGGAGAGGGCGCGCGCAAGGCTGCAATTCACATAGACCCCAGCAATAACCAGGGGGCCAAAAAAGTCACCTTTTCCACTTTCGTCAATACCAAAATGTGCTTCATGGAGTTCCGGTTGAGTTACCTGAGTGTAGCCAAAAGAGGCCTGTTCGAGTACATTAGGCTCTAGTTGAAATGTGATAAAGTCCTCTATGCCCTTACCTTGGATAAGCACCTTGGGGCCCTTCAAGTAGACAACTACGCGCAGCTTATCCTTTTGTGCGCAGAAGACCGTGTGAGGTTGGCTTTCAAGTCGAAAGCCGTGGAGTATTAATACTTGTCGGAGTTTTTTAACTTGATGGCAAGTGAGCGGAGCGGTGTAGGTGTGAGTGGTAAGTGGTTGAGATGCCAGAAACCTCATATTGCGAAAGTATGACCCAACAGAAGATGGAGCGCAATCTTCATGCTTGGTTTCGAAAATGCGGTAGGGACTTGCCATGGAGGCATACTGTTGACCCTTACGCTATTCTGGTTTCAGAGATCATGCTACAGCAGACGCAGGTGGGGACTGTGCTGGGATATTTCGGTCGTTGGATGGAAAGGTTCCCAGATATTAGGACCTTAGCAGAGGCCCCCGAAGACTCTGTGCTCGAGTTATGGCAGGGATTAGGCTACTACAGCCGGGCACGCAGTTTACATCGCGTGGCCAGGATGTTAGCACAGCTTCCTGGATTTCCGAGAACCCCGGCAGAGTTAGAGTGTTTGCCAGGTATTGGTGAATACACTGCACATGCGATAGTCGCTTTTGCATTCGATGATCGCGTACCGGTAGTAGATGCCAACGTTGCGCGCGTACTTAGCCGTTTGTTCGATTATCCTCATCCGGTAGACACTGTTACCGGCATGCGCCATCTACGGATGTTGGCGAATTCCCTCCTCCCTGTCAAGGAGGGTGGAAGATTACACAACTCCGCTCTGATGGAACTGGGTGCTCTGATTTGCAAACCGAGAAAACCTTTGTGTTCTCAATGTCCGTTGCAAATAGGGTGTCAGACCCGCAGTCCGGAAGCTAGACCTGTCAAACGTCCTCGTATACCCCCTCAGAAGAGGGAGGACTATCGCGCATTCTTGTGTGATGGGAAGTCAATTTGGCTTATTCGCTCTTCTGAGCGGTGGTGGGTCGGTCTGTGGATTTTACCCACTCTGCAAAGAAGACCATCAACTCCCTGCGACTGTGTAGTGAAGTTTTCCATAACATGTTACAAGGTGACGATGCGGATTTGGAGGTGCACAGTACTTCAGGAGGACAAGAGGAAACTTCAGAGAGTTGCGTTAAGGAATTTGGTGCAGGTAGCAATGCCAACACCACATCGGCGGGGAGTTGCAGCGATGGTAGAAAAGCTCCATACTGGGGCGCATGACAAAAGTTCAGAGCTCGCCTCCTTCTCCTGACATTCATGGATATTTTGGTTCCTACGGGGGTAGATTTATTCCTGAAACGCTAGTGGATCCATTACAGAAACTGGAGATAGAGTACCAAAAAGTCCAGGGGGATCCCACTTTTTGGAGGGAGTGGAGGGATATTCTCCAAAATTTTTGCGGTCGCCCAACACCATTATACTTTGCAGAGAGGCTAACAGAGGAACTAGGTGGAGCTCGCGTCTATTTTAAGCGTGAAGATTTGCTCCATACAGGCGCGCACAAGATTAACAATGCAGTAGGGCAAATTTTGCTGGCCAGGCGTATGGGTAAGCGCCGAGTCATTGCCGAAACTGGGGCAGGACAGCATGGTGTGGCTACGGCTGCTGCTGCTGCCCGATTTGGGATGGAATGCGCTGTTTACATGGGTTCAGTGGACATGCATCGTCAGGCACTCAATGTAACTCGCATGCGTTTATTGGGGGCACAGGTAGTCCCTGTCTCAGTTGGTCAGGCCACCCTCAAGGAAGCAGTTAGTGAGGCAATGCGAGACTGGGTTGCAAATCCCAGGACAACGCACTACGTTTTGGGATCTGTATTGGGTGCTCACCCTTATCCATTAATAGTGAGGGACTTTCACCGTATTATTGGCGAGGAAGTACGCCAGCAGATCCTTGCGTGTGAGAGGCGCTTACCTGATCTACTTGTTGCGTGTATAGGGGGTGGTAGTAATGCCATGGGCTTGTTTTACGCTTTTCTGCAGGACACATCCGTACAGCTGGTGGGAATTGAGGCAGGTGGGAGTGGAATACGACCTGGATGTCACGCAGCTCGTTTCCAAGGCGGGAGGGTCGGAATTCTCCAGGGAACCAAGACTTGGCTTCTTGCCGACCAAGATGGTCAGATCGAGCGGACACACTCTATCTCAGCAGGGCTAGATTATCCAGCAGTTGGCCCCGAACACAGTCTACTTCATGAGATAGGACGAGTAGAATACAGCTATGCAACAGATGCTGAAGCACTGGAGGCCTTCCGGGTACTTAGTCGCTGTGAGGGAATTTTGCCTGCCCTAGAATCGGCCCACGCCATTGCTCACGTTCTCAAAATAGGCCCTACACTCCCCAGAGACAGAATCATCCTAGTTAACCTTTCTGGGCGAGGGGACAAAGACGTGGAGCAGGTTGCTAAAGGGCAAAAAGATTAATAGAGCACATGAGGCTCTTCTCCCCGGCCAGCAGTTAGAGGTTCCATAGAAAGTGATAGATCTCCCAACATCGTTTCTGCCGTGACGGTTAACATACAAGTAACAGGATGGTCAGGTGCTAACCTAGGATAGGATAGACGGAAGATGACAGATCCTAGCAGGGCAGTAATCATATCTCACTGCAGTAGCTGCATCATCTTCCCTGCTGCCCCATGCACTTTTTTTACGCCAACATAGATCCCGCTAGTTGAGACTTATTTCTTGGAACGTTAATGGAATTCGCTCTGTCCTTACGAAAGGGTTCCTCTCTTTTCTTGTGGAGAGTCGAGCTGCAGTTATATGTCTCCAAGAGGTGAGGGCATACCCTAGCCAAGTAGCAGATGTTTGTTGGCCCACTGGGTGGCATTTTTTTTGGAATCCCGCTAGTCGGTGTGGGTACGCTGGAACACTGCTCATGACGCGGCAGCTACCATTGCTGGTCACTACTGGTGTAGGGATAGCTCAACATGATAATGAAGGACGTGTTATCTCTGCTGAATTTCCGGGTTTTTACCTTGTTAATGTCTACACTCCTAACTCTGGGAGGAAGCTAGCTCGCTTAGATTATCGCATTCAGGAATGGACTCCCGCTTTTCTTGGGCATCTCCTTCGCCTGGCTAAAAAAAAGCCTGTCATTTTCTGTGGAGATATGAATGTTGCCCACCACAGAATCGACCTAGCACGGCCGCGGGAGCACACGCGACATGCCGGATTTACTGCCGAAGAGAGAGCGGCTTTCTCGAAAATTCTTGATGCTGGATTTCTCGACACCTTTCGGATATTGCACACTGAAGGTGGGAATTACACTTGGTGGAGCTACCAAAAATCCTCTCGGGCACGGAATATAGGATGGAGAATTGACTATTTTTGTGTTGCAGCCTCTCTACGAGAATCGCTCTGTGATGCTTTTATCTGGCCGTCTATCTCTGGTTCAGATCACTGCCCAGTTGGGATCGAAATTGCTGTATAGAAACCAGGTTGCGACTGACTGCTAGCTGAGTATTGTAGTTGAAGATCCAGTCGTGAGAGGCATTGTAAGAATGCCCCTAGCAAGGGGCATAGATGGTGCAAATTTTGCCCCCATTTTCGAAAGCAGCCTGTGGATATCCTCTGCTGCGCGCTTGACAAGTCACTCAGAAATCAAGCTTACTGGCTGCGTATGCCAGTTCTAACCGTGTGTTTTGGATTGCTGTTGGGCATTCTGGGAATTGCCGGGTTTGTAGGAACGGGGTGTAGGGCGCCCACTGCTTTGGTTCCGGCCTCTTTTGGAATACCCATCCTACTTCTGGGTATGGTCGCTGCTTGCAGCGCTGGCAGGAGGAAAATGGCTATGCATTGGGCGATGGGAATAGCTCTTGCGGGGGTAGTTGGTGCCCTGGGGCGTGCTTTGCCGAATATTTCCAGAGTGTCCGTGCTAGAGGGTGGACGTCTGGTGGCCTTTTGGATGCAAATCGTAATGGCAGCATTGTGCATTGCCTTTCTGGGCTGCTGCGTAAGATCGTTCGTAAATGCCCGCAGGAAATCTTGAGATTTTTTCACGAAAGGTTAGGGAATAAGGGAAGATCGAAGGTTCTTCCTGCTGTCGTTAGCGGGGGCAGGGTAGAGGAGGGCAAAGCATGGTGGAGCCCGTGCCGCGTTGCTCGCCGTGCAGCGCTTTGCCTCCGATGTGGTGCCTGTTTTTTGCTGGCTCTCCCAGGTGAGGGGCGATAAGGAGACGGAGCGGTGTATGCGTGACTATCTTCTACCCTAGAGAAGAGGGGTTGTGCTCTGAATTGCGTGTGTCTCGGGGGAGTTCTGGCCCTCCGCGTCCGTATGGTCTATCTATTTAGGAACCCATTCTTCCAGCTGGCTAGTGGGGTGGTGCTGGTGATAGCATCGGCACTTCTCTTTGCCAATGCTACTAGGTGGCATACCGGTGTCTCTAGTGCCTCTTTACACAGCAGGAATCCCGAGAAGGGCAAACTAGGCCGCCACATTTTCAAAAAAAATTGCTTGATCTGCCATCAAGCTAGCGGATTGGGGACACCTTTCCTGTATCCACCCTTAGCCAAAAGTGAGTGGGTTCTTGCGCAAGATTCCCATTCTAAGGAAGATCTCATCTTAATCCTCCTCCATGGACTACAGGGGCCTATTAAAGTGCGGGGTACTATTTATAATGGATACATGTCCGGGTGGAGTCACTTGTCTGATAGTGAGATCGCGGCTGTCCTCTCCTACATCCGTACAGAATGGGGTAATTTAGCTGTGCCCATTACCTCACAGAAGGTAGCAATAATCCGAAAGAGTGTGCTGCGCACTCAACCTTGGACATGGAATGAACTATACAGGGTCAGCCGATTCCATCAAGAGGGTGAAAGACGCAATGCAAACAACGAAAAGAAAGGGACGTGGGAACGCCGGGATTAGTGAAGGATTAACCTTTTTCTCCTCCCCAGACTTCGATTCAGCGCTCATTTGCGCTCACTTCTTGCTTCTTCACTCACATAAAGGAAAAACAGGCATGGCAGGCAATACCACTCTCTTATAGCCACAAGCTGACCCAGGCCGCTATTGCCCCCGTCGACCATCACTGATGCCTGAGTCAGGGAACTAATCAGGCCCCTGAGGAATTTTATTTTTCGTAGGGCATTACCAAACGCCGCTTGGCAAATGTCTGTTGGCAAAATGCTTCTCCTGAGGCTGCTTGAATGACTAGCCTAGAGAGTTCTATCGCTGAGTGAGTAATTCCCGATTTTCCAAAGAGGGCCACTTTTTCTGGTCCGGAGCCTTTCGAGAGCACCATTGAGGGATAAAAACTACATAAAAATAAAAGCACAGAACACACGCCACCACGATCTATTTTGCTGAAGCAGTTGCGCGGTACAGGACTCGAACCTGTGACCACTACCGTGTCAAGGTAGCACTCTACCACTGAGCTAACCGCGCTTTTTACTAAAAACCATGCAATGGCCAATTAAACTGTGTCGCTCATAGTTGATTAATAGGCCTTGCGGTATGCAGAAAGAAGGGGAGGCAAGCACCTACGGTAGACTAAAATTCTCTGTAGGGCAACCATCGGTAGAGTATCACATAAACAAGAACACCAGTTACGGAAACGTACAGCCAGATTGGCAAAGTCCACTTAGCAATGCGACGGTGCTTATCAAAGCGAGAATAAATTGCTGGCATTAGTGTTAGAATAACCAACGGAGGGACACTAAATGCTAGTGCCACGTGAGAAGTCAGTAAGGCGAAATAGGTAGGCCGCATGATTCCTGTAGCAGTAAAACGTGTGATTGCTTGTGTATTAAAGTGGTAAATAAGATAGGAAATAAGAAATACGGTAGAAGTAACAGTAGCCATAAGCATACTGATTACGTGTAATTTCTTGCGTTTGAGATAGATGAACAACCACCCCACTATAACAAATATACCACTAATAAGGTTAAGAAGAGCATTAATAGCAGGTAGTTTCTGAATATTCACGGAATTAGTTTATAGCGAATTCTTGCTCCAATCCGCAGATATCCTTGATAACTTGAGTAATTACCTCTGGATTCATGCTATTATGGATAGCACGAATGTGTCCGTGAGGATCAATAAGGACCAACTGGGTAGAGTGGATAGGTAGTCCTAGCCTGGAATTGTGACCAACAGCCTGGTACATACCATTTACCACAAGTGCCTCTACTTTTGCCCTCGGGCCAGTGAGAAAGAGCCACCTTTTGGAATCCGCACGAAAACTCTCTGCATATCTGGATAGGATCGTTGGTGTATCGTAGTCTGGATCTACTGTAATACTCACTAATTTTGCTCGATTCCTCTCTCTGAGCATCTTGCCCAGTTTAGCCATACGAGTGGTGATAGTTGGACACGGTCCCTGGCAACGCGTGAAGATGAAGGCTGCAACCCAAATATCCCCCCTTAAGTCCTTTAGAGTAACCATCTTTCCTTCCTGGTTGAAAAGCTGAAACTCTGGTACACTCCCATAGTCCTGCAGGACTTTCCTCCGGCTGGAAAGAAGAGCGTAACGCATACCCACGAAGGTTATCCCTACAATAATTAGCGACCAGAAGAGGTGAGAAAATTTGTGGGATATAGCAACACTTTTCATTGAATGACAAAGTCTGCCAAAGTCTAGTGGTGAGACCAAAATTTGCTAGCTTCGATTATCCTCTTAGGAGGATCTTATCTTTTTGTAGCCAGTAAGGCCCCGAGAAGTAATGGGAGGTAGAGGATAGAGGAAAGAAAAAGAGCACGGGCGTTAGCATGGGAGCGCTTCTGCGTGAATCTCGATGCTTGGAAAACTAGCCAACTGCCTAGAGGCAACGCAAGAAGGAGGTAAAATATGGTGTTGAGTCCAGCTGCAACAGGGAGAAGTGAGACTACCAAGAGAAGGATGGCATAAACCAGCGCCTGAAAAGAAGTAGCTACCCCGGAGCTATCTTTCTTGGATAACATGACAAATCCTGCTCTGGTATACTGGTTGCGGTATGTCCAGGCTAAAGCGAGAAAATGAGGTACCTGCCAGAGCCACAATATGGCAAAGAGGAAACATCCTTCTATTCCAACTCGTCCCTGTGCTGCTGTGCAGCCGATTAGAGGGGGCAACGCCCCAGACACGGCTCCCACCAGAGTGTTTAAAGAAGTAGTTCTCTTTAGCGGAGTATAAAGAAGAAGGTAGCTGGCTACGGTAAAAACTGCGAAAGCCGCACTTAGTCTATTTACAAGTAAGAGTAGAATGACGATGCCAGCAAGAGAAAATAAAATCCCTCCAGCAAGAACCCCAGAAGGGTGGAACCGCCCTCCCGGTAGCGGTCGATTACGAGTACGTTCCATGCAGGCATCCCATTCTCGCTCCCACCATTGATTTAACGCGGCGACTCCGCCAGCGCTTAGCGCGGTACCAACAAGTGTAATGAGCAGCGTTCTATAGGGCAATGCAACGTCATGCCTCCCCATCAGAAATCCAACGAGGGTGGTAAGGAGAACTAAAAGGCACAGGCGGGTCTTGACTAGTAAACTAAAGTCATAGGCAAGCTCCCGCCATTTTGCTAAACCGATGAGGCTGGATTGCAACATGCGTCAGAACTGGCCGAGCGACTCAAGGGGAACTATCGTGGGCACAGAATAACCGAAACGTTAATTGTACTCCTAGAAAAAAGGCTAGCGCCCCAACGCTCACATGCGCGGTGGCAACATCCGCTGCCTTGTTTGACCAGATTGTCCACATCCCAAGCCCTATTTGGATAGCAACTAAAAGCGCCCAAACTTTCCCCCATCGGTTAATCGGATAGGTATAGCGGGCTAGCCACGCAAACGCGACCACTCCTGCAAACGTGAGGGTGGCAAGGGCTCGATGTACCATCTGAAGGGCAATCTGAGTTGCACTAGTAGCTGCTTGTCCCTGCAACGCACGTAAATCATTAATCTGAGCAATGGAAACGGAATCCAGTGGCGGCCACCACCTTCCATAGGCGGTGGGGAAGTCCGGAATGGAGAGCCCAGTGTGGGCGTGGCGCATACTGGCAGCTACCATCAGCTGGGTGAAAATTACTCCGGTCACTATCATAGCCACCCACTTCAGTTCCTTGAAGATGCAGAAGCTAGTATACTCTCCAGAGAGAAATGAGGCACTTGTCACTACTGCTAGGATGCCCAGGAGACTTAAGAAAGATTGTGCAACCGTCCCATGAAAAATACCCATTAAGTTCGCATTGAGGGTGACTCGAAGCCCTCCCAAAATTCCTTGAAAAATTACACTGACACAGGCCAAAATGGCCATAACGCGGACCCAGCGACGCCTTTCCACGGCTAGAACACAAGCTGTTAACAGAAGGGTAAGCAGTCCAACTGCCGAGGCGAAAAGCCGATGGGTGTGTTCGTATAGTATCCCTCCTGTCCATCGAGAGATAGGAAATAAGAACATGTTGTATCCGTAAGTGGTCGGCCAATCTGGGACGGACATTCCTGCACTTTTAGAAGTCACTAGGCCCCCGCTGCAAATCAGCACAAAAGTACAGACCGTTGCTATAACTATAAGGAGGTGCAAACAGCGATTCATTGAGGAATGCTAAGCTCCATCTATCATAATACAATAGCTTCTGCGTAGGGGCTTCGCTAGGAGAACTCCCTTCGCAAATAGAGGGCACACACGTACTGCGGGAGCTGGTATATGTTTCCACGTGCGCTGCGACGACGCCACAGCAAAGCCACAGGACTAGTCTAACGAAAAAAATGGTTGCTGCAATTTTCGTCTAGAGCCGATGTTACCGTCCCCCTGGAGTTAAATCAGAGTTGTTGCACCACAGTGGACAATCGCTTCCTGACAACAAGCGAATTGTAAAAAATTGAGGCTGGATTTCCTTGCTTCTAGGCAAGATCAACCCTAAATGCAGTGGAATGGGTTTTGTCACCGCGTTCCCCCAAGGCTAGCCTAGAGAGGTAAGACTCTAGTCGTCTTGGATGCTTCTCCAGTTGAAGTCCGACAAGGACCTGTAAATAGCCTTTGGGAAAACGAATCCTGGAATCGTAGAATAGGGGGCATTACACTACAATGGTGGCTGGTGGGCCCTGGTCAGACCTCTGAGGGTGAGTCTTTTAGTTGATAATCCTCCCTTTCCTCCTTGCAATGCTGTAGCTTGCTCTACAGCTTTCATCGAAAATGGGGAGAGCCTCGAACTGCGGCTTTAATGCGATTGCCCGTTCCGATTGTCTACAAGAGTATAAGCCCATCCATTTTAGCAGGTTCCACGACGCATACGGTACATCAATCGCAAATTACCACCGGCGAGGCTGGTTGGGACGGCGACATTTTTCTGGATAGCAGAATGATACTCAATAGGCCGAGAGCGGATCTTCTCTAGCCCTAAATCCTTGCTCGGGTGCCACACCCCTCCGGGAAGCTCTGAGCGCCGCCCACCCATCCCATTGGGGGGGCTTACGACGGGACTTAACAAGCTTTCCTTTCTCTATGCTACCAGTTTTGTTCAAATTTGATTTAGGTAACTCCCTAGGCAGCCTCTATTAATTAATTGTTAATGACCAAAGAAAGAAACTACAGAGAGCAGTGAGCAGTGGAATGGAAAAGGAGCGTTTACTTGAGGCGCGAGGAGTTAAGATTTGCTGGAGTGGGTGTCCGTTGGTCATGGGCATAGTCAATTTAAGTAGTGACTCATTCTCTGGTGATGGCCTACCTGAACTTACCTTGGCGCTCCGCCGTGCCCAGAAAATAGTCGCCCAAGGAGCAGATATTGTGGATGTTGGTGCGGAGAGCGCTCGCACCAATCGGGCTCCGATTAGTGAAAGGGAGGAGATTCGAAGAATAGTCCCCTTTGTAGAAAGCTTTACCGCCATTGCAGCCAATGTGCGCCCCCGACCACCCCTTTTATCCATCAATACCTGGCGTCCTAATGTAGCACGGGCCACTTTGAACTATGGAGGACATATTCTCAATGATATAGGTGGCCTCATTACTGGAGAGAGTGCGTCTATTTGTGCTGCAACTGGGGCAGCACTAGTAATCATGCATTCTAAGGGAGCACCAAAAATTGCTCAGAGAGATATTCACTATTCTGATATTATGAGTACTCTGCGGGATTTTTTTCTAGAAAAAGTCTGCATAGCTGAGCGGTCAGGTGTTAAACGGGAGAGTCTACTTCTGGACCCCGGAATTGACTTTGCAAAGCAGAGGAGGGCCAGTTTGACCATCTACCAAAAGCTGAGAATGCTTAGCAGCCTTCTCCCCTTCCCACTATTACTTCCGGTATCTCGCAAGAGTGTTATCGGAGAAGTTCTAGGCCTTAGTAAGGCATACCGGCGGGATGCTGGCACAGTTTCTTGCATGGTAGCCGGCCTGCTAAGGGGAGCTGCTATTTTCCGAGTTCATAATGTAAGAGCTGCAGTCCACACCATCCGGACTGTCTATCCTATGCTAGCTTTGAATGTCAAGGATAGCTGCCCATAGTGGTGGCTCCGCTGCTGTGAAAAATTTTCTTTTTTAGGCTTTGTTAGGCTGTTTCTCTGAGAGACCCCTAACAGGGTAGAGTTAGCGTGGTTCAGGAAACATTAGAGGAAACATTAGAGATGCAAACTGAGAGAAGTCACCGGTAATGTTAGAAAAACGGACGGCTTCCCTGCAGAGGACGGAATTTCCTGGTTTTGCGCTTATGGTACCTCACTTTTGTGTCGCGGTTTCCCATCTGGCATAAAACTAAAGCTTATTAGATACAGAGGTTCTAAGCCCTGGTTGTGGTAGTTTGCACCATCCGGGTGGGCCCTGTTGGCCGCCCAGGCGTTGCCACATCGCCAATCTTTCTGCACAGGATCTCCTCTCTTCCTGTCCGGTAGATTATGCAAGAGCCTTGTGTGAGCAACGTTTCCTACTTAATTCTCTCAGTATATTACCCCGCTACCTTTCATTTTTCCCCAAGCGTTGTTTTGCTCTTCTCATCGGAGCAACTCATTGCGCTGCTACCGCCCTTGTCCTTCTCTACCTGGGGGTGGGAAAGAGCAAGGTTTTTTACACTATATGGGAGGCATGGAGGGGGTTGGGGAAGGGATTTCAAAAAAGAAATACCGTCTATCCCTTCGTAGAAATCTAACCTTAAAACTACAGGGCAATCTGTTAGGTCGTTTGACATAAGATGGATGGTGTTATACCCTTCACCCGGGAGTAGTTTGTGGCTGTCAGAACCGCTACCCTGGGGCTGCATTGGTGGGGGACATGAAAGGAAAGGACGCGGGGCGCGTTAGGACGGTTGCCGGACTGCGCAGCAAAGGCGCGCGTAGAGCGTAGGTTAATTGTTAGCGGAGGTAGGATCATCGAAGAGCGACATTGGATTTTGTAATCTACTTCTGCAGCCGATCTTTCTTGCTGGCCCAACGGGGGTAGGGAAGTCAGCGCTGGCCGTGGAATTAGCACGCGAGGTCAAAGGTGAGATCATTGGAGCTGATGCCTTGCAAGTCTACTCTGGGCTATCTATTTTGACTGCCCAACCAGAACAAAAACTACTGGAACAAATTCCTCATCATCTCATAGGTCACATACCTGCTGAGGAAAACTATCACGTCTGGCGCTATCGGTTAGAAGCGTGTAGGGAGATTGGAAATATTCTTCGACGCGGAAGAATACCGATAGTGGTTGGGGGAGCGGGGCTGTACTTTCGTGCTCTGATCCAAGGTTTAGACCCTCTTCCAGCAAGCAACTTGTCCCTTCGGAGAGAATTAGAGCAGTTGTCCCTTGAGAAGCTGCTAGAACGCCTTGATAGGGTAGATCCACATGCAGGCAACAAGGTGGATATACGTAATAGAAGACGAGTTCTTCGAGCAGTCGAAATTTGCGAGCTTTCTGGTAAGCCCTTAGGGGTTTTTCGCACCAACAGCCGGCAGATTATTTCCACTCAAGCTCAAGCTTTTGTGCTTGTACGTGCACGGGAAGAGTTGTACGGACGCATTGTGCATCGTGTGTGCCAGATGTGGGAACGGGGCGTGGTCGGAGAGGTGGCGGGGATGCGTAATCGGATGGGGAGAACGGCCTCGCAAGCGATTGGGTTGCGTGAGATTGTTGCATGCATTGACGGGGAAATGAATGAGAGGCAATGCCGAGATGCGATTTGCGCGGCGACGTATCGGTATGCAAAAAGGCAGTTGGCCTGGTTCAGAAGCCGGACTAACTTTGTTCCGCTATATCTCTCCCAAGGTAGCAGTAGCAGCGCGCGCGACATGGTGGAAATGATCGCTAGGAAGGTCAAGGAGTACTTGGAACTAGGCCTAAGAAGGCCTTCCTGAGACAGCTGGGGTTGCCCCAGTTCCTTCTGGTAAAATAGTACCTATGGCTTATTCTCTTGGATTTACTTTTTGTCGAAAGGGGTACCCTGCTGTATTATACCAGGGTGATAGAGGAAATAGTCTAGCTTGTGTGCCGTGTATTCCACTTTTCCCCCCGCCGAGAGAGAGTCTTACTAGTAGGGTCGGTTGGATATAGGGAGGTAACACCGTGGGATATTGCAGAGTCCTTGGAAGAACTTTGTCAATTGGCGTCTAGCGCTGGCGCTCAAGTCGTAGAAACCTGTATACAGCGGTTAGAAAGACCGACTGCTCCGTTCTACATAGGGAAGGGAAAAGCCAAAGAAATTGCTCAGCGGTGTAGTAGAAGGCAGGCTACTTCCATCATTTTTGACGACGAGCTTTCTCCAGCCCAGGGAAGAAACCTGGAGTGCATTACCAATTGTAAAGTTCTGGATCGCACACAGCTCATCCTAGATATTTTTGCCCAAAGAGCACGCACCCGCGAGGGATGTCTTCAAATCGAGCTCGCACAATTGCAGTACCTCCTTCCCAGGCTTACACGCATGTGGTCACACCTTTCCAGGCAGACCGGGGGCATTGGCACTCGAGGGCCAGGAGAGACACAACTAGAGGTTGACCGGCGACGTGTCCAGGAACGCATTACCAAGCTAGGGAAAGGGCTCGCCGCTGTACGCAAAAACCGCTCCGTTCAGCGAAATGGGAGGTTAAGGAAAAATTGGCCTGTCGCAGCGCTCGTCGGATACACGAACGCTGGGAAATCTTCCTTGTTTAATCGGCTCACTAGATCCGGGGTCTTCACAGAAGACAAGCCCTTCGCCACCTTAGATCCAACCACGCGGCAGGTTCTCCTCCCAAGTCGACAAAAAGTTTTGCTGATAGACACTGTAGGCTTTATTCGTAAGCTCCCCCACACGTTAATTGATGCCTTTAAAGCTACGCTAGAGGAGACACAACTAGCTGACCTTCTGATTCATGTAGTGGATCTCAGCCATCCAAGGTACCACGAACAAATGATAGCAGTTGATTCGATCCTTGAGGAGTTAGAGGTAGGTGGAAAGCGAGTTATCCTAGCCTTTAACAAGGTAGATTGCGTACACAATCCGGAGCTTGTCCAGACACAATTAAGGCGCCATCCAGGTAGCGTGGCAGTTTCAGCGTATACTGGGATAGGGATTGACGCTTTTTTTCAGCAGTTAGAGGCAGACTTAGGCGCCCGGCGCTTAAAAGCAGAGTATCAAATCCCTCTTACTGAATCTGCTCTCCTTGCCGAACTCCACCAGAGTGGAATAAGTTCTGCTCATTACAAAGACGGGTTTGCTTGGGTGACCGCTTATATTTCGCCAGCACTAAGGCAACGGCTTGTATCTTTCGAAGTTACCTCTCAACTCTCAACGGAATAGCGAAAAGTAAGAGAATACAAAAAGCTGGCCTTGCTGAAAAATGAAAAAAGAGAATATTCTGTTGCCAGAAGATTCGTTCTATAGCTAGCATGAGACCGCGGGTTGGTACTAGAGAGATGGCTACACCTAAGGACAGATCTTGCGAGAGAGAGGGGAGGGAGGGGCGTCCGGCCGGCTCCGGTTCCGCTCCGTCCGCTTCTTCTGCTTCGGTTCCCTTTGGGGATGCCGCAGTGAAGGAAAAAAGGCGCTTCCTCCGCCGCCAGCGTGAGCGTCTTTTGGCTCTTAAGGATACCCTGCTGGATTCTATGCGAGGGGTGGGGAGGGATAGCCTGCGTTCACGTGCTGAGGGAAGTGAGGCCTCTGCGTTCGGGATGCATCAGGCAGATGCTGGTAGTGATGCCTACGATCGTGATTTTTCCTTAAGTCTCCTTTCCCAGGAGCAGGATTCTCTTTATGAGATTGACCAGGCGCTCAAGCGCATAGAGAATGGCACCTACGGTCTCTGTGAGATGTGTGGGAAGGCGATCCCTCAGGTTCGCCTAGAGGCTGTCCCGTTCGCTCGTTATACGATCGAGTGTCAGGCTGAGCTTGAAAGGCGTGGTCGGCTGCAGCGGATACGCCAGCCTGTTTCTTCTCTATTTGGACTAGTTGACGAAGAAGGCAACGAAGGAGAAGAGGAAGATTCCGCCGATAATAAGGAATGAGGCTTGAGAAGCTTATAGAGGTATTCCCATGGTTCAAGAAATTGTCACACTGGAATGTATCGAGGCTGCAGCTGAAGGAAGGCCTGTGTCTCGGTATGTAACCACTAGGAATAAGAAAAGCCCCCGTACTCAGGGGCGGCTCGAGAAGAAGAAATACAACCCCTTCCTTAGGCGGCGTACCGTACACCGTGAAGTTAGCTGAGCTCCATAATGCCACCCAGAAACACTAAGCGCCGCTCCAATTTCCGAAGAGCCAACCGCTCGATGCCGCGGAGGAGGATTGATATTGCCGCTGGTGCTATTGATTACAAGAATCCGGATCTTCTTAAGCGCTTTGTCACGGAGAGTGGAAAGATTCTTCCGCGTCGTACGACGGGGATGCCAGCTCATTTGCATCGTAGAATCACTCGCCAAGTTAAACGCGCCCGGGCGGTTTTGTTAATGAAGTAATCCCCCTCTTAGGCCCTCCCTGGGGCCTCCATTTTTCCTCGATTTCTCCTTTTTTGGGAGACGCTTTAAACAAAAGAGGGTTTTCCGTCCGAACGGGGAGAGTTCTACTCGGAGTGCTTTTGGTCTGAGTGAGGAGGTGCTTTTTTTATGGCGGAGGGTTCCATTGGCCCATCTATTGTGTATCTAGGCCCCATGGGCACCTTTTCCCATATGGTGGCGTTGCGCCGCTTCGGGGAAGATACCAGACTGGTCGCCAAACCTAACATCAGTGCTATTTTCGACTTCTTGCTGAGTCACCTGGAGGCTTCTTGTGCAGTAGTTCCAATCGAAAATTCCTCTGGTGGGGCAATTTATGACACGGTGGATATGCTACTGGCTAAGGTCGGGGCCGTCCATATTTTGGAGGACTTATCTTTGGATGTGCAGCTTGCACTTCTTGGGCACAAGGGAGAGAGAATACGCCGTATATATTCGCACTCTGTTCCCATTCGGCACCATAGGGAGTGGCTAGCTGCCAACTTTCCAGGTGTTCGTATCGTCTCCGTTGAGAGTACGGCGTTTGCGGCAGCTAAAGCGAGTATTTCGCGTGATGCAGCAGCACTTGCCGCGCCCGGCGCAGCATCTCTCTATCACTTGGATATCCTGCAATTTCCTATTCAACCGGACGGGGTAAATGTGACTAGGTTTTTTGTCATAGGTCTTCCAGGAAAATGGGAATTTCTTGTTGCATCAAGGCGATGGAAGACTGCATCGACGTTTCAGCTAAAAAACGTTTGTGGCAGTTTATACTCCTTTCTTGAGCCGTTTTCACGTCGTGCTGTTAACTTGTGTATGCTTGTTTCCCATCCACTAGTTGGAAAACCAGAGAGTTACACTTTCCTCATAGAAATAGACGGATCTGTAGCAGATCCCTCTGTAAAAGTGGCGCTCGAGGAAGCTTCTCGGTGGTGTGAGAAATTCGTCTTCTTGGGTTCCTATCCTAGCCGCCATCGCTATAGCTCTTCGCCCGAGAACTGTAATCTCCCCCCCAAGGAAACCGGTTTCTGCGGGGTGGCACAATTGGGCTGAGGCTCTGGGCCGCGCTTTTCTGATACGACTTGCAGTCGGAGCTGCAATCGTCGCTTGATAGAGTTGCTAGAGACAATCATCTCCATACTGACCTACCCCTGTATGAAGACTCTTCCTCCTTATCACACCAGCCAGGGGCAAGCACCATTTTAGCCACGCCTGGTGCAGCAGCCTAGGTGTGCCGGTTCCCAGAAGGGGTTTCAGCATTAAATTAAGGGCGGACCTTAGAACCCCACCATGCAGGCTAATTCCTGTCATCATGTGAGAGATAGCCACTAAGCTGTCTGGAGACAGTAAGAGTGCTTTCCTTAGAAGGAGTTTCCCCCTAGAAGGAGGGGGTTCATTCCAAATCCTGTCCGAAAAGTTCCTATCAAGAGCCATCCGTTTAGAGCCACAATAAGGATAGCAAGGGTCCAGGAAAAAAAACTGAGGGCTGAGGTGTTGACGAAGTGCCTCATCCTATCTCGATCACTGGTGAACAGGACCAGTGGAATCACTACGAAGCTTAATTGTAGGCTTAGAATGACTTGACTCAGGACCAAAAGACGAGTGACGGTATCTCCTCCGGCAGTAATAGCAACAAATACAGCCGGAAGGATTGCTAGGAGTCGTGTAATGAGTCGGCGTAGGCTGGGATGTACACGTAGGTTGAGAAATCCTTCCATTACAATTTGACCTGACAAGGTACCTGTCAACGTGGAGTTTTGTCCGGAGGCTAGAAGGGCTAAGGCGAAGAAAAAGCTTGCAACTCCAGTGCCTAATAATGGGCTAAGAAGCTTGTACGCGTCCTGAATTTCAGCGACTTGAAAATATCCTCCCTTGTGGAAGACAGCCGCGGAGACGATAAGTATAGCTGAATTGATGAAGAGTGCACATATAAGCGCGAGTGTGGAGTCTAGAGTAGCATAGAAAATGGCTTGTTTCCGTCCCTCTGTAGTAGGCTCGAAGTTTCGTGTTTGACAGATGGCCGAGTGTAAGTAGAGGTTATGCGGCATTACTGTCGCACCCAAAATGCCCACTGCTGTATAGAGCATGTTTGGGTTTTTCAGGATCTCCATCGACGGTAAACAGCTGGAGAATATCTGCTTTGGATCTGGGCGACTCAGGATGATTTCGACAAGGAAGCTTCCTCCAACGACAAGAATGAGCGCCAGCACCAATGCTTCAATAAGGCGGAATCCCTTGTTTTGCAGGGAAAGAATGAACAAAACGTCTATGGCTGTAAGGCAGGTGCCGTACACTAAGGGGAGACCAAAAAGAAGATTTAGGGCAATGGCGGACCCAATTACTTCGGCCAAATCACAGGCAGTGATGGCAATTTCGCACGTGATCCATAGAAGCATGTTTACCCATGGGGTAAAGTGGTCGCGGCATGTTTGAGCTAGATCTCTTCCGGTAGCGATTCCTAGCTTTAGTGCGAGGTACTGTAGAATGGTCCCCGCAAAGCTGGAAAGGATGACTACTGGAAGGAGAGCGTAGTTAAATTGCGCTCCACCGGCTAGGCTGGTTGCCCAGTTGCCTGGGTCCATGTAACCTACTGCTACTAAATAACCTGGCCCAGAGAATGCCAAAAGCTTGCGACAAAATCCAAAAAGCCCCTTCCCTTCTTGCGGCACGTGGACACTGCGGAAGACTTCTGGCAAAGAAGGAGCTCTCTGCCACTCCGATCTAGGTGAATTGGTAGGCCGCGGGTCGCTCAATTGCTCAATTCCAAAAAGATAAGGGACCAATGTTGTCTCTCTTTTTCACTCTAAAGTGGTGTGGGCTGAAGAATGATAAGGTTTATTCAGTCTTCGCATCCACTCTCTGTGTAGGCAGAAAAGTTCATTGCACTGACAACACATGCAAATAGCTATAGGGTAAAGGCGCATACGTCAGCAATATGTAAGGAGTAAGGGCGCTATAATATATTGGAAATAGCTGATCTAACCAACTTTAGAGACAATCGTCGGCCTTCGTTGAAATCTATATGGAAAAGATCCAGCTAGGACGCAGCTCCTAATGGCTAGCGGCATATGGCTAACTTCTTATGAGCAGATAGCAGTAACTTATGATTGCACAAAAGGTTGCTGCTGTCAGGATAGCGAGGCTAATTCCACCCTCCATAACACATGGCTCCTAGCTTGAGCTAGTGGGGATTCCCTTTCTTTTCCGCGGAACCGCCGTTACGGTGTGCGTAGAGACTTTTTCCCAAGCGGGGAACGGTCTGGAGAACACGTGAGGTACTGGGATTTCTAGGAAAACAAAACTATCTTGAAAACCATTAGCCTCGGTCCAAACAAGAAACGGACATCGAGAGTATCCTAGTCTGCATGGATTTTACAGAATTTCTGAGTGGCATCCGTATGTTCCCTTGGGGGAATGGGTGTGTCGCGCCATACACCACAGGCTCCCCCCCAACTTACCTCTCCTCTTCTCAGTATGCTGACCTTACCAGCCTATTGCGCACCTGTCCGTTCTGCCGAACCTAATCGTCCGGGGGATCGGTTTGATCTTGATCTCCTCCCTTATATTTGCTTGCATTCTTCTCTTTTCTCGCCCACATGTACGCGGGGTGGTAGGCTTCTTGAGTTGAGTTGTGCCCGGCCATGCTCAAACCGCACTACGGATCTACCGGTGCTGCCCTGGCGATGGTAGTTTCTGATCTGGTATGGCATTTCCCACCCCTCTCTTCTACTTTAGCCGGTAAGGCGCGAACTAAGGGGATTCGCAGGAGTAGCCAGGCTCCTTTCTCCAATGCTGAAACGACTTGATAAAGCTTATGACTTGCGGAGCAATTGTTTCACCACAAAGTGGGAAGATCGCTATTTCTCACGGCAAGCTAGTTGTACCTGATTATCCCATTATTCCTTTCATTCGGGGGGATGGAAGTGGGCCAGATATATGGGCTGCTAGCGAGCGTGTGTTTAATGCAGCAGTAGAGAAGGCTTATAGCGGCAGCCGCAAGGTTATCTGGTCAGAGGTTTACGCCGGAAAAACAGCTAGAGATAAATTTGGTGACTGGCTTCCCAAAGAGACGGTTGCAGCGTTCCAAGAGTACCTTGTCGGCATCAAGGGGCCGCTCTCCACACCAGTAGGGGAGGGTATTGCTTCGCTTAATGTTGCCCTTCGGCAAATGTTAGACCTCTACGTTTGTCTGCGGCCCGTGCGGCATTTTTCCGGAGTACCTTCTCCAGTTAAGTGCCCAGAAAGAGTGGATATGGTCATCTTTCGAGAAAACACGGAAGATATCTACGCAGGTATTGAATTTGAAGCTGGTACCGCCGCAGCTAATTCTATGTGCAAGTTTCTGGAATCTGAATTTCCCACTTTTTTTGAAAAGATTCGTTTTGGATCCAAGAAGCGGGGGTTAGAATGGGCGAGAGTTGCAAATTTATCTCCTGATCTTTACGGGGAGACGGAAGTAGGCATTGGTGTAAAACCGGTTAGTCGGGCAGGTACCGAGCGTCTTGTGCGTGCTGCTATTCGGTATGCTGTTGAGCAGAGTCGTCGTAGCATTACCCTCGTCCATAAGGGGAACATCATGAAGTTTACAGAGGGTGCTTTTCAGAAGTGGGCTTATAATCTAGCCAAGCGGGAATTTGGGGCTGTAGGGATAGAGGGGAGTTCCTGGTATCGGTTACCTAACGGAATTGTAATTAAGGATGCCATTGCTGATATCGTCCTGCAACAGGTGCTTACGCGCCCGGAAGAATTTGATGTCATTGCCACCCTCAATCTGAATGGAGATTATCTTTCAGATGCACTGGCTGCACAGGTGGGCGGCATTGGCATTGCGCCAGGTGGCAACATTAACTATGTGACAGGCCACGCGATTTTTGAAGCAACCCACGGCACCTCCCCCAAGTATGCTAACTTAGATCGAGTTAATCCAGCATCCATTATCCTCTCCGGTGAAATGATGTTCCGTTACTTGGGATGGCATGAGGTTGCAGATATTTTAGTCAGAGGACTCAGTGCCGCCATTGGCACTAGGCAAGTAACTTATGATTTTGCCCGTTTGATGGAAGATGCTTCTGAAATCAGGTGTTCTGAGTTTGGGGATAATATTATTTCCCACTTTTAGTTAGAGGAAAATTAGCACAGAACCTCTAGATGAAAAATCTTGGTGGCCTCTTCCTCTATTGTCTTGTCATTAGTGCTGCTACTGCTGAAGCAGTCCCCACTATTACTATTTATAAAAGTGACCGTATTCCCTTAGCCTTGTCGCAGATTATCGGTGCTGATGGTAATGCTATGACTCACATTTTACAAAATGATCTAGATCTTAGCGGGTGGTTTTCTTCTTCTGGAAGAGAAAAGGCATTGTACACTGTATCTGGTAGAATGTCTGGGGGATCCTTAGTGGGTCGGCTGACAGATATCTCGGGAAAGTGTATTTTTTCCAGGAACTACAGGAATCATTTTCGCATGATGGCCCATCTCTTCGTAGATGACATCGTGCAGGCCCTGACAGGTAAGATGGGGATAGCTTCCAAGCGTGTAGCGTTCGTTTCTACGAGGACTGGTAGAAAGGAAATCTATCTTTGCGACTATGATGGGAGTACAGTAGAACAAGTAACGCGCGATCGTAACATAAGTGTCAGGCCCACGTTAAACCCTGGGGGGAGTCGGTTAGCCTACACTGGTTACCTGAGTGGGTATGCAGATATTTACCTGGTAAACCTCCTCTCGGGCTCGCGCCACCGGTTAGTGAGATTTCCTGGCACTAACTCAGGGGCGGCGTTTTCTCCAGATGGCAGCTATATCGCTTGCACAGCAAGCAGAGATGGAAGACCAGAAATTTACGTGGTCGACATGTTGGCAGAGAAAGTATCCCGAATTACCCGTACTCGGCGCGGAGTAGCGTCCTCACCAACGTGGTCCGCAGATGGTCATGAAATTATCTATGTGGGAGATGAGATGGGAGGGCCTCAACTATATCGGGTGAGTATAAATGGCAGAAGCAGAATGGCCGAACATGTTCGCACCGGCTTTGGCTATTGCACAGAACCAAATTGGTCCCCAGATGGGCGTAAGATAGCATTCAATGTTTGGTCTTATGGTAGTCTCGCCATAGCAGTAAAGGATCTGATAGCGGGGAATACCAGGCTGTTGGCACGGGGAGAGAACCCTACCTGGGGAGCAGATTCACGACACCTAATCTTTACGGATGGTAATTCTCTTATTCTGCTTGACTCTCAAACTGGCTGTACTACACACGTTCTCTGCGGGTATGAGAAGATTTCCGAGCCTTATTGGGGGCGGTGAGCCTCTGGGTGGGAGCTTGTCCCGTGTACAGAAAGAAGAAAGAAATGGTGGCTTGTTTGAGATCGAGGAAGGATAGCATGCTTACGATGGGACCTATGAAGAGGTGTCTCTTTTCCTTTGCGCTTGTGTTGGCTATTGGGGCTGGATTTCCTGCCTGCCGTGCGAAAAGGGAGCGATATGCTGGGATCGGCGGGGATTTTGTTAAGACCGTTCCGTTACCTGATCGCGTGGAGGGGGGAAGTTTCTTTGGGAGTAATGTTAAACGCGGTCAGTATCAGCCTGTTTATTTTTCCTTTGATAGCTTTTCCCTCAATAAGGTGGAGCAGAGTAAGGTAAGGGGTATTGCTGCTTCCATAAGAGAGCTACACAGTAAGATGCTCATTATTGCTGGTTTTACAGATTCTTGGGGCACCGAGGAGTACAATCGGGCCTTAGGCGAGCGGCGTGCAAATGCAGTGCGTCAGGCCTTAATTAGCTTAGGAGTGGGAGCTGATCGTTTACAGACTGTCAGTTTTGGTGAGGAGATGCCTGTAGATTCTAGAAGTAATGGAGCGGCATGGGCTAAGAATCGTCGTGTAGAGATTGGGATGGTTTACTAGCTAGGGGTTTTTCTAGTTAAGAGTTTGTGGTGCTCCCTGTATTGGGTCTCGTGTCGCAAGACAGGATACGGGGATAGAGCGGGGGGTGTAGTAGAGCGGGTTACTTGTGGTGGTAGGGGGCTTATTTCAGCAGTTAGTTTCTGGGATGGGTGTTGTGTGCATCGACGGGGGGATACTTCTGACAAGAGATGAGGATTGTATGTCCACTGCATCGGGCTTTGCCCGACCGTGCTTGTGCGCGTCGTGTTGCTAGCGTAGTTCCGGTTTATTTGACAAACTGCTTTTTGAGGATAGCTAATGGTTATAGACTTCCAACTGGTGGATACCTCCAAACTCGCCGGACGCTTGGCTGAGTTATGGAGGTCTCTTTGATTTATTTTCAATTTCTAAACGCCTGGCAGAGCTGGAGATTGAGATAGCGTCTCCTTCCTTCTGGAAAGACCGTGTAAGAGCTGAGGGTATCGTTTGTAAGGCATCTGAGTTGCGTTCTAAGCTGCTTCCGTTTCACGTATTACAGAAGAGATTAGAGGAGCTGGAAATACTTCAAGAGATTGCTGTCGAGGAATCTTCTCAAGAGCTGCGTGTTTCTGCAGCAGCAGAGGTGAGTACTGAGTACCAACGGTTGGTAGAAGAGCTCTCGCGCTTCGAGTTAGTCCAATTCTTTTCTGGCGAGTTTGATAGAAACTCGGCGTTTCTTACTGTTCACTCGGGAGCAGGAGGAGTTGAGTCTTGCGATTGGGCGCGGATGCTCATACGAATGTACACCCGCTGGATAGAGCGTAGCCCTGTCATGAAGTACGAAGAGGTAAGCTTCCAGGAAGCAGAGGGAGGAGTTAGGTACGCTACCTTACGGGTTTGCGGGGAATTTGCCTATGGCTATCTCCGACAGGAGCGTGGGGTGCACCGCCTAGTACGTATTTCCCCCTTTGATGCAAACAGACGTCGTCATACCTCCTTCGCCAGTGTTGACGTAGTACCTGAGATTGAAGAAGTTCCTATCCATTTGGAGGAGCGTGACCTAAAAATTGATACCTACCGCAGCAGTGGTAAGGGAGGGCAGAACGTGAATAAAGTGGAGACTGCTGTAAGAATTACTCATTGTCCTACGGGTGTCGTTGCGTCATGCCAAAATGAACGGAGTCAGCTGAAAAACCGTCATACAGCCCTAAAATTACTAAAGGCTAAGCTCTACCAAATCGAGATAGACAAGAAACTGGCTGAGAGAAATACTCAGTCCAGGAAAAAGGGGACTATTGGTTGGGGGAATCAGATCCGTTCTTATGTCTTTCAGCCATACCAGTTAGTGAAGGATCTAAGAACTGGAGTCCAAGCTACTGATGTTCATGAGGTCATGGACGGTGGTATTCAATCTTTCATTGAGGGTCACCTGTTGCAGGGACTGACCCGTGCAGAGAATCGGACGGACTCCAGGAAGGAGAGGATGTAGCGCCTTCCGTGTGTAATCAGTAAATTTCGTTCTGCTCCCTAGAGCCGGGCTTTGTTTTTGTTTTGGGACAAGCGATTTTGACAAGGGACGCCAGGGGGGTAAGGTGTAGGAGGTAATCTTTTGCACCAGATCAAGTAAGTGCTCCGATAGGAAAGTTGACGGGCCTATCTGACCAATTGCTCGTATTTGCCGAGGCACACGGTTTGGACTTGCCTTTTAGGGGGGTAACTTAGGGACCAAAGACGAGGCGTCTCTCTCCCACGCTTCCCTACCATTTATGTCTCAGGATTTCTTCTTGCGTTCTTGGTCAATAAGGCCAACACTCGCCCGGGTGTGGTCGCCATTGATGGGAGTACTTTGTGAGGCCTCTCCTGAATTTTTCATATCAAATGTGTGGCTATTCTGCTGTTCCTGGAGCAATGGAAAGAGGGATGCGGTGGAGGTGTAATGTTTCTCCAGGGGGGTATGGCAACAAGTGCGAGACGAGTTTCTGCCCGGTGGAAGGTACGGTCACGTTGATCGCGGTTGTGACCGGCTATAAAGATTCTCCTCTTAAGATTTCCCTTTGGCTACTGCTGGCGTACCTCTGACTTATCTCACCATGAAGAGTACCAACTTTCCTTTCCGCATGCCGGACAATCCGACAATTACTCGAACACAATCTGTGTCAGATGAAGATTCTGCGGTACACTGATAGCAATTTTGATGAGCGGCTCAGTGCACTCAACCGTACTTCGCAGCCCAAACGCGCAGTGCAATCTTGCGTGCACAAGATTATTCAAGACGTAAGACAGAGCGGCGATTTGGCCCTTCTGCACTATACAAAAAAATTTGGTGGGGGAGAGCTAGAGAAAAGGCAATTACGCGTAGACAAACAAGAAATTGCCTCTGCGGTTGCCACTCTCACTCCTCCCGCACGCCGCGCCATTCTAGCGGCACGTACCAATCTTTTGAAATTTGCAAGGAAAACGCTTCGGAAAAATTGGTCCTCCAGAAACATGCAAGGGGCCATGATAGGGGAACGCTTCGATCCTTTGGATCGTGTGGGTATTTATGTACCAGGTGGGACAACGCCCCTCATATCTTCAGGAGTGATGACATGTACACTGGCCATGGCTGCTGGTGTGCAAGAGATTGTGGTAGCTACACCTGGTAGAGTGGATGGTTCCCTCAGCTCGTCCCTTTTGGCAGCACTTTCACTTTGCGGTGCTACTGAGATTTACCGTATAGGGGGAGCCCAGGCGATTGCTGCTCTAGCCTATGGAACAAAAACTATTGCATCAGTACGAAAAGTTTTTGGTCCTGGAAATCCGTACGTGGTGGAGGCAAAACGGCAGGTCTTTGGCTGGACAGCTGTGGACTTATTGCCCGGACCAAGTGAGATACTGGTGATTGCGGATGCTGTAGCCCAGCCGGACTGGATCGCCGCAGATCTCTTGGCACAGTCCGAACATGGTTTGGGGAGTGTAGCCGTATTACTTACGGATGCTCCCCAATTGCTGGACAGGGTTCATAAGAGCATAAGGGCACAGGCGAAGCTCTGCTCCCGTAAGGCTCAACTGAGAGACTCCCTAAAAAATGCATGCCTCATCCTTTGCAAGGAGATGAGTCAGTGCATTCAGATAGCCAACGCGTTTTCTAGCGAACACGTCTCCGTAGCAACCTGTAATCCTGAGGAAGTCGCTGGGCAACTAGTGGCTGCTGGATCCATCTTCCTTGGAGGCATCTCCCCAGTAGCTGCAGGGGACTTTCTAGCAGGCCTAAGTCATGAACTACCTACCGGGGGGGCAGGAAAATCCTTTTCAGGGTTGATGGTGGACCAGTTCCAGAGGCGCACCAGCATCTTGTGCTTTGACGAGGATTCCTTGCTGAAGAGCTGGCCTTTTATTGATACCCTTTGTCAAGTTGAGGGTTTAGATGCACACGCACACTCCGCCTCTGTGCGACTTCCCAGAAAGAAGTGAATGATTTGGCGCGCTCGGAAAAGGGATATAGATCTCTCTCGGCAAGGACTTATTCTTGGTGTCCTTAATGTGACGCCTGACTCCTTTTCGGATGGAGGACACTACATTAGCAGGAAAGCTGCTGTTCTCCACGGAATTAAATTGATAGAGGAAGGAGCAGACATCATAGATATTGGCGGTGAGTCCACTCGCCCCGGCGCCTTGCCCGTCTCTACTGCCGTAGAACTAGCTCGTGTGCTGCCAATTGTACAAGAGCTGCGCCGGAGGAGTAATGTTCCACTCTCCATTGATACCTACAAGGCAGAAATAGCCCGTTGCTGCCTGGAAGAGGGGGCGGATATCATCAATGATATAACAGCCCTCCGCGGAGATCCAAAAATGCTCTCTGTGGCAGCAGAAACAAAGGCTGGCCTAGTACTGATGCATATGCAAGGGACTCCTTGCACCATGCAACAAAAGCCTTACTATACGAACGTAGCTACAGAGGTCCGGGATTTTCTTTTTCAAAGGGCACGGATGGCCGTGTCCTCTGGAGTGGATCCTATGAGTATAGCGCTGGATCCTGGAGTCGGGTTTGGAAAGACTTTCTCTCACAACAGGGAGCTCCTTGCTACTCTCCCGTATTTAACTGGAGGCAAATATCCGGTACTTGTTGGAGCTTCTCGCAAGAGTTTTCTCTCAATTATTTCTGGTGATCAGTCCGTGGAAAGCCGGTTGTGGCCTGGGATAGCTCTAACAAGTTTTTGCAGGGAAAAAGGAGTCCGCCTGTTTCGAGTACATGAGCCTACACCTCATCGTGAGGCTCTTAGAATGACGGAAGCTATCCTATTTCCCTAAGGTTATTGATGTTCGATGCATAGCGCGCTCAGCCTTCTTGGGCAGTATTGGACTGCAACGATAGAAATCGGCATCTTGACTATTGTCTTCCATTACATCTGTCTCTATCTGCGCGGAACGCAAGGGGGGCGGATATTAATTCGGTTAGTCCTGGTTTTTATAGCACTTACCCTACTTTCACGGTTTTTTAATCTCACGGTTATTGAGTGGCTGTTGCGCAGCCTTTCCGGATTTCTTGCATTGGCACTGGTCGTCATTTTTCAACCGGAGCTCAGGCGTGCCATTACGGAACTCGGTAGTAACCACTTTCTTTTGACAACCTTTGAGAAGCATGAAACTCTCGGAGAGTTAGTAGGTACTATCATTGAGCTTTCAAACAGGGGCTTTGGGGCCCTTCTCGTTATTGAGAGAAAGATTAGCCTGCGCCCTATCATTGAAACTGGTGTTGCTATCAACTGTGATTACTCTAAGGAGCTTATCCTCACTATGTTTCATCCTAAAACAGTTCTTCATGATGGAGCCGTGATCTTGCATGAAGATCATATTATTGCTGCCGCGTGTATTCTTCCCCTGACCCAGCGTGAGGATCTTGATCGCAACCTCGGGTTGCGACATCGTGCGGCCTTAGGACTGACGGAATCTACGGATAGTGTGGCAATTGTCGTCTCTGAGGAAACTGGGCATATTTCTATCTGTCACAACGGGGTTATCAGACGCAACCTAGGTGCCGAGGAATTCCAACGGCAGTTAAGCCATCTCCTGTTACTTACGGAGACATGAGGGGTCTCATCTCAAACTGGTGGGCAAAATTGCTTTGTCTAATTCTTGCAAGTGCGATCTGGTACCTTGTACGGAAGAATGTAGTGAAACCCCAATTTCCTTCTGGATGGGTGCATCGTTCAGTAGTGCATCTACTGTGAGTAAAAGACTTTTTGGGACTGATGGCATTCGAGGGACTGCCAACATTGAGCCAATTACGGCAGAAACCGCTCTCAGACTCGGTCGTGCTACAGCTTATGTCTTTGGAGCGGGAGGAAGTGGAAATCCTAATCCCTCGAGAGAGAGACGCACTATAGTACTGGGCAGGGATACGCGTCTTTCTGGCTACATGCTAGAAGGCGCTATGGTTGCCGGTATCACTTCCCTTGGTGTAGATGTCCTGCTCACCGGTCCACTACCTACTCCTGGGATCGCCTACATTACGCGCTCTCTGCATGCTGACGCTGGCGTGATCTTGAGTGCCTCACACAATTCCTATGAGGATAACGGCATTAAATTCTTTTGCTACGATGGTTACAAGCTTCCTAATGCCGTGGAAGCGTCCATCGAAAGACTCGTCTTTCTTGGAACTAGTTCCGTCACCTATCCCACCGCTGCCAAAATTGGCCGTGCAACTTGCATTGAAGATGCCTTAACCCGCTACGTAGAACACGCCAAGCAGAGTTTTCCACGTGGCTACACTCTTGGAGGTCTACGCATCGCTATTGATTGCGCCAACGGGGCTGCTTATAGGTCTTCTCCTAACATTCTCCGAGAGCTAGGTGCGGACCTGTGTGTATTACATAATTCCCCTAATGGCATAAATATCAACCAAAACAGCGGTAGTACCTTTCCGAGGGCTATCCAAAAATTCGTTCTGCAAAGCAGAGCACAAGTGGGCATTGCCCATGATGGGGATGCCGACCGTGTTCTTTTTTGCGACGAAAAAGGAGATCTACTGGATGGTGATGAAATTATGGCAATTGTGGCACTTGACTCCTTGCGTAAGCATCTTCTCTCAAAGAATACTCTCGTGACCACGGCTATGAGTAACATTGGTCTTGATGAGGCCATTACTCGATGGGGGGGGCACGTTATCCGAACTGATATAGGAGATCGCTATCTGATTGAAGAGATGCTACGTGGTGGGCTCAACATCGGGGGAGAACAGAGCGGACATTTGATTTTTAGAGATTATACTACTACTGGTGACGGAATTATAAGTGCCCTCCAGGTTCTACGCATTATGATTGAATCTGGAAAGCCGCTCAGTGAGCTTAAGCGTTGCTTGGTAAAATATCCCCAAGTGCAGAGAAATCTTGTTGTGCGAAAGAAGCCCCCTATCGAATCTCTTTCCCGCGTGCAAGGCCTCGTGCAGCGCGCCAGGAGAATCCTCAAAGGGCAAGGCAGAGTCCTCCTACGCTACTCTGGAACGGAATCGAAAATACGGCTGCTTATCGAGGGACAAGACGAGTGCCAGATTACAGAAATGGCAAAGTGTATTACCGATGCCCTTCGCGCTGCTATCGGGATACGAGACAGATAAGTCAGATTCTTCGTTTCTCGAACACAATTTAGGATTGTGAAGAAGGCCAGGCAGGATTGAATCCGAGGGCAACAAACCTCATCGGAATAATGCGTGCAAAAGCCGATTAGCCATGCGGAATGCGAACCGATAAACCAGGGGTCTCTGGCAGCAAATCAAGGGTCTCTGGCAGAAAATACCTCTCTTGTTGTATTCTTCGGTCCTCTATCAAGCCGGCGGAAAATAATCTCACCCGACCTCATTAGGTCGAGCTTGTCGCGCGCGATCATTTCTAGGTAAGCTGGATCTGACCGTAGGAGGCGGACCTCCCGTTCTCGCCTTTTTTTCAAGAGGAGAGCAACCTGCAATTCCTGCTCCTTCCTTCTTAGGACCCCCTTAAGCTCCATCGTCCTATCCAGGATAGGGACAAAGAGAAGACCTAGCATCGTAACCCCTCCTAAAACAACAGCAAAGGTAAGAAATTGGTTAATTACATGCCAGCGGTTTGCTCTACGTTGGCATCGTGTGAGGATCACTTCTCGTGTTTTGGATATGCGAATGACACCAAGGTGCCATAGCGGCGCTTTCTCCTAACTCTTCTTCAATACGAAGAAGCTGGTTGTATTTTGCCACTCGATCCGTCCTAGAGAGAGACCCTGCTTTGATTTGGCCAGCACCTGTCGCCACGGCAATATCTGCTATAGTGGTGTCCTCGGTCTCTCCGGAACGATGGCTGATAATCGGGACGTACTTGCTCCTGCGAGCCATCTCAATTACATCGAAAGTTTCGGTGAGGGAACCAATTTGATTAACCTTGATTAGGATGGCATTGGCGACCCTCTGTCGGATACCTTTACGGAGAAATTGCATATTTGTTACAAATAGGTCGTCTCCGACTAGTTGGATTTTGTCCCCGAGCGTTTCGGTTAAGAATTGCCAGCCTTCCCAGTCGTTTTCTGCACAACCATCTTCAATAGAGCAGACCGGATAGTCCGCACAAAGTGTTTGATAGTAGGAGACCATCTCCTTGGCAGAACGTTTGGAATTATCAGACCTCCTGAAAATATACTGCCCAGACTGGGCGTCATAGAATTCGCTGGAAGCCACATCTAGGGCAATGTAGATATCCCCCCCAAAGCTATAACCTGCCTTCCTCACTGATCTGCCTATAGTGTCCATGACCTCCTCAACCGAGGAAAGATTGGGGGCAAAGCCGCCCTCATCGCCAACAGCCGTGGACAGTCCTCTGGACTTAAGTTCAGATTTCAAGGCATGGAAAACCTCAGCCCCTACGCGAACGGCTTCCGAGAAGCTACCGACCCCCTTAGGTACAATCATAAATTCTTGGAAATCGATTGGCGCATCTGAATGTGCTCCGCCATTGAGAACATTCATCATTGGGAGAGGAAGCACTTTTGCATTAGAACCACCAAGGTACCTGTATAGAGGCACACCAAGCTGAGAGGCCGCAGCCTTCGCTGTAGCGAGGGAGACTCCAAGGATTGCGTTAGCACCGATTTTTTCTTTGTTGGGTGTCCCGTCCATGGCGATCATGTGTTTGTCTACTTTTACCTGATCCAGTGCATCCATCCCAATGACCTCAGGCGCGAGAAGACCTGTTACATTCTGAACCGCTTTTTGTACCCCCCTACCGAGATGGCGTTTTTTCTCCCCATCCCTCAGCTCTAGAGCCTCATACTCACCAATGCTAATACCGCTTGGTACTGCAGCACGTCCTATAGCACCGCCTGCCAAGCTGACGTCTACTTCTACTGTGGGATGCCCCCTAGAATCCATAATTTCCCGTGCTGTTAGTGCAGAAATTTGAGTCGCAACCATAAAAGGACAATTCTTAATGCATAGCTAGTGCTTCTGAATGTTCAAAAAAGTAGTTCAAAATTTTCAAATGGGTAGATGGCATCGATACGCCATTTCTGAAGTTGCCCATCGCCACTCCGTAGCTCGACAAGGTCCCCTACATGCTTGCCAAGGAGAACACGCCCCATAGCTGCTTGGTAGGAAATGATATTCTTAGATGGTAGGCCGTCCCATGCCCCCAAAATGCTGTATGTCTCAGTGTGACCGGAGAGAACCTCTGTTAGGTTAACCGCAGTGCCAATGGAGACTTGGGAGAGATCAGGAGATTCGAAGTTTGTTCCACGTGCATTAGCAAGCATAAGCTCTAATTCAGTTTTTCTTCTAACCAAAGCGGCATGCTGTTCCCTAGCAGACTTAAACTCAAGATTTTCTCGGAGGTCGCCGTGAGATCGAGCAGTAGAAATATCCTTCACGCTCTGTGTAATCTGTCGACTGACCAAGTCGTCATACTCTGCCTTGCGTCGCTCGAGGCTAATCCAGGAAACAGTAAATGCTTCCTGGGGAGTTCCCGCCCTTTCACAAGCCATCATGTTTTGCATCTCAGGATGGATCTTGATGATGCGAGCTAGTAGGGAACGACGATTCATGTCATCAAAAGCAGGACTGAGAAGCAGACGACGCACGATATCGCGAACGGTCTGCCGATTTGCATCGGAGAGCAGATCTTGGAACAGCGCCCTGTCTTCCAGAAGGAGATCATGAAGCCTGGAACGTCTTCCATCATCAAGTCGATTGCGTTCCAGGATGACCAACACATCGACAAGAAGATTTGCATTAAAGAGGTGCTGAAGAAAATAGCCTCCTCGTTTTCTGCAGATCCAGTAAAGGATTTCTTGGGAGACAGAACGGTCCATTATGGAAGTGGATATGGCCCTTTGGAACTCATGAAGTGCACCCCTATGCTCAAAAAGACGTGCAATGCTAGCTACTGCACGCCAGCTGACTCCTTGAATTAAACTGAGCACCTTCTTTTTCCAGCCCTCGCCGAATACTTCTGGAAGGATATCAAGAACCCGATGTTGCTTAACAGAAGGAAGGGCAGAAAAAATGATTGGCAACCGGGTCTCTTCTGCTCGAAGAATATCTGCTATGGTGATGGGGGACGCTTCAAGCTGCAACTCCTTATACCGAGAACAAATTGCCTCTCGCGCAAGCAGCAACTCCAGAGCCTGCGCAGACCGGAATTTGCGGCACTTGGCAGCTATCTCCCCAATCTGCAGGACTACTCTTCTTAGCGGTTCTCCTTTCTCTTGAGAAAAATCTTCAAGTGATTTTAGAATCTGGTCGGCGGTTGCAATGTGATCTTTGAGATGCCGTGCTGCTTGGAACTTGGCAAGGAGGTCCTCGTGGGGGGGGAGTAGTATCTGGTGGAAAAACTCGATAGACTCTGTTCCCCTGGAGGGAAAGTGGAAGTGCCTGTTTGATTTAAGTTTCTTTCTAAGGGCACCCCACCATCTTTTGAAGCTGGCAGCATCAAACACTTTTGGGATAAGAGCGTGGGAGAGACGGCTAAGTGTAGCCTTCCCTCCATGGTCCAGCAGAAAACCTCGAATAAACTCGACAGGAAGAGACTCTGCCTCTAGACGCACAGCCACCGCGTCTCGAAAAACGCGCACTCGCAAATCGCCGGGACAAAGCGGCTGTAGAGTCTGCGTGGCATACCGCACTTGCATAGAGTGCCCTTCTCTGCTTTCAAAATCGACCACGATCTGGCCTGTAGCCAGTCGCCATGCCGCGATTTTTCCAGTTCCCCAGCTCTTGTGAAAGCAGTACACACCAGGGGTCAAAGATTTCAAGGACTCTGCAACGGCAGGGCTAAAACTTCCCGCCTCAATCGCTTGCTGTAATTCCGATGTCAAGGTCATACTCTCTCTCCCGCCCCTCTTGCCACCATAACGACAAGAGGAGGGATTCCAGGTAGACTCCTCCCTCCCACTCTCCTGTTTATTTACCACACCACACATCTAGGGCTAGAGCTAAGAACATAGCCAGCCTCTACCCAGGTCAGAGACCAGGAGACACCACAGGCCCGCTTACTTACTTCTGGAGGCGACGGGAATCGAACCCGTGTCCTGAAAGGCCATCTGCCTCACCGTCTACATGCTTATGCGGCCCTCTACTGTCAGAGGCAAGGCTGGAAAGACCGCAACACCTTCTGCTTCACCTCTCTAGTGCCCGCACTAACTCGCCACTCCGCAGAGGACACATCCCACGGCCGGCTAACCTGCTTATCGTCGCCCTTCTCTATAGCAGGTCTCAAGAGAAAGACGCTACGGCCTTAAACTAGCCGAGCAGCGCGACCGCAGAGCCTTCCGCGGCCACAGCTGGTTGATTCCTGTAGTTAGCAGTTATCTTCTTAACTGACCCGATTTTTTACGAGGCCAACGAGCCCATCCTCGGCATGCAGGCACAGCTTCAACCTCCAGTCGAAACCATTTCGCCCCCTTCAAAGGAAGGGGAGCAAGGTATCATCATTTTTATGCCTAAGCAAGCCCAAAAATTATTTTCCAGGTATGGAGGGGTATAGACAATCAACCTCCTTTTACGTTAAAAGGAAAGTCATGCATGTAGGGCAGGGCAGCATAATAGCAATTGTGAGTTGTCCACTCTGCATTAAAGTGATGCCGGACTGCGCGACCAGATTTCTGCGGGGCGGCTGTGTTCTGTGTTCCTAGATTATTTTTCTGACGGCACTTCGCCCAGCCTGGCAGGTGGGGGTTCAGTGGAGCTTCGTGGCAGACTTGCTAACTGGGCATAGAGATGCCACCGTTCCTGCTGGGGATTTGTACTCACCTGCCGTGGGGGCTTTTCTATCCAAAGTGGACTTTGATCAAGCCTTGAGTTTCTTGCGTAGTGTTCTCCTCTCAATCCAGAGGGCCGGGGGGAGAGGCCCTTGTGCCTCCATCAATGTTCTAGAAAGGCTACGATCCATTGGTCGTACGAGAAGAAAGTCCCATCCTACTACTGCCCTCTCACTTCTTCCGAAAAAGTCTCTCATTGAAGAGACTCACCTTTTCTCCCCCCCACAACCCCAGGATGGAAAGTGGACACTGAGATCACTTTGCAGGGAAGCGCTTTCTTGCGTACGGTGTCCTCATCTAGCAGCTAGTCGCACACAAGTCGTTTTTGGGGTAGGTAATCCGCAGGCAGAATTAATGTTCATTGGGGAGGCTCCAGGAGCAGATGAAGATAAACAAGGAGAACCCTTCGTGGGTCGGGCCGGTCGTTTGCTCACCCGTATCATAGAGACCATGGGTCTCAGTCGGGATGAAGTCTACCTGACGAATATTTTGAAGTGTCGCCCCGATACGCCCGCTGGTCGCGCAGGAAACCGAAAACCCAAATCCGAAGAGGTAGCCGCCTGTTTTCCCTGGCTTCACGAGCAGATTGCCCTCGTCCGTCCTCGCGTTCTCGTCGCGCTGGGGAATACAGCCGCGGAGGGAATTCTCGGTCAACAACGGCCAATGAAGGAACTACGCGGGCGATGGATGGAATACGCCAATATACCTGTCCTGGTTACCTACCATCCTTCTTACTTGCTGAGGAACCAATCCCTCCAGGAAAAACGCAAAGTGTGGAAAGACATGCTTCTTGTGTTAGAAAAATTGGGACGGCCTATTTCCGAGAAGCAAAAAAGCTATTTCCCGGACCCCATGCAGAAATAGAAGGTGCCCGTTTCTGCATCACATGCCAGCTGATGGAAGCATGCCGTTTTCGAACTTTAAGTAGGTATAGGAGGAAAAGCCCTTTTCGTATTCGTTAAGTAAACGCATTCCTTCGTTTGGTTTCAGTTTATCGCCTTTGATTGCTGCATCGGTTTGAGTCTTCATGCGTCGTATTAGTTCATTGACATCCCATTGAGTGAGGAACAGTACCTGACCTACAGTACTGCCGGGCAAGATTTCCTCAATGTAATAGCCTCTTTCTTCATCCTCATCCATAAAGACGTGAATTTCATTCACCCTCCCAAAAAGGTTGTGTAACCCCCCCATAATATCTTGGTACGCTCCTACGAGGAAGAAGCCGAGAAAGTAAGGTTCGCCGGGGCGAAAGCGATGCATAGAGAGGGTTTCCTTTACGTCTTGAAGATCAATAAATTTGTCCACCCTTCCGTCCGAGTCGCAGGTGATGTCTACAAGCGTACCATTCCTCTCAGGGAGCTCATTTAAGCGGTGAATTGGAAGTACAGGAAACAGTTGCCCGAGGGCCCAGTGGTCAAGTAAAGACTGGAAAACGGAGAAATTACAAATAAACTGATCTCCGAGAATATTCTCTATCTCCTTAACCTCCTCCGGGACGTAGCGTATGCCGTGGAACGCCTCCACGATAGCGGAGGCTATCTCCCAATAGACGGTCTCAATTTTTGCCTTTGGGCGCAACTCTAACAGTCCAAGATCGAACATGGCTTGCGCCCGTTCGCGAATTTGCTGGGCATTGTGAAGGCTCTCCAGGCGGTTCTTCTGGGGGAGATTGTCACGTATTTCCAAAATTTCCTCCACCAGCTTGGGATCTTCAGCAGCGGCCCTTCTAACGGAACTTCGAGCATTTTTCTCTATAGAGCCAAAGGCTTCCACAATCAAGACCGAGTGATGTGCTACAGTAGCTCGTCCACTTTCGCTTACAATGATAGGATGCTCCACTCCTTCCGAGTCACATACTTCCATGATGTTGTGTACAATGTCTCGGGTATACTCGTTGAGGGTGTAGTTGGTAGAGCTATTAAAGGTGGTCTTAGAGCCATCATAGTCTACACCTAAGCCCCCTCCTACATCCAAATAGGCGAGGTCGTACCCCATTTTTTGTAGCTTGGAGTAGAATCGAGCAGCCTCACGTATTGCTCGTTTAATAGTGCCAATATCTGGCACCTGGGATCCCACGTGGAAGTGGAGCAATTTGAAAGTGTCGGATCGCCCTACACTATTTAAAGCGTCACAAGCCGCCACCAAATCAGCAGTAGAAAGACCAAACTTTGCATTTGTGCCACCACTAGTAGCCCATTTGCCTGCCCCTTTAGAGTGGAGTCTTACGCGCATGCCAATATATGGTTCGACACTCATTTCCTCGGAAAGTTGAAGCACTTGATAGAGTTCCTCCAGTTTTTCGACAACAATGATCACCCGTTTGCCCAACTTTCTTCCCAAGAGAGCAGTACGGATGAACTCCCTGTCCTTATAACCGTTGCAGATAACAAGGCTTTCTGGATCCGTATGAACAGCCAAGGCAGCCATGAGCTCAGATTTACTACCTGCCTCTAGTCCGATATGGAAGGGGGCCCCGGCATCCAAAATTTCTTCAACCACTTCTCGAAGTTGATTAACTTTAATGGGGAAAACTCCTCGATAGGTATTACGGTATCCAGCTTCCGCAATAGCCGACGTAAAGGAGCGTTGGATAGTTTCTACGCGATCTCGCAGAAGATCCTGAAAACGGATCACTAGCGGCAGGGAAAGCCCGCGACGGCGGGCCTCGTTAACTAACTCGTACAAGTCGATTTGACAGGACGGATTGCGCGTGGGGAGCACTGTAATGTTCCCGGAAGGGTTAATAGTAAAGTACCCATCTCCCCAACAGTCCATATTGTAAAGAGTAATTGCGCCATGGATATCGAACTTACTCATCATGGGGATGCCCACCGTGCGGGATATGCTGCGTCTGCAGTCTGACTTTAAGTTTCTGTGGTGCCAAGTGATTTCTATCTTGCTTAAGAACCCTTCCCCCGTGCAGTTTCGGGCGATTGAAAATTGGTATCGCCCAGCTTAACACTACAATAGGGGACTTTCCTGGAAATGCGGATAAAATTCTGTCCGCCTACCGAGTGTTAAGTAATCGAGGTGCAGAAGTTGTCCTTACCCCTGAACTAGCCCTTTGTGGCTATCCTCCGTTAGATCTCCTTTTTAGGCGAGGGTTTGTCCAGGCCAACATCGAGGCCTTGAGACGCCTACAGCCTCAGATCGACGGCGCGGCACTAATAGTAGGATATGTGGATTACCACAGAGGAATTTTCGGAAAGCCATTTCATAACGCAGCAGCTATCCTAACTCCTGGTCGTCCACTTCAGGTGGTACATAAGTCACTGTTGCCCACATACGATGTCTTCGATGAAGCTCGTTATTTTGAACCTTCAAAAGAGATCCGCCCCGTTCAATTTCCGGACCAACTAGTAGGTGTAACAGTGTGCGAGGACATTTGGGTTACAGGCTATCAGAGGGATCCTGTAAAAGAGCTAGTATTGGCTGGTGCCAAGAGTATTTTGAATCTGAGTGCTTCTCCCTTTCAGGTTGGTAAGGTTGAGGAACGGCTTTACATGCTTCGGGAGGTTGCTATCAGGCACCGGGTGCCGATCTTCTATTGTAATTCAGTGGGTGGTAATGACCAGTTGGTGTTTGATGGACATTCTCTTGTAGTGTCCCCCTCAGGGGGATGGAGGCAGCTTCCTGGATTTCAGGAGCATTTAGAGCTCATCGAGGAAGTTCCCACCAGAGAAACTACCGATAAGGCTCCCAGGAAAGAGAGAGATCTTTTTCGGGCTCTGGTACTAGGCGTGCACGACTATGTGGAAAAATGTGGGTTCCAGAGATGTGTGCTGGGACTTAGCGGAGGCATTGACTCGGCAGTCACGGCCGTTATTGCAGTTTCCGCTGTTGGCAAAGAAAATGTGCTAGGTATTGCTATGCCTGGTCCTTACTCTTCCCGAGCTAGCATTGCAGATGCTTTACACCTGGCGCAAAATCTTGGTATCTGCTGCCTACAAGTTCCCATCATTAGTGCCTTTGAGTCCTTATGCCACCAACTCACGCCAGCCTTGGAGGGATTTCCTACGGGTGTGACAGAGGAAAACCTCCAGGCGCGCCTCCGAGGAGTTACCCTAATGGCATTCGCTAACAAGACAAGCAGTATCGTACTAAACACGGGCAATAAAAGTGAATTGGCCGTTGGATATTGCACTCTATATGGAGATATGTGTGGTGGGCTAGCCGTCCTTTCCGATGTTCCAAAAACTGCCGTTTATCACCTCGCCAAATATATCAACCGAGACGGGATGCTTATCCCGGGCAATATTATTAAAAGACCAGCCAGTGCTGAGTTACACTTCCACCAGATCGATCAAGATAGCCTTCCTCCCTACGAAATTCTGGACTCCGTCCTCCATCTTTATATAGAGAGAAATTGGGCTCTTGAGGACATCATTCAGCAGGGGTTCGATGCAGAGACGGTCCGCTGGATTGTTCATAAGGTGGATACCAGTGAGCATAAACGCCAGCAGGCAGCCCCTGGCATTAGGGTGAGCAGGCAGGCGTTTGGCATAGGTCGTCGCGTGCCTATTGCGCAGAAATTCTACGTATGTTAGGGACAAGTGCTGGCGGTCTCTGTCTTTCTATCCACGCTGGGTCCGTGTCCTAGAGACTTGCTGATGATTGATAAGAAAGCTTTTTTATCCGTGTCGCTTGGCAGCCGGCTAGTATGAGGTTATTTATGGATTATAAGCCTATTATATAAGCCTATTAAGGAGGTTGTGCTCCTTGCTCCTTCTAAATCGATGGCGGCTTCGTGTGGGCTGGAGTAAGCTGGAGCAGTGGAGAAAGTGGTGCGGCTTCTGCGCCTCTTATTTGGATGCTTTCAGGTTGTTATTCTGACCTATAGAAATCAGCAGTGTGGAGATTAGCAGTTGCATCGGGGTGTAGCTCAGTTTGGTAGAGCGCGTGGTTTGGGACCACGAAGTCGCAGGTTCAAGTCCTGTCACCCCGATATCGCTGCCGGCTGAGAAATAAAGTCATAAAGTCATGTCCGGGTACCGCAAGTGCTCTTAGCTGGGAGAAGAGAGCAAAGGGTCGCTTGCGCTTCTACCCTACTGAAAAAGACCTTCTCCCGTTAACTATGGAGGGTTTTGCCCGCCCTCTTCTAGGGTCTCATAGCAGCAGGTGTTTTTTTGAAAGGAAAAAACACTTTACAGGTTTTAGAATCTTCACTTGTAAGCCCCCAACTTAGCTGCTACGCACAAGTTCAGACGTTGATATGGGCGCAGGCCTTTTAGTTTCTAGACTAGAGCAATTGAAAATTGGGCAATTGTTGCCGAAAGGCTTTTTGGTAGCAGTTTAACCCGGGTTGGTTTTTTGTAGGGCCCTATTTTTCCTACTGAACTTGTCTACTATCCTGTGGGATGATGCGAAGGGGAAAAAGAATGTATTAATTTCATGACGTGAGTATAGGGAGGAGTATTGTCCCTCTATCTGATTACCCCTCTATCAGGTTTGCATATGTCTCTTTCGGTACAAAGAAAGTGGATTTTACCTAGGACAGCGGACATGCTCTCCCTTGAAGGTGTGCAAGGTACTCTTGGGCTACCAGCCTGTTTTGTCTCTCTTCTCTCCCAGAGAGGAATCGTAGAGACTGCCTCCATGGAAAGTTTCCTTTATCCCGAGCTTCGATCTCTCTCTGATCCAGAATTGTTGCCGGATATGCTACTTGCTGTAGAACGCGTAGATATTGCTGTGCGTAACGGTGAAAAAATCGTGCTGTACGGAGACTACGATGTGGATGGTGTCGCTTCCCTGGCACTCATTTCTCGCGTCCTTGCAGCCTATCGGATAAGGGCGGAATGCTTTTTACCACAGCGTTCCAAAGAGGGATATGGACTTACCCTTTTGGGTATCAAGCGATGTTTCGAGGAGCACCGTCCCGACCTTCTCATTGCGGTGGATTGTGGGACCAATTCGGTGGAAGAGGTTGCCGCAATCCGCCGTCGAGGGGTAGATGTAGTGATCCTTGACCACCACGAAATTCATTCCAAGCGTCCTGATTGTGTAGCACTGGTCAATCCTAAAACCGGAAAGGACCTTCACTATCTCTGCAGCACTGGGGTTGCGTTTAAACTAGCACATGCCCTTACAAAATACCGGACTATTCCCGGTATAAACCTAAAAGACTACCTGGACATTGTCGCCCTGGCGACGGTGGCAGATCTTGTTCCACTCGTAGGAGAAAACCGTACTCTTGTGAAGTGGGGCTTAAAACAAATGAGAACTACTCGTTGGGTAGGATTGGCAGCACTTACACAAACCGCCGGTGTCGGAGCGTCAATTCGCTCCGCCGACGTTGGGTTTCGTCTTGGCCCACGTATCAATGCGGCTGGTCGGTTGGGTACCGCTCATCAAGCTTTGGCACTTTTACTTTCTGACGACCCTAGAGAAGGTATTAGACTTGCGACGGTCCTCAATGCGCAAAATTTTGAGAGACAAACTATAGAAAAGTCTGTCACCCAGGAAGTGGAGCTTTGGATAGAAGCGCATCATGATTACACACGTAATGCTACCATCGTCGCCGGACATCAAAATTGGCATGGTGGGGTGCTAGGTATTGTGGCATCACGCATTGCAAGGCGCTACCATCGTCCTACCTTTCTCATAGAATTCAACAGCAGAGGGATGGGAAGGGGAAGTGGCCGCAGCATCGAGGGATTTCCGCTTATTGAGGCCTTGCGGCGTTGCTCGAATGTATTGGAGGGATTTGGAGGTCATCGGATGGCAGCCGGATTGACTGTATTAGAAACAAATTTTGAGAATTTTTGCATTTCCTTTGAGAAAGTGGCGAGGAGTCTTGTTACGGAGGAAATGCTTATCCCGCGCTTATACTTGGATGCAGAAGTAAGCGCAGAAAGCCTCTCTCAGTCACTCTTAGAATGGCAGGAGTATCTTGAACCATTCGGGTCTTCTAATCCCCAACCACTTTTCCTTCTTCGTCGGTTACAACCCGTCCGCAGTCCATATTGGATAGGGAATAGGCACCTAAGCCTGAAGCTCACTGCTGGCTGTCAACAGCTACAAGCCATCTTCTTTAATGCTGTTGAATTTAGCATACCTCGTCCTCCCTGGGACATAGCGTTCCACCTAGATCGGAATGAGTTCAGTAAGTACCCTTCTTTCCAACTTCGCATTGTAGATATGAGATCTAGCAAAAGATCGCTATAAAGCTCACCTGGGTTCCCAAATTTCCCAAGCAAAGTTGCATCGAGTTTGCGTGGGTCCCCGCCATACACGCAATCACTGAAAAATCCGCACTCCGTGGACCACTCAGACCATTCTTGCTAGGGGCAAGTCGTCCTATTAAAGCGCCAAGCTGACAGGATGAGTAATTTCGATCCTTATCCACCGTTGGAAGCAATCCTAACCAAAACCAATCCTAGGTATCAAAAGAAGTTTGCGGGACATCCGATTGCAGCCAGCATAGTAACCCGCAGAGTATCTGATGGACTCGCCAGATGCATTCATATCCGAAACTAGCCAAGAAGGATTCCTCCCCCTGTCCCTTCCGGCAGGAAAACTCCCCAGCAGGATAGAAGCACACCCGGTGTAAACCTTTTCCATCATCGGATCACCTGTGTCAAGGCATGTGCATCCCCCGGCAGCTAGCCCAGCTCTCCTTCCTTCCTTCCTTGCTAGAAAGGGAACCGTATATCAGTTCCCAGCACATAACATCAAGAGGCATTGTGTAGCAGTCTCATACTTCATGGACCTGCGCATGGCAACCCCATCCAGGGTCTCCCTGGTTTTACTACAGAAAAGGTTATGCAGGACTAACTTAGTATCGAAAAAAGGCCGTTCCTAACACTAGCAGGCAATTTCCGATGCCTGCGAGGGAAATTCTAGTATGCTCACGTCTAAGCTTGTAAGGTGTGCCTGCTCTCTATATCCATAAAGCCATGAAGAACTATGCAGCCTGGTTGCATGCCAGGCAACAGGGATCCTTCTTCCAGAAGGAGATTCTATTTTCCAGAAAGATATTAAGCGATACAAATGAGGAATTAATTCGGGAGCTTAAAAAAACCGCTTGACTAGTACCTTATTTTCTGGAACGCTACATCTTTCTGTACGGGGGAGGAGGGTTAAAACAAGACCAAGTAGGTTTCTCCTCCACCAGGGGCCCGCTTCGGGCACTTTGGCAGTGCAGACCTTCAGGCAAGTACTTGTTGCCCCTCTCGAGGGGACTCCTGGAGGGAGGATATTTGAAAGTCTGAATTTGGTTTCTTGGTAAGAAACTCAAATCGCTTATGTGACACATAGCAAAAACTGAGATGTGCGTTCTTCGTTGCTTTAAAAAAGAAGAAGAACGGGGAGTCTTTGCTTGGCCTTCTTCGAAGAAGAATTTGGCTTAGTCCAAGTGCTTTTTTCCCAGAAAAAGCTGGCGGAGGTTCCCAGGGTTTGTTTTTTCTTAATTTCTTTTGCCGATCCATGCAACCCTGGTTGTGTGGGGCAGAAGTTTTTATGGAGAGTTTGATTCTAGCTCAGAACGAACGCTGGCGGCGTGGATAAGACATGCAAGTCGAACGGAGTGGGGGTCTGCAGCAATGCAGTCTCCGACTCAGTGGCGTACGGGTGCGTAACACGTGAGTGATCTACCGGTAAGTGGGGGATAGCCCGCCGAAAGGCGAATTAATACCGCATGTAGCTTGGGGGATGTTTATCCCTTAAGTTAAAGCCAGTCCTGGCGCTTTCCGATGAGCTCGCGGCCTATCAGCTTGTTGGTGGAGGTAATGGCTCACCAAGGCAATGACGGGTAGCTGGTCTGAGAGGACGATCAGCCACACTGGAACTGAGACACGGTCCAGACACCTACGGGTGGCAGCAGTCGAGAATTTTTCACAATGGGGGAAACCCTGATGAAGCAACGCCGCGTGGAGGATGAAGGGCTTCGCGCTCGTAAACTCCTGTCAAGCGGGAACAAGAAAGTGATAGTACCGCTAGAGGAAGAGACGGCTAACTCTGTGCCAGCAGCCGCGGTAATACAGAGGTCTCGAGCGTTGTTCGGATTTATTGGGCGTAAAGGGTGCGTAGGCGGTGTGGTTAGTCAAATGTGAAATCTCGGAGCTCAACTTCGAAACTGCACTTGATACTGCCATGCTAGAGGGTTGTAGAGGAGACCGGAATTCACGGTGTAGCAGTGAAATGCGTAGATATCGTGAGGAAGACCAGTTGCGAAAGCGGGTCTCTGGGCAATTCCTGACGCTGAGGCACGAAGGCTAGGGGAGCAAACGGGATTAGATACCCCGGTAGTCCTAGCAGTAAACGGTGCACGTTTGGTATAGGCAGATTCGACCCTGCCTGTGCCGGAGCTAACGCGTTAAACGTGCCGCCTGAGGAGTACGGCCGCAAGGCTAAAACTCAAAGAAATTGACGGGGGCCCGCACAAGCGGTGGAGTATGTGGCTTAATTCGATGCAACGCGAAGAACCTTACCTGGCCTTGACATGTAACGTGATAGCCGATGAAAGTCGGTGACGGTCCGAGAGGATGCTGGGGTTACACAGGTGCTGCATGGCTGTCGTCAGCTCGTGTCGTGAGATGTTGGGTTAAGTCCCGCAACGAGCGCAACCCCTGTGAGCTGTTACTCCCTTTGCGGGGAGTTCTCTGCTCAGACTGCCCTGTGAAACGGGGAGGAAGGTGGGGATGACGTCAAGTCAGCATGGCCCTTACGGCCAGGGCTGCACACGTACTACAATGCGCACTACAGAATGATCCGAGATCGTGAGATGGAGGAAATCCCTAAAAGTGCGCCCAGTTCGGATTGTAGGCTGCAACTCGCCTACATGAAGCCGGAATCGCTAGTAATGGCGTATCAGCTACGGCGCCGTGAATACGTTCCCGGGCCTTGTACACACCGCCCGTCACATCATGGAAGTCGTTTGTACCCGAAGTGTATGAGCCAACCCGCAAGGGAGGTAGTGCCCTAAGGTATGGATGGTAACTAGGATGAAGTCGTAACAAGGTAGCCGTAGGGGAACCTGCGGCTGGATCACCTCCTTTCTAAGGAGCAAGTTACTTTGCAAAGCCAAAGTACAGGTCGACTACCGTCCTCTACTGGACTGGAGAACCTTCCCTACACAGGAAGGACGGTAGGAGGTAACAGTCCCAGTCAGGGACTGGAGCAAACGGGGAACACACCTTTCAGTTTTTGCATGAACCTGGTTTCTGGCGGCTTTTAGCCCCCTGAGAGGAGGAGGCTTGCCCTCTTCCGCTTGGCAGGTGTTGAGCACGTGCTGGACACATGCTAGCTAGAGTGATAGGCGGGGGGCATAGCTCAGTTGGTAGAGCGCCAGCTTTGCAAGCTGGATGTCAGGGGTTCAAATCCCCTTGCCTCCACATTCGTGTGGGGTGTGATGTGCCCTCTGGGCCTGTAGCTCAGCCGGTTAGAGCATGCGCTTGATAAGCGCAGGGTCACTGGTTCAAGTCCAGTCAGGCCCACGTCGGCTCTTTGTGTGCCACGATGTAGCGTAGGGGTTCTTTTTAAGAAAGCTGGTTCTGGCTTTTCAGAGTCCTCGGGTGACTTCTCCTCGAGAATTCTCGAGGGGAGGAGTGTTCTTTGATATCCGCATACAGGGTAGAAAACAACTTCAAACTGAATCACATGGTAGCTAGCGAATACGGGGTTCCTCCCCCACTCGCCAGCAAAGGGTTCAGTTATAGAAAGTAGATAGAAAGAAGAGGTTAAAGAAGAACCTAAAGAGAAAGACGGTTCTTAGCATAAGAGAAAGTTATTAAGAGTGCATGATGGATGCCTTGGTGCCAGAAGGCTATGAAGGACGTGATAAGCTGCGATAAGCTACGGTGAGCGGCAAATACGCTTCGACCCGTAGATTTCCGAATGGGGTAACCCTTCCCAAGTCATGTTGGGAAACTGCCACTTGAATCTATAGAGTGGTTTGAGCAATACCCGGTGAAGTGAAACATCTCAGTAACCGGAGGAAGAGAAAGCGAATGCGATTCCGTAAGTAGTGGCGAGCGAAAGCGGAACAGTCCAAACCGGATAGCTATGCTCTCCGGGGTAGTAGGATCCCAAAAAGAGTAGTTTGGACGTTAGGTAAAGCGCGTGGAAAAGCGCCCCGTAGAGGGTGAGAGGCCCGTGACCGAAAACTGAAGGACATTCTGGGAATTCCTGAGTAATGCGATGCACGTGAAACTTCGCATGAAGCCACGCCGACCACGGCGTAAGACTAAATACTAGCTGGCGACCGATAGTGAACTAGTACCGTGAGGGAAAGGTGAAAAAGTACCGCTGTGAGCGGAGTGAAAGAGTACCTGAAATCGTGCACTTACAAGGTGTCAAAGTCTCGCAAGAGATGATGGCGTGCCTTTTGCTTAATGAGTCTGCGAGTTAGTATCTGTGGCAAGTTTAAGCCCCTCTGGGGTGTAGGCGAAGCGAAAGCGAGTCTGAAATGGGCGATTTGAGCCGCAGGTGCTAGACCCGAAGCGGAGGTGATCTACCCATGGCCAGGATGAAGCCTCGGTAATACGAGGTGGAAGACCGAACTCGTGGACGTTGAAAAGTCCTGGGATGAGCTGTGGGTAGGAGCGAAAGACTAATCAAACCCCGTGATAGCTGGTTCTCCCCGAAATCTATTGAGGTAGAGCCTCGTGTGCTGACCCGCAGAGGTAGAGCACTGGATGAACTAGGGCCCATACCAGGGTACCGAATTCAATCAAACTCCGAATGCTGCGGGGTGGAACACGGGAGGCAGTCCATGAGGGATAAGCTTCATGGTCGAGAGGGAAACAACCCAGATCAGCAGCTAAGGTGCCTAAATCGTGCTTAGTGGAAAGGAAGTGAGGTTGCTTAGACACTGAGGATGTTGGCTTAGAGGCAGCCATCATTTAAACAGTGCGTAATAGCTGACTCAGCGAGTGATCTTGCGCCGAAAATGATTGGCGATAAGCGCGATACCGAAGCTCTGGATTTCTCAGGGAGGTCTCTCTGAGGAGTGGTAGGGGAGCGTTGTCAGTACGGAGAAGCTTTCAGGTAACTGGGGGTGGAGTGCTGACAAGTGAGAATGCAGACATGAGTAGCGATAAGCCGGGTGGAATTCCCGGCCGCCGTAAACCCAAGGTTTCCTGGGCAAGGTTCGTCCTCCCAGGGTGAGTCGGAACCTAAGTCGAGGCCGGAGGGCGTAGACGATGGAGAGCAGGTTAATATTCCTACACCAGTTTGGTCAAAGCGCAGTGGGGACGTATGATGAGAGTGTGGCCGCCGATTGAAAGTGGCGGTCCCCCTTAAAGGGGGGGACGTGGAGGCTTCGGCCTAAGCGGATTGCACTAACAAAATACCAAGAAAAGCTGCTGTGCGTTCCCTAGCTGTCCGTACCGCAAACCGACACAGGTGGGTGGGCATAAGTGTGCCAAGGCGCGTGAGTGAAACCTCGTTAAGGAACTCGGCAATCTAGCCCCGTAACTTCGGAAGAAGGGGTGCCCCCCCTAGGGGGGGTCGCAGTGAATGGGGTCAACCGACTGTTTAACTAAAACACAGCACTCTGCTAAATCGTAAGATGATGTATAGGGTGTGACACGTGACCAATGCCGAAAGATTACGGTAAGAGGTTAGCCCCCAAAGGGCGAAGCTTTGATCCTAAGTCCCGGTGAATGTCGGCCGTAACTATAACGGTCCTAAGGTAGCGAAATTCCTTGTCGGGTAAGTTCCGACCCGCACGAATCGTGTAACGAGTTGACCGCTGTCTCAACGAGGAGCTCAGCGAAGTTGTAATGGCGGTGAAGATGCCGCCTACCCGCAGTAGGACGGAAAGACCCTATGCACCTTTACTGTACGCTGTCATTGGTATTTCGGTTTTGATGCTTAGCGTAAGTGGGAGGCTATGATCCGCAGCTTTTGGGCTACGGTGAGCCGCCGGTGAAACACCACTCTTCAATATTGGAATACCTAACCTTAGCCCGTTAACCGGGTGAGGGACCCTGGCAGCTGGTCAGTTTGACTGGGGCGGTCTCCTCCCAAAGAGTAACGGAGGAGTACGAAGGTTGGCTCAGCTTGGTTGTCAATCAAGCGACGAGTATATGGATATAAGCCAGCTTAACTGTGAGACCTACAAGTCGAGCAGATGCGAAAGCAGGTCCAAGTGATCCGGTGGTCGAATGTGGAATTGCCATCGCTCAACGGACAAAAGGTACGCTAGGGATAACAGGCTGATCCTGCCCAAGAGCTCATATCGACGGCAGGGTTTGGCACCTCGATGTCGGCTCATCACATCCTGGGGCTGGAGAAGGTCCCAAGGGTCCGGCTGTTCGCCGGTTAAAGTGGTACGCGAGCTGGGTTCAGAACGTCGTGAGACAGTTCGGTCCTTATCCACTGTGGGCGCAGGAGAATTGAGGGATTCAGTCCCTAGTACGAGAGGACCGGGATTGACAAACCTCTGGTGAGCCAGTTGTTCCGTCAGGGGCACCGCTGGGTAGCTAAGTTTGGAAAGGATAAGCGCTGAAAGCATCTAAGCGCCAAGCCCTTCCCAAGATGAGTTCTCCCTTAAGAGTCGTGGAAGACTACCACGTTGATAGGTTGCAGGTGTAAGCATAGCAATATGTTCAGCTCAGCAATACTAATAACTCGTTTGACTTTCCTAGTGCTAGGAGTCGGACCCTGTGTGCGGAGGCGATACGAAAATACAAAAACCACCTGGTGATTAGGCGTAGTGGTCCCACCCGTTGCCATCCCGAACACGGAAGTGAAACGCTACAAGCTCCGATGGTAGTGCATCTATAGGGTGTGTGAGAGTAGGACGTTGCCAGGTGGTTATTGTTTGTAGGAGCCCGCTAGGTTCTTGCGGGCGACTACGTACCCTTTTCGTGCTCCTTTTTTTTATTTGGCTCCATTAGTAAGCACTTAGTAAGCCCTAAAAGCACTAGGCGACAGTTACCTCCTCACAGAGGTAAACGTCTTGGATAGCCTGGAGGAGTGCTACTCCTTCCTTCATTGGCCGTTGAAATGCCTTCCTGCCAGAGATGAGCCCTTGTCCTCCGGCCCTCTTATTGACGACTGCAGTATAGATAGCCTCCGGAAGATCGTTTTTACCACCCGAAGCGCCTCCGCTACTGATGAGCCCTACGCGCCCCATGAAGCAGTTGGCTACCTGATATCTACAAAGATCTACGGGGTGTTTGCTTGTTAGCTCCAGATACACTCGCTTGTCAGATTTTCCATACCTCTGGCCCACGCCCCCCAAAGTGGGGAATCCACCATTGTTTTCAGGAAGCTTCTGTTTGATGACATCAGCCTGGATAGTGGCACCCAAGTAGTTGGCTTGACCTGTGAGGTCAGCAGAAAGGTGCAAATCTCTATCTTCCCTCACGAAAGAGGCATTACGTAGATAACACCACAAAACGGTCACCATGCCGAGTTCATGCGCTAGAGCAAACAGTTCAGAAATTTCGACAATTTCTCGCGGAGCATCCTCTGAGCCAAAGTAGACCGTTGCCCCTATGGCAGCAGCCCCTAGCTCATAAGCTTGCTTAACAGTACCAAAAAGAATCTCTCTATGCTTATTAGGGTAGGTAAGCAGCTCATTATGATTGATCTTCACCAGGAAGGGAATTTTGTGTGCATATCTCCTAGCGACAGCTCCCAGAACTCCAAAAGTGGACGCCACAGCATTGCATCCACCTTCAATTGCAAGTCTAACGATATTCTCCGGATCAAAATATTCGGGATTAGCAGCAAAACTGGCCCCAGCTGAGTGTTCAACACCCTGATCTACTGGCAAAATGGAGAGATAGCCCGTCCCGCTAAGACGACCATGGCGATAGATCCGATTTAAATTGCCTAACACACGGTTATTCCGATCTGACGGCAAGAAAACCCTTTCTATAAAATCCGCGCCCGGTAAGTAGAGTGTTTCCTTAGCAAAGGTCCGGCTAGTATGAGTCAGTAAACACTCAGCCCCTTCCCCGAGGATGCGAACAATTTGATCTATCACAATTACGCTTCTTTTATTATTTGTTACCCGGACACCACCTATAGAGCCCGTAAGCAGATTAAAGTGCCCTTAGACGGGCTATATCTTAATCAGAAGAACCCCCGTCTACACAAGGAAAACCACAGATACAAAGGTGACAGGAAGTACCTAGCTTAGATACCTAGCTTAACTTCCCTTCGGACAACTCGTGGAATAGGTAGGCTAAGACATAAGCCACGGTCTTACAAATTATTCTGGCGCAGGAGAATGTGGCCCGAAAACGCCTCTGATAGAATCAGACAGAGAGTTAACCCAACATAATCTGAAAGGCGAATCTTGCGTGGCTAGGGAGGGAATCGAACCCCCGGCACAAGGATTTTCAGTCCTCTGCTCTACCGACTGAGCTACCTAGCCAAAGATGGAGCAACCGCTGTCCTTAACAGCAGAGGAAGGTATAACAACCCAAATGTGGGCGCAAGAATCTAACTCACATGGAACCATTTGGGAAACTCGCAGCGGAAGCAGAACTTGGAAAATTGCAGTGTTGCCCGCCTGATTAGCAAAATATTCAGAGGTTAGGCACCTGCGCGTTGTTCTTGTTACGGACCTTCGCTTCCAGGTCTATAGACATCATTGATGACATAGACTAGATTCTTCCGGAGTGTTATCATTGGCCGATCAGTATCAGGCGACCTTTTTATGACCAGCGCAGAAATACGATCTTCCTTCCTCAAGTTTTTTTCCTCTAAGGGACACTCCCTCATCCGCTCTTCCAGCCTTTTACCAGACTCCCCAAACTTACTGTTTACTAATGCTGGCATGAACCAGTTTGTGCCGATTTTTCTTGGTGAGTGTCCTCCGGATGTAAGTAGTTGGCCAGAAGTTCTTCCAGGAATGTCCACCCGAGCCGCTAGTACCCAAAAATGCCTCCGCGCTGGAGGGAAACACAACGACCTCGAAGATGTCGGATTGGATACGTACCACCATACTTTCTTCGAAATGCTAGGGAATTGGAGTTTTGGCGACTATTCTAAAAGGGAAGCCATTGAATGGGCCTGGGAACTCATAGCATGCCGGTGGAAATTTCCACCGCAGCGGCTCTACGCTAGTTTCTATCGGCCAGCTCCTGGCGAGCCTAGCGAGATAGACGAAGAGGCTTGTGAGTGCTGGGGCAATCTCTTTCGAAATGCCGGCCTTGATCCCAGAATCCACGTCCGTAGTGGCGGGAAAAAGGATAATTTTTGGATGATGGGAGACAATGGCCCATGTGGGCCGTGCAGCGAGTTGCATATAGATTTAACTCCTGCTGGTGATTCTTGTGGAAATCTGATTAATACTGGGAGCGTGTACTGTATGGAAATTTGGAATCTCGTTTTCATCCAGTTCAACCTACTCCAGGATAGTACTATCGCCCCTCTCCCTACACAACATGTCGACACCGGTATGGGACTTGAGCGCATAGCCTCTGTCCTTCAGGGTACTCGGGGGTTTACGGACTTCTCCCATACAGTTTCTAATTACGAGACCGATCTCTTCTACCCACTACTGCAGCAAACCGAGAAATTAAGTGGCAAGCAGTATATGGCTACCCTGCCTCCATTGGACAATCGGAACCACCAAGAAATGGTGGACACCGCCTTCCGAGTAGTTGCCGATCACCTTCGCACCCTCGCTTTTGCCATTGCCGACGGAATTTTTCCGGATAACACCGGTCGGGGCTATGTGCTGCGGCGGATACTACGCCGGGCTGTTCGACACGGGAGAGTTTTAGGCTTACGTAAGCCATTTTTGCACCGGCTTGTTGCGGTTCTTGTTGGGATAATGGGAAACGTTTTCCAAGAACTTATCTCTCAACAAGCACGGGTAGAGGAGATCATTCGAGCAGAGGAAGAGGCTTTTTACAAAACACTTGATAGAGGATTGCAAGTCTTTAAGGAAATTATCTCTCGCCTTAGGACACTAGGTTCCTCCATAGTGCCGGGAGAGGATGCTTTTCGCCTTTCAGACACCTACGGCTTCCCTATAGATCTTACCCAATTAATGGCCAGGGAGGTTGGATTTTCTGTAGACCAAACAGGTTTTGAGCAATACATGGGACAACAGCGCTCCTTGGCGCGCGCTAATCAGAGAAGAGAACTTACTCAGGCAAGCGCACAAGGAATCACGACGCAGTTCCTTGGTTATGAGTCCCTAGAGTCTACTGGAGTCATTCGTGATCTTTACACTGGAACAGATGGGACTTGGCTTGCCCTAGACAAAACCCCCTTCTACCCAACAATGGGGGGCCAGGTTGGTGATTCTGGTTATCTGAAAACTCTCCAGGAAGAAAGTAGTCAGCACTTCCCTGTCCTTACGGCGATGCGTTCTGGGGATGCCCTGTATCATCGTCTAGCTTCTGAGGGGAAGGAGTGCCTCACGCTTGCAATAGGAACACAAGTTCAAGCTGTCGTAGACTCCAGGAGACGGATAGCTATCGAACGCCATCATTCTGCTACGCACCTCCTCCACTGGGCACTACGCGAAGTTCTGTCCTGCAGTATCGCACAACGTGGCTCATATGTAGGGGCAAAAAAGTTGACATTTGATTTTGGAAGTGGTGCCCTGACTCAAGCAAGGCTCACTGATGTCGAGAAACTAGTCAACGAACGCATCCTGGAAAATTCACAAATCTCATGGATGCAACTTCCTTACAATGAGGTGCGAGGACGTGCTGATGTTATACAGATCTTCAGTGAGAAGTATGGTAGGAACGTGCGCATCGTCCAGATCGGAGGCACAGCAGGTTCGTTGGACGGATACTCAATGGAACTTTGTGCTGGAACTCACTGCCGAGCTACGGGGGAACTAGGAGTATTCCGAATTATCTCCGAGGAAGCGGTAGCCGCTGGTGTACGCCGTATCGAAGCAGTTGCAGGCTATGCTGCATACCTCTTTATTCAATGCCAAACAGAATTGTTGTGTCGCCTAGCAGGAAAACTAGGTGCACCTGTGGTGCAATTGGAACAAAAGGTAGATTTTGCCATCAAACGGTCTAGGATGCTGGAGAAACAGCTGCGGGTTTCTCAGCAACGACAAGCTAATGCCATTGCCAGCGTCTTATTGGAAAGGAAGAGTACTATTGGGGAGATTCCGGCCATTGTGGAGAATGTAGGGGAGATTAATGGGGTCGTCCTGGAGGAGGTTTCAAATTCCATTAAAGACCGATTTGATGGGGTCTTAGTCCTCGGAGGAAGCGAGAACGATGTAGTTTTACTAATAGTAACTGTTCCTTCTTCCTGGGTTCCGAAACTCTCCGCGAGAAACATCGTGCAAGAGATTACACATATTGTAGGTGGCACTGGGGGTGGAGGAACAGATAGAGCCAGAGGAGGGGGTAGGGGAGTAAGACATCTTGGGGAAGCGCTGCAGCGGGCGGTTGAGCTCATTAGGGGTGCGTTGTAGCTTTTATGCCAGCAAGAGTATGTCCCCCGGATAGGAAAAGCAGTCTCACTAAGCAGCACTCACTTTCTACCAAGCACGGCACGGCACAACCTGGGAGTTTTCTCTTATTTAGTTGGAAGAACCCCGCCATGACCCTTCCCAATCGCCTCACCTTGGCCCGCTTTTCCCTTACAGTACTTTTTGTGGTGGCTACAGAAAGCCCATTCAGATGGAATATGACACTTGCACTGGTCTTTTTTACCCTGGCGACCTTGACGGATTACCTCGACGGACTGCTTGCTCGCAGGCGGAGCCTGGCGACCAATTTTGGAAGACTAATGGATCCCTTAGCAGACAAGGTCCTCAATGCATCAGCGTTTATTCTCCTACTCATTTATGCAGATCTCCCTGCATGGGTAGTAATGATTATCATCGCAAGGGAATTCTTGATCACAGGATTGCGTCTCCTCGCTGGAAGCAAGGGCGTCATTCTTCCAGCAGAACGACTGGGGAAACATAAAACAGTCTGGCAAATGATGACCATTTTTTTCTTCCTGATGCTTGCAACATTTTTGGAGTGGCAATTGCGGCCAGCATGGTGGGCATCTACTTGGATCTATGGTGGATGGATACTTGTTACAGTTACTCTAACACTCACTCTGTACTCTGGTCTAGGTTATCTCTGGAGAAACCGAGCGTTATTCATTGCAAATTAGGGAAGGTATGGGCTTGAAGGATCGAATTCTTGGGGAAGACAATTGGCGATTCAGAATTTAGTTCTTCGGAATCAAGTCACTACGCGGGGTCATGGAAAAAATCTCCAGAAAGCACACTTCAAGAGCAAGGGACTCGTTGACTCCAACGGCCAGGAACCTCTGGAGAAGCTCCAGTAATTCTATTTGCTGGAGGAGAATTCCATGTGGAGCTTTAGCAAGAAGAACAGCCGTAGGATCAGGAGAAACAATCCCGAGATGGGAGGTGCGAAGCCCCTCTGCAAGGCAACTTTTCAAAGCTGTAACTAGGCCATGTCGTAGATAAACGAAAGTAGACTCCATCATGGCCTTGGAACACTTCGCGCGTTCCTCGATCCATGCACCATCGGTACCCTTTTGATAGCGGTGCCTGTAGTGCTCAAGTTCTGCTCCAGCTTGCTTGGCTGCATCCTCTTTACACTTAGCTAGTATGGTTTGAAACTCCCTCACAAACTGGAATGTCTGAGCAACTGCTCCAATTCCGAGTTGTAGGCAGTGATTGAAATGTTTCACAATAGACCTCTCTTGTGGGGTAGCTTGCCGTTTTTCTTTGTGATACAATGGCACCCGGATGCACCTCGAGAGGATGGTTGGCAAGATAGTTTCTAGGCTGGTAGCGAGGAGTACTAGAAAGGTGTCATTAGGTGGTTCTTCCAGGGTTTTTAGGAAGGCATTGGCGGCATTGAGAGCAAAACGGTCTGCCTCCTGAATTATTGCGACCTTAGCAGTCCCAGTCACAGACCGCTTCCGAAGCAGATGTTCCAAAAGGCGTACTTGTCCAATAACAATGCGTCGGGTTTTAGAAACGGGCTGAACTCTATGAAAGTCTGGATGTGAAGAGCAAGAGCCAAGTACTTCTTCTGAGCAGCGCAAGATCAGCGCAGCAAGTTTTCTAGCTAGATCTTTCTTCCCAGAGCCGGAGGCACCGTGGATCAAATAGGCATGAGCAAGGTGATGCGCTTTATGGGAGGCGGCTAAGTATTCCAGGGCGTTCCTAGCTAAGAGGGCCATATCTTTCTTCCAAAGTCATTATAATTATCTGAGAAAGTGCATCTACTGGCTGCTCAGCATCCAAAACCACGAAACGGTCTGGATTTGCTTGAGCAAGCTCCAAGTAGCCTCTACGAACTAAGGCATGGTATTTCAAGGATTCTTTCCCTATCCCGCTCGGGTTAAGGGAGGTGTCGCGACGAGAAACACGTTGCAACGCAACCTCAGAATCTATGTCTAAGAGAAAGGTCACATCTGGAATACAACCACTTACCACTTGCTGGTTAACGTATTCGACGAAGTTGTGCGGCAGGCTACGTGCTTTGCCTTGGTAAACTGTGGTAGAATCAAGAAAGCGATCGCAAACAACAATGGAGCCCGCAAGGAGAGCAGGGAGAATCTTCTCCCGAACTAGTTGCGCTCTGCTGGCGGTGAAGAGTAATAACTCCGCCTCCGGAAACAGTTTAGAAGTTCCCACGGTGGTTGCCTTAAGAAGATGGCGAACAGATTCACCAAGAGCTGTCCCACCTGGTTCCCTCAGTGCCAAGAGGGGCCTATCATAATCTCGGAATGCCTGCGCAAGTCTGAGGATTTGTGTAGTTTTTCCACATCCTTCTGCACCTTCGAAGGAAATGAAAACACCCCTCGGCCTTGCAGCAAAATCGTGCGGGTACATATGGACTTTGTGGACTTTGTTAAAGAAGCGATGGGGGGAATTTTGGCCACGCTGTAACCCTCCTCTTCTTTTGAAGATCCTCCAGACAAAGATAGTTACAGCAGAGCAGCACTGGGCTTTTTGTGGTATCCTAGGTTGCCAGCAGAGACCACAAACTATTAAGGATCCTACAGAAACAAGCGAATCTTTTTGCCCCCTTTTCCGGAGTAGGTGAGTAGAAAATGAGCGGAGACTTTTGTTCGCGTGCCGATTGGGAAACGGGGGGTTTCCACCTTACACGCTGGGTGCCCCGAACAGAACATAGTCGCTTTTGGGTGAAAAAGCAGGTGGCTATGATTTTTCTAACTTCTTAGTAGGAAACCGACTACAAAAAGTGCCAGCTTCCCTGGAAGCTGCATTCATGAGTGTCCGTTTTTGGACTCCAACAGCTTTCTGAAGAGAAATATCGCGGGGTCTTTCAGAAACAGTGCCTATTGCGAGTCGTGAAGAACTCCATCTGATTATGCCCTCAGTTGCGGAAGGCCTGGGATTTAGGCAGGTGGTCTTGTTCTGCGAAAATGGACCCGATTTATCTCTTGAGGGGTATTGAGCTAATGCCTTTGGCTTTAGCATTTTTAAAACATTGACGTGGCACGTTTATGATCATCGGTAGGTAGGATTATTGCTCTCAATGCCGCCGCCAAAAATGGTCCAGCACTTGCCCCCTTCATTAACGAATCTATGGTAGTATTCAACCACAAAATTGGACGGCGTTTGCCAAATGCTACTTCTCCGTTCCTTAGTTGAAGGAGCCATGGGAACAACGCGACCTGCTCTCTCTGTGTCTTTTTGCCGGCTTCGGCAAAAATGGAGCATGTCAAGGCAGTGCAGGCTTATATTGGCCCCATCGCCTGGGCCCAAAATTCCAATTTTATCTCCAAGGAGTTAAGATCTAACCCTTTTCTCCTATCTGTTGATATGTTGACTCCTCAGAGAGGAGTCTTTTTCATGAGACATCCTAGAATCCAAGTGGGGACTTCTCACCAAAAGAATTTATTGGCGACGAGATAGAGGCAGTCAAACCAGCGTCCAGGAGAGCTGGATGTCGGGAAGAACTTTGCTCTTGTTTCTACAGCTAGTTTAGGAAGACCAATCTGTTATCCGGCGCATGTTAGAAATTGCACGACTTAACCCAGGAAGCCACCCACGATCGTAGCAACCTATACCTCTTGCTGCGGAGCCCTGAGGGACGAAAGACCGGCTTTATTTTAGTGCACTCCCGGATAGGAAAACGTGTAAGGTAGGTATCAGGTACCCGCGTCTTCTGTGTCTCAATTGCCACGAACCTATGGATCCTTCCTTGGCTTACTTTCTTTAGTTAAGCCCACCTCTTAATCCTGATCAGCTCTTGGGAAGGTTTTATTTTTTTCTCTTTTTCTCTTGCGGGAGAATAGTGGTGGAAAGGGCTGTCAGGACACTAGGGAAGGCAGGAGGATACTTTGCGCATCCAAGTTCTGCTGAAGAACTACCCTACTTAATACCTAGAGACAAGAAAAGAAGTGTGCAGCAATTGCCCTTTCCACGCTGCGCAGATGGGTCTTTCCTCCGGGGAAACAAACTCTAGATTTTATCGCTGCTCAGCACAAACGTCATCCCTACCTCCTAGCAAGGCAAAATTCTTTACTCAGACCAGAGTACCATCGCTGCCAGTCTGCTTTAGACACTCTAAAAGTCACTTGTACTTAAGGAGCCAGGATGCGTGACTTTGGACAAGGCCCAGGATACTGCCCTGCACATAAGAGACTGTTTGGCAATTTTAACGGATGCCTCACGACAACGGGGGCGGCCGCAGCAGTCTATCTGAGGAGATCGGGCCAGTTTGCAAGCGTATCGGCTTCGCAAACTGCTCTACGAATTGCCCCAAGGCCAAGAGCCTTCCTACCGTCTTACCTTCCGGTGCAGCGCTGCTATTGTAGACGTTATCAACTGGGTAAAGGGGTGGTAAGGTCCTAATGAAAAACCAGTACAGGGATGCAAAACAGCTTGTTTCTGGCGAAGTTTGGCAGACTGGCCGAGAAAAGCCGACCTTTGGATAATCCAAAGCGAGGACACAGCAAATGAGATGTTACGCGGTGCGGACTAGCAAGAGACCTTATCAGACACAACCACGTTCTTCATAGAGAGGAAGCATTTTATTCCTGGAAAATAAGGAATTGCCGAAGGAATCATGGCTTTGGCCGCCTTGTGTCGCATGCAGAATAAGTGTCTCCTGATTGGAGTAGCTCCCCCTCTCCAAGGCACAAGAGTAGTTTTTCTTATCTGCAGCTTTTTTTAAATATAGATGCTTTAGCGAAGCCCTTGCGATACAGCGATTCTACAATCGAAACTTTTAGGTACTTCTTCAGTTCCCTT